>CAYVQL010000204.1:0-19973 GCA_964454135.1 uncultured Enterobacterales bacterium | reverse complement strand
CATGCGCAGCCCCGAGGCGCCGATGGGGTGGCCGAAGCACTTCAGGCCGCCGTCCACCTGGGCCGGGATGCCGCCGCCCTCGCGATCATAGAAGCCGTCCAGGATGTCCTTCACGGCACCGCCGCGGGGCGAGATGTGCAGGTCCTCGTAGGTGACCAGTTCGGTGATGGAGAAGCAGTCGTGCAGCTCCATCATGGAGATCTCCTCGCGGGGCTTGCGGATACCGGCCTCCTGGTAGGCCGCCCTGCTGCAGCGGGTGGTGGTCATGAAGTGGTCGCCGTCCCAGCCGTCGTAGCCCATCTCCTCTCCACTGGAGAGGGCCAGTTGCAGGGCCTTGACGGAGACGATGGTCCCCAGGCCCATGGCCTTGGCGCGCTCCACCGTGGTGACGATGGCGCAAGCCGCGCCGTCGCTGACGCCGCAGCAGTCGAAGAGCCCCAGGGGATGGGCCACAATCGGCGAGGACATGCACTGCTCGTCGCTCAGGGCCTTGCGCAGGTGGGCCTTGTCATTGAGCAGCGCGTTGGCGTGGCTCTTGGACGAGACGTGGCCCATGCCCCGCTTCAGCTCCTGCTCCGTCAGCCCGTGCTTGGCGGCGTAGGCGCTGGCCAGCAGGGCGAAGGCCCCCGGCGCAGTGAGATTGGGCCACCACAGCCAGTTCAGTGTGCCAGCATGGGAGCCCATATTGGGTAGCCCGCCGTAGCCGGTGTCCTTCAGCTTCTCCACGCCCATGGCCAGGCAGACGTCGTAGGCCCCCGAGGCCACACCGTAGACCGCGCCCCGGAAGGCCTCGGTGCCGCTGGCGCAGAAGTTCTCGGTGCGCGTGACCGGGATGAAGGGCAGGCGCAGCGCCACTGACATGGGCAGCGCGCTCTTGCCAACGTTGATCTCCTCCAGGCAGGTGCCCAGCCAGGCAGCCTGGATCTCGTCCGGCGCGATGCCGGCGTCCTGCAGGCATTCCGTGTAGGCCTCGACCATCAGCTCCTCGGCGCCCACGTCCCAGCGCTCGCCGAAGCGCGTGCAACCCATGCCGATGATGGCCACCTTGTCTTTGATTCCGCTCGCCATGGTTCACGCTCCCCGGAAGGAGAAGAGCTTCTCGATCAGCTGCGACTTCATCAGGTCGCCCTTGATCTTGAGCTTGCCGGTGGTGAAGGCCGCCATGGCGTTCAGGCGCCCCTCTATGAGCTCCACGAAGTCGGCGGCGTCCATCAGCACGGTGGTGGTGGGCGCGTCGTGCAGGCCCTCCGACACCGCGCAGCTGCCGTCGGCGATGACCGCGTTCCAGTCGCCGCCGCCCTCGCCGCCGATGCTGAACTGGATGACCACGCTCACACCCGCGGCCTTGTCGGCCAGGAAGGCGCTGGGCATGCGGGCGAAGATGCCCGCCACGCCCGTGGACTCGCCGGAGTCCTCGGCCGTAGCCTCGTCCGGGGGAGGTCCGCCGGTCAAGGCCTGCAGCACGGGTCCCAACGAGCTCATGGCGTCGCCGTACTCCTGGGCGTCCTCCAGGCTGCGCACCTGCTCCCAGGCCCGCTTGACGTCCTCGACGGTGGGCAGCTCGCCCTCGCCCAGCACCACGCCCGGGGCCGAGACCAGCGCGGCTCGGCTGAAGTGGCCGGCACCGGCGTTGATGATCTGACCGCTGGTCTGGCAGCCCTCCCAGCACAGGTAGAGCACCGCCGGGGCGATTTGCTCGGGCTGCAGGGCGTCCAGCAGGTTGGGGGGCAGCAGCTCCTCGGTCAGGCGCGTGGTGGCGATGGGCGCCACCGTGTTGACCAGCACGTCGCTGCGCGCGCCCTCCAGCTTGAGGGTGTTCATCAGGCCCACCAGGCCCAACTTGGCGGCCGCGTAGTTGCTCTGGCCGAAGTTGCCGAACAGACCGGCGGCCGAGGTGGTCATGACGATGCGGCCGTAGCCCTGGCGCTTCATCGCAGCGAAGGCCGGCCGGGTGACGAAGTAGGCTCCCTGCAGGTGCACGGCCAGCACGGCCTCCCAGTCCGGAGGCTCCAGCTTGACCATGCTGCGGTCCCGCAGGATGCCGGCGTTGTTCACCAGCACGTCGATGCGACCCCAGGTGTCCAGCGCGGCCTGCACGATGGCCTGGCCGCCCTCGGCCGTGGCCACCGAGTCGTAGCTGGCCACGGCCTCGCCCCCCAGGGCCTCGATCTCGGCCACCACCGCGTCGGCGGCCCGCGCCGAGCCCTCGCCGCTGCCGTCGGCCGCGCCGCCCAGGTCGTTGACCACCACCCGGGCGCCGCGCTCAGCCAGCTCCAGGGCGTAGCAGCGCCCCAGGCCTGCGCCGGCGCCGGTGACCACGGCCACGCGGCCGTCGAAGCGCACGCGCTGCTCGGGCTCGGTAGCGTCGGCCGCCTCTTCCACGGGCAGGGGCAGGGCCTTCCAGAAGTAGCCCGTGAAGCCGCGCTCGGCGTCGCTGTAGCGCTTGCGCAGAGCCATGCGCACGGGCTGGCCCACGCTGATGTCGTCCAGCACGCAGTCGGAGAAATCGGCCATCATGCGGCCGCCGCCCTCGAACTGCACCATGCCGTAGATGGCGGGCGGATCCACCGAGACGGCCAGCAGGTCGGCCGTGTAGGTCTTGACCACGGCGTCGCGCTCGGCGAAGCCGTAGTCCTCCTGCGTGCCCGTGGCGCGGCAGCCGGGGTTGACGCAGATCTCCATGCGCGGGAACTGGGGCGTGCCGCAGGCCGTGCAGCGCCCGCCCACCAGGCCCAGGATCATCTTGCGCTTGCGCCAGAGCACGCTCATGGCGGTCTGGGTGGGGGCCTCGGCCCGGATGCCCATCTCGGTGCTGATGAGATCGCGGAACTTGAGGAACTTCTCGTAGTTGTCGCAGCGCTCGGCCTCGTCCAGGCAGCCGCGGATCCCGCGCCGCGCGGGCAGCTGATTGATGGCCTCGGTGACCCGAAAGGCCAGGGCGTCGGCACCCTGGCCGAAGCCCACGGCCAGCACCAGCTCGCCGGGCTGGCAGCGCTCCAGGGTGTGCACCAGCATCACCAGGGGATGGGCGGCGCCGGTCTCGCCGCAGACCTCGTGCAGGTTGTCGGCCACCTTCTCGGGCGCCGCGCCCAGGCGATGGGCGATGGCGCGGTGCTCGCCCTTGAAGAAGCATGGAAAGACGAGCTTGTCCACGTCGTCCATGGTGAGCTCGAGCTGGTCCAACAGGCCCTGCACGGCCTCGGGGATGATGCGCGCGTAGCCCTGGCTCCGCACCCAGCGCTCCTCCCACATATAGTCGAAGCGCTTCAGCGCCCCGCGGTAGTGGTCCACGAAGTCGTAGGAGACCGCGTAGCTGCCCAGGTGCTCGGCGATGATTTCGTCGTCGTCGCCCTCTCCCACCAGCAGCGACGCGGCGCCGTCGCCGAACCACATCTCGTAGAAATAGGCCGCCTTGGCCAGGCGCTGGTCGCTGGCGGTGACCAGCAGCTGGCGCGCGGCCCCGGCGCGCAGCGTGTCCAGGGCGCTCACCAGGCCGCTGGTGCCAGCGCGCTGCGTGGCGGCGAAATCGCGCGTACGCATGTCGGCCCGCAGGTCCAGGGCGGTCTGCACCACGCCGGCGTTCAGCCGATCGGCGAAGGGCATGGTGGTGGAGCAGAGAAAGAGCCCATCCACCTGCGACCGTTCGCGCCCCACCAGGCAGTCGCGGGACGCGGCCACCGCCATGGTGAGCGGGTCTTCGTCCCAGTTGCAGAAGGCGCGCTCGCCCTGCGCCACCATGATGGTGGCCGGCGCGAACCAGCCGGCGCGCTGGTAGATGCTCATGCGGTCGATGCGCAGGCGCGGGATGTGACCGCCGTAGGAGAGGATACCGATCATCTTCGTGCTCCTAGAACTTGAAGAGCTTCTCGATCAGCTGGGACTTCATCAGGTCGCCCTTGATCTTGAGCGTGCCCGAGGTGTAGGCGGCCATGGCGTTCAGCTTGCCGGCGATGAGATCCAGGAAGTCCCCGGCCTCCATCAGGATGGTGGTGGTGGGCGAGGCATGGGCGCCCTCGCCCACCTGGCAGGTCCCGCCCTCGATCACGGCGTGCCACTCGCCACCCCCTTCGCCGGAGAGGCTGAACTGGAAGATCACCTCCACGCCCGCGGCGCGGTCGGCCTGGAAGGCCTCGGGCATGCGCGCGAAGACCTCGCCCGCGCCGGCCTGGGCCGAGGCGCTCTCTTGCTTGTCGGGGCCGCCGCCCTGCAGGGCGTCCATCATGGGGCCCAGCGAGGCGATGGCGTCACCGTGCTCGGCCGCGCCCTCCAGGGAGCAGATCTCCTCCCAGCGATCCGCGATCTGCTCCGGCGTGGCGGGCTGCTCGCCCCCCACCAGGGCCCCGGGCCCGGCCACGATGGCGGCCCGTCCGAAGAGCCCGGCGCCGGCGTTGTAGATATCGCCGCTGACCGGGCAGTCCCGACAACAGAGGAAGAGGGTCAGGGGGACGATGGCCTCGGGCTGCAGGGCCTCCAGCAGGTTCGGCGGCAGGATGTCCTCGGTCAGGCGGGTGGCCGCGATGGGCGCCACGGCGTTGACCTTGATGTCGTAGCGCGCGCCCTCCAGCTCCAGGGTGCTCATCAGGCCCAGCACCCCCATCTTGGCGGCGCCGTAGTTGCTCTGGCCGAAGTTGCCGAACAGGCCGGCGGCCGAGGTGGTCATGATGATGCGGCCATAGCCCTGGCTCTTCATGGCGGCGAAGGCCGGACGCGTGACGCAGTAGGCGCCCTTGAGGTGCACGTCCAGCACGGCGTCCCAGTCGGCCTGCTCCAGCTTGAGCAGGCTGCGATCCCGCAGGATGCCGGCGTTGTTGATCAACACGTCCACGCGGCCCCAAGCGGCCCAGGCCTGCTGCACCATGGCCTCGCCGCCTTCCACCGTGGCCACGGAGTCGTAGTTGGCCAGCGCCTGGCCGCCGGCGTCCACGATCTCCTGCACCACGGCATCGGCGGCCCGCTGGGAGCCCTCGCCCGAGCCGTCGCGGGCGCCACCAAGGTCGTTGACCAGCACGCGGGCGCCGCGGCGGGCCAGCTCCAGGGCGTAGGCGCGGCCCAGGCCGGCGCCGGCGCCGGTGACGATGGCCACCTGGCCGTCGAAGTCGATCTCGGGGGCGGCCTGGCGGCGCGCCAGCTCGGCGCGGTCGATCCACTCCACCAGCCCGCGGTCGATCACCACCTCACCCGTCTCGTCGTTGATGGTGCGGAAGACGGCCCGCCCCTCTTCCAGCTTCCAGATCTGCGTGCGCACGGACACGCCCGGATAGAGGGGCCGCGAGAAGCGGTTGCGGAAGCGGCTCATGCGCTCGGGCTCGCCCGGGAAGAGGTGCTTGACGACAGCTCTGCAGGCGTAGCCGTGGGTGCACAGGCCGTGCATGATGGGTTTTTCGAAGCCGCTGGAGCGGGCGAATTCCGGGTCCACGTGCAGGGCGAAGATGTCGCCGGACAGGCGATAGAGCAGGGGTTGGTCGCCCGAGGGCAGGGCGCGCTCTTCGAAGTCGGGCTCGCGATCCGGGAACTCCACGCGCTCGCGGGGGGCGTTCTGGCCGCCGAAGCCGCCGTCCAGGCGGCTGAAGAGCGTGAAGATGTTGGTGAAGATCTTGCGGCCGTTGCTGTGCCAGCTGTCCGCCTCGGCCACCACCAGCGCCCCCTTGCCGGGCCCCTTGTCGTAGATGCGCGTGATGGCGCCCTCGGTGGTCAGCGTGCCCTCCACCGGGATGGGCTGGTGGAAGATGATGTCCTGCTCGCCGTGCAGGATGCCCGCCAAGTTGGCCCCCGAGCGGATAGCGGCCTCGGCCAGGAAGTCGAAGACGGCGCCGATGGAGAAGCTGGGCACCGCCTTGAGGGTGTTCTCGTAGCAGTAGTCCAGGTCGTCGAAGCCGGCGCCCACGCCCAGGGCGTACAGCACCACGTCTTTCCAGGTGTATTCCTTGACCTTGGGGCCTATCTTCTCACCGATGGCGTCCAGGTTCAGCGGCATGGGACCTTCCTCCGGGAAGCTTCAGGAATGAAAGGGTATGTGGCCGGGGGGGTGGGGGTCAAGGTGGGTGTGGAAAGGGCAGCGCTGAAATCACAGGGCTTGCGTGCCCACCCAGCCGACATTACCATGTACATGTACATGTCGAGGAGCGCCCATGCTCAACCACAGGCTGGTGGTGTTGATGGATCCGCAGGAGCACGCCGCGCTGAAGGCGCTGGCCGAGGAGCAGGGCACATCGGTGGCCAGCGTCGTGCGCGAGGCGATCCAGGAGCGCCTGGCACGCCAACGGCGCTCCGCGGCGCAGCTGCAAGAAGCGGCGGCATTCCTCTGCGCCGAGCACGATCCGGGCTTCGAGTGGCGGCCGGCCAAGCGCGACCTCGAGCGGCGCTACGATGGCTAGGATCCTGCTCGACGCCAACGTCTTCATGTACGCGGCAGGGGGCGAGCATCCCTATCGCGATCCCGCCCGCAGCATCGTCCAGCGCTTAGCCGACTCCCGCGGTCTGCAGCCGTGGACGCCCTGCGTGGACAGCGAGCTCTTCCAGGAGATCGCCTACCGCTACGCCTCGATCGGAAAGGCCCACGTCGGCCACCAACTGCAGCGCCACATCCTGGCCCTGCCCCTGCGTGTGCTGGCCGTGGACGAAGCCGTCGTAGGCGCCTTCATCGACGCGCAAGCCCATCACGCCGACGCCCTGGAACATCGCCGTATCGCCGTGCGCGACCTGCTGCACCTGGCGGTGATGTCCGTCCACGGCATCGGGGCCATCCTCACGGCGGACCGGGATTTCGATGGGCTGCCGGGCGTCCGGCGGGTGGATCTGACCGAGCTCGGCTGAGCGCCCCCCCCCTCTCACACCTTCTTCTCCATCCACTTGCCACGCCTGAACCAGATCCAGATCGCCCCCAACTCCAGCGCGCAGACGCCGAAGATGGACCACCAGACGCCCAGCTCGCTGGTGCCCAGCACGTGGATGCACAGCAGCACCGCCGGCACCTTGGCCCCCCAGGCGGCCACCACCGAGATCACCATGGGCGGCAAGGTGTCGCCCGATCCGAAGAACGCCGCCAGCAAGGTGATCTGCATGGCGATGAGCACCTGGGCGGCCGTCATGATGCGCAGCGCGGGGATACCCACCAGGATCACGGCCGGATCCCGGGTGAACAGCCCCAACACCCAGACGGCGCAGAAATACTCGGCCAGCGCCAGCGCCCCGGCCAATACGACGGCCAGCAGGACCGCCTTTCCCACGGCCTCCCGGGCACGCAAGGGCTTGCCCGCACCCAGGTTCTGCCCCACTACGGCCCCCGCACCCGCGCCCAGGCCCACGCCCACCAGGATCCCCACCTCCACCACGCGCATCACCACGCCAAAGGCCGCCACCACCGCCGTACCAAAGCTGGCCACCACCGCGGCCACCACCCAGTAGGAGAGGCTGCGGGACAGGTCGCTGACGGCGGCCGGGGCGCCGATGCGCAGCAGCTGAGCCATGACCGCCGGCTTGGCTCGCAGGCCGTCGGGGAAGCGCAGCGCGATATTGCTGCGCCCGCTGCGCAGCAGCCAGATCCCGGCAGTCAGCCCGGAGCCCGCCGCCACCACCGTGGCCAGGGCCGCCCCGGCGCAGCCGAGCTCAAGCACGAAGATGAAGATCGGGTCCAGCACGATGTTCAGGGCCGTGGTGACGAGCATGATGCGCATGCCCGCCGGGGCGTCCCCCACGGCCCGCAGCCCCGTATAGGCCGTGTACGAGCAGAACAACACCGGCAGCCCGCCCAGGAAGACCTGGCCATAGGCCCGGGCATGCCTCAACACCGCGGGCTCGGCGTTCATCACGCGCAGGATCCACGGCAGCAGCACCAGCGCGGCCGCCCCCACCAGCACCCCCAGCAGCAGCTTCAAGAGGAAGCTCTGCAGGATGGCGTCACGGGTTCCGGCCAGGTCGCGCTCCCCGTAGCGACGCGCCGCCAGGGCGGCCGTGCCCGTACCCACCACGGAATTGGCCGTGCCCAGCACCCAGCCCACGAAGCCGAAGAGCGTCACCGCGGCCACCTGGTCCGTGCCCAACCGCCCCAGCCAGAAGATGTCGGTCAGCCCGTAGACCGTCATGGCCGCGAAGCCCACCATGGAGGGCAGGCCCATGTAGAGCACGTTCCCCAGCACGCTGCCGCGGGTGATGTCGACCCGCGGTCTCGAGGCTGCGTCCGGCGCCCCCTGTGGGGTCTTCAAGCGCGCTCGACGCCCAGGAAGGCCGCATTGGCCAACCAGAAGGCCATCACGCCCGCCAGAGCGTAGGCCACCAGGTCGGTCGGATCGAAGGTGCCCGGGACGAAGCCGAACCACTGGCCTATTTCACCCCCGATGGCCAGGATCGAGCCCATGCCGATCCAGGCCAGGCGCAGCGGCCAGGGGCCATCGGGCCAGAGCCGCGCGAACACGGCCGTGCAAGCGAAGACCCAGGCCCCATCGGGCAGGCTGAAGAGCAACCACTCGGGCAGGTAGCCCACGTAGGGCATGCTGTGCACCCGCGCCGCCTGCACCAGCCCCCCCAGGCCCAGGGCCCGCGCCCAGGTGAACATGCAGAGGGACTCGTCGCGGAAGAGGATGTAGATCAACCCGCCCACCAGAATGGGCAGGAAGCCGCAGAGCAGCAGGAAGCGGGGATCGGAGCCCCCTCCCAGCAGCGTGCCCAGCGCGCTCAAGCTCTGCTTGGGCGCAGCTTTCGCAGGAGCACCGGCGCTCACACCGGCTCCATGGGCGACAGCATCAGACGGATCCTCGTTCGGCACGCTCATGACGCGCAGCCGGGGCTCCGACGACGCTAGCTACATCGTAGGCATCTTGCAGTCGGCCACGCCGGACAGATCCGGGATATTGCCATTGCACTTCGAATTCTCGGCCATGCAGTCGTAGTAGCCGGTCATGTCGATGGGCGACTGATCGAGCATGGCCGGGCAGATATCGTCGGCCTTGAGCTTGATGGAGCCCATGCAAGGCAGGCTGTTGTAGGTCTCGACGTAGTTGCGACAAGCCGCAGCGTTGCCGCCACCCCCGCCGCCACCAGCCTGGGCCTTCTCGATCTCCGCCTGGATCTGCTCCATGGCCTCCTTGTTGCTGCCAAAGGCCAGGACCAGGAAACAGCCGAGCACGGCGCTAGAGATGAGCATCCTCTTCTTCATGGGCACTCCTTCCACGATTCAGCAGGCCATAACAGGCCATCGCCGTCAAAGCCCAGCTTTTTTGGGCCCCACGGATCCGGGGCTGGACCCCGCCATGCGGATAGGGAAAGCCCCATGCGCTGGAAGCCCACCACCCTGCGCCCGACAGCCCGCGCCATCAGCGCCAGCCGGCGCACCGACATCCCGGCGCTCTACACCGCCTGGTTCGGCGAACGCCTGCAGGCCGGCTTCGCCGAGTACATCCCCGCTGGGCCGCCGCGGCGCTGCCGGGTCTCGCTGAACCCTGCCGATGTGCTCTGGTTCAACTTCTGGAGTCGCTGGCCGCGCCCCTTCCTGCCGGTGCTGGAGCGGGTGCGCGCGCGCGGCTTTCCCGTGCTCTTCAACCTGACCCTCACGGCCCTGGGGGGCACGCCGGTGGAGCCGGGCGCTCCCTCCCCCGAGCGCGCCCTGGCGGCCGCCCGCGATCTGGCGCAGCTGCTGCCCTCGGGCGCCCTGCTCTGGCGCTACGATCCGATCTTCCTGTCGCAGCGATACCCCGCGGCCTTCCACCTGCAGCGCTTCCAGCAGCTGGCCGATGGCATGGCCGGGCTAGCGGAGCGCGTGGCCATTTCCTTCGTCACGGCCTACGGCCGCCGGGTGCGCCCCGACTTGCAGCGCTACTGCCAACAGACCGGCGACAGCCTTCCGGAGCCCGAGCAGGCCACCAGACTCGAGCTCTGCAGCCAGCTGCGCGCAGCCGCTCTGAAGCGCGGCATCACGCTGACGGTCTGCTGCGACGATCCCCTGCGCCAGGCCCTCGGAGCCCCGGCCCCGGGCTGCAACAGCTACGCCTGGGCGGCGCGCGTCTACCCGGAGCTACGCAGCATCAAGCCTCCGACACGCCGTGCCACGCGCCAGGGCTGCGCCTGCAGCGCCGAGGCGGACATCGGGGTCTACGACACCTGCACAATGGGCTGCCGCTACAGCTACGGCAGCCGCGACCAGGCCACGGCCCGGGCGCGCGCCAGGCGGCATGATCCGCGGGCACCCTGCCTGCTCGCTTGAGCCTGGGCGTCGAGCCGTCCGTCAGGCGCGGTGCAAAATCCGACAGCGTGCTATGCTCGCTCGTTCTTTCCGCCCGTCGGCCATCGCCAGGAGGTGTTCATGCAACGCACGGTCCGCGTCGGTCTGATCCAGACTGCCAACCCCATCAACGACGAGTCGGTCCCCATCCCCGAGGTGATCGAGGCCGGCATCGCGCGTCACATCCCGCTGATCGAGAAGGCGGGCGAAGAAGGCGTGCAGATCCTCGGGCTGCAAGAGATCTTCTCCACGCCCTACTTCTGCCCCAGCCAGGATCCCCGCTGGTACTCCTCCGCCGAGCCGGCCGAGGGTCCCACAGTGGAGCGCCTGCGCCCCTACGCGCGCAAGTACGCCATGGCCATGGTGGTTCCCATCTTCGAAGAGGCCATGCCGGGCGTCTACTACAACTCGGCTGTCTGCCTGGACGCCGACGGCTCCACCCTGGGCATCTACCGCAAGAACCACATCCCCCAGACCTCCGGCTTCTGGGAGAAGTACTTCTTCAAGCCCGGCAACCTGGGCTACCCGGTCTTCCAGACCCGCTACGCCAAGGTGGGCATCTACATCTGCTACGACCGCCACTTCCCTGAGGGCGCCCGCCTGCTGGGCCTCAACGGCGCCGAGGTGGTCTTCAACCCCTCCGCCACCGTGGCTGGCCTCTCCCAGTACCTGTGGAAGCTGGAGCAGCCCGCTCATGCCGTGGCCAACTCCTACTACATGGCCGCCTCCAACCGCGTGGGCGTGGAGCCCCCCTGGAACATCGGCAAGTTCTACGGCAGCAGCTACATCTGCAACCCGCGCGGCCAGTTCCTGGCCGAGGCCGGCGAGGATGACGACGAGCTGATCTTCGCGGACTGCGATCTGGACATAATCACCGAGGTACGTAAGGTATGGCAGTTCTTCCGGGACCGCCGCCCAGAGACCTACGGCGACATGATGAAGCTGCTGCCCTAGGAGCGCGACCATGGCTACACTCATCAAGAACGGCGAGATCGTCACCGCCGCCGACCGCTACAAGGCCGACCTCCGCATCGAAGGCGGCGTGGTCGTGGCCATCGCCCGCGACCTGCCCGCCAGCCCCGAAGACGAAGTCTTCGACGCCGCGGGCCGCTGGGTGATCCCCGGCGGCGTCGACGCTCACACGCACCTGGACATGCCCTTCATGGGCACCATGTCCAGCGACGACTTCCTCACGGGCACGCGGGCCGCGGCCTACGGCGGCACCACCTCGATCGTGGACTTCGCCATCTCCACCCGCAACGCCGACTACGAGGACGTGCTCGACACCTGGATGGCCAAGGCCGAAGGCAAGGCCGTCTTCGACTACGCCTTCCACATGTGCATGACCTGGTACGACTCCCCGGCCGCCAAGGCCGGCGTCAAGGCCTGCATCGAGCGCGGCGTCTCCTCCTTCAAGACCTTCATGGCCTACAAGGGCGTGCTGGGCGTCGAGGACCCCGAGCTCTTCGACTTCATGAAGGACGCCGGCGCCCTGGGCATCCCGGTCAGCATCCACGCCGAGAACGGCAGCATCGTGGAGTCCATGCAGGCCCAGCACAAGGCCGAGGGCAAGCTGGGTCCGGAATGGCACCAGCCCAGCCGCCCCTCGGGCGTCGAGGGCGAGGCCACGGCCAGCGCCATCGCGCTGGCGCGCTACGCGGACTGCAAGCTCTACGTGGTGCACCTGACCTGCAAGGAAGCCCTGGCGGCCGTGCGCGAGGCCCGCGCCCGCGGCCAGCAGGTCTTCGCCGAGACCTGCCCCCAGTACCTGATGTTCAGCGACGAGGTCTACTCGCGGCCGAACTTCGAGGGCGCCAAGTGGGTGATGAGCCCGCCCATCCGCCCCCTGGGCCACCAGGAGGCCCTCTGGAACGCGCTGGCCGATGGCTCGCTGCTGACCGTGGCCACCGACCACTGTCCCTTCTTCTTCGAGACCCAGAAGCCCATGGGCCGCGAGGACTACACAAAGATCCCCAACGGGGCGCCGGGCCTGGGCGACCGCATGGGCGTGCTCTACACCTACGGGGTCAAGAAGGGCCGCATCGACGTGCACCGCTGGATCGACCTCTGCTGCACGCAGCCGGCGCGCTTCTTCCATCTCTTCCCCCAGAAGGGCACCATCGCCGTGGGCTCCGATGCCGACCTGGTGATCTTCGATCCGGAAGCCACCTACACCATGGGCATGGAGCGCAGCCAGCACAACTGCGACTACAACTGCTACGAGGGCATGCCCGGCATCGGCAGCTTCGACGTGGTCTTCTCACGCGGGCGCGTGCTCTGGGATCACGGCGAGTGGAAGGGCAAGGCCGGCATGGGCGGCTTCATGCACCGCCGGCCCGACGGTCCTCCCAAGCGGATCGGCGGCTGATTCAACAAAAGACCATGCTCCGTCCCCCCGCGCTGGCCGCCTGCACGCTGATGACGGTGGCCAGCGCCTGCAGCAGGGCGCCCGGACCGCCCGCGGGGGGCGCTCCTGCCACCACGCAGACGCAAGAGTCCAGCACCACGCCCGCCTACGGGGAGCCGCGCGCGCTGGCCAAGCTGAAAGAGCCCACCGTGGCCGAGGCCTCGGGCCTGGCCTTCGCGCGCACGCGGCCCGGGGTCTGGTTCACCCACAACGACTCCGGGGGCGAGCCGGCGCTCTACGCCTTCACCCTGGACGGCACCTACCTGGGTGCCCACCCGGTGCAGGGGGCCAGCAACCGCGACTGGGAGGATCTGGCCGCCGGGCCCTGCCCCACAGGCGATGAGCGCTGCCTCTACATCGCGGACATCGGCGACAACAAGCATGTGCGCAGCGAAATCGCGGTCTACGCCGTGGCCGAGCCGGCCGCGGGTCAGCCCGCGGCGCTCATGGCCACCTGGCACGCCCGCTATCCCGGTCCCGACGGTCCCAAGAACGCAGAGACCCTGCTGGTTCATCCCCTGACCGGGCGCCTCTACCTGGTCACCAAGGACAAGACCGGCAGCGCCGAGGTCTATCGCTTCGCCGCGCAGCCCTCCGAGGGTCCCGCTCCGCTGGAGCGCATCGCTGGCCTGCAGTTCCACGGTCCCACCAGCACCGAGCGCAAGACCACGGCCGGCGACTGGCGCGACGACGGCGCGGCAGTGGTGATCCGCACCTACGCCCAGGCCTGGGAGTGGATCAGCGATCCCCAGCGCCCCGAGGCGCACTGGGACCAGCCTCCCCGGGGAGTGGACCTGAAGCGGGAGCAGCAGGGCGAAGCCATCGCGTACACGCCGGAAGGCGAGCTGCTGACCTGCGGCGAGGGCGTGCCCATGCCCCTGAACCTGGTGCCCCTCTACTCCTCCTCGCAGTAGTCCATGGCGCCCGCCGCGGACAGGCACATGCGCAACGGGGTGTCGGCCTCCTGATCGCTGGCGCGCGCGTAGTCCAGCCAGGCCCGCGAGAACTCCTTGGCCTTGCCGCGCGCGCGCTCGGCGCGGTCCTCTGCCCGGGCCGAGCGCTCTTCCAGGTAGACCTGCTCCGCCTGGTTCCACAAGTAGGTGGCCGCGTCGGAGCGCAGGCGGTGCAGGGCGTAGACCTTCTTCTCGTAGAGCCTACCCGTCCAGCGGTCCTTGCGCTCCAGCGCCCGCGAGGCCCAGATGATCACCTCGCTGGCGTTGTCGCTGCCCTTCTTGGACAGGTAGATGGTGTACTTGAAACAGAGATCCGGGTCGGACTGGTCGATCTGTTCCAGGTGCCGCGTGATGAGCTGCTCCCAACGCTCCAGGTCCTTCTTGGCCTCGGCGTTGACCAGCAGCACGCGGGACACCTTGTCCTTGTCCGTCATCTTCTTGTCTTTGGCGACGCGCTCCTCCAGGCAGGCGATCTGCCCGTCGCGCAGGATGCCGGTCAGGGCCATGTCCTGCAGCTTGAGCAGATCATCGCAGCTGTCGTCCAGCTCTTCGGGCTTGGGCTCGGCCGTGTCCGGCTCGGCGCTGTCCGTCGGCTCGGTCTCGGCATGCCCTTCTTCCGAGGCCCCCTCTTCCGCAGCTTCCTCGGGCTTCTGCTGCCCCCAGACGGCCAGCATGCGGCGCGCCTCGCGCACCTGGGGCACGTACTGCACCCAGTCCATGCTCAGGATGGGCCTCTCCCAGTCGTGGATATAGGTCTGCAGCGCCTGCTGGCCTTCGGCGCTGCCCGTGGAGGCCAGGGCCTCCACCCGCTTCCAGTCCATCAGGGCTCGCTCCTCGGCCTCGCCGGAGACCGCGTCCAGCTGGGCCTGGCGCTCCTGCAGGGCGAAGGCGAGGAAGGCGTCAGGGGTGGGACCGGGTTCCAGCTCCCCTTCGCCCACCACCCAGGACAGCATCTCTTCGCGCTGCTCCATGGAGGGCACCTGGTAGCGCCCCAGGCGCCGCATGGAGTCGGACACGTAGGCCTGGGCCTCCGACAGGGTGACCATGCCGTCGGGCATGTCACCCTCGGCGCCGTCGGCCCAGCCGCGCAGGGCGCCCAGCACCAGGTAGGTGAACAGGCCGTGGCGCACCGGTTCGTAGATGCCGGCCACCTCTTCGCCCGTGGTGGCCATCCAGACCATCACGTTGGCGTTGTCCACCCCCGCGAAGGGCGCCACGTTCACCTCATCGCGCCCCAGGATGACGTGGTTGCCATCCCGACCCAGGCGCCCGAAGGCGCAGTCCAGGATCACCACGATCTGGCGGGCCTTGCGCGCCCGGGTGACCCGAGCCACCAGCTCGCTCAGGGGATAGCCCTGCTTGGTGAGCTGGGCCTCGTCGTCCTTCTGGTCGGTTCCCAGCAACACGCGCTCCCCGTCGGGGGTCAGGGCGCCGTGTCCGGCGAAGTAGATCCACAGGGTGCCGTTGCGCCGCACGCGCCCCACGGCCTGGCGCACGCGGTACTTGATGTCCCTGGTCCGGGCCCCGTTGAGCATCTTGAAGCGCCGCGAATAGAGGCCGCGTGTGTAGCGCAGGTGGTTGTAGACCACGTCGGCATCGCGGGTGGCGTAGGGCGCGTCTGGCAGCTGATCGTAGGCGTCGTTGCTGATGATCAGCGCGTAGTCCCTGGTGGCCTTGAAGCCGGTCTTGATGGCCTCTTCGATGGACGGCGGAGCCACCTCCGACGTTTCAACGGCGACATCGGCAGCTTCGGCGACATCGGCGACATCGGCGCCAGCGGCAGGATCGGCCAGCGCCACGGATGCCAGGAGGGAAAGCAGGGGCAACAACATCGGCTATTCCACAGCAGAAGAGGCTGGCCCGGTGAAAAAAGGCCAGCCGTCGCATGGTGCCACGATCCCCACCTCGCGGCAAGGGGCGCCCGGTCTGGTGGGGAACTTGACAAGGCGAGCCAGGAAAAGGCCGCCGCGCGTGCCGTTGAGCTCTGCAGGAGAAACGGGCCTTGACCTTCCACGCGCTTCCATTCCTGCTGGCACTTGCGATGCCCTCCCAGGCGTCGACGCCGGTACCGGTCGTGGATGGTCAAACCACGGACCAACACGCGGCGGTGGGCGCAATCATGATCTGCCTGGGCAGCCAGTGCGCCAGCTTCTGCAGCGGCAGCCTGGTGCATCCGGGCTGGGTCTTGACCGCCGCCCATTGCGTCGTGGCCATGGAGAGCGACTACGAAGGCTACGACATCGCCTTCGCCATGGGCGATGACGTGACCCAGGCGGCTGGCATATGGGAACAGGTCGCCGTGACCGGGGGCGTATCTCACCCCAGCTACGCACCGCGCGACATGGGCTCCGACATCGGCCTGCTGCAGCTGGCCAGCGAGGTGACCACGGTCACGCCCCTGAAAGTGAACGGGGCGGACATCGACGAGAGCTGGGTGGACGAGGAGCTGCGCTACGTCGGCTTCGGCGTCACCTCCGACCAGGCCACCGACTCGGGGATCAAGCGCTACGCCGACATCCCCCTGGCCGACTACGACGACGAGTGGCTCTATGCCGAGGATCCGAGCGGCGAGCAGAACCTCTGTTACGGCGACTCCGGCGGCGCAGCGCTGCGCAGCTCCGGTGACGACTACGTGCTGGCTGGGATCAACTCCTGGATCAGCGATGACGACAGCACGCCCTGCGTGGGCGGCTCCAGCGGCGCACTGCGCCTCGACACCTATCTTTCCTGGATCGACCAGTACGTGGAAGTCGAGGTCGCCAGCGACAGCGACGACGAGGCGGACGGGGACGAAGAAGACGAAGAAGACGAAGAGCAGAGCGAGGGCGGCGGCTCGGGCGGGGGCAGCACGCCGGCCCACGAGCCCGGAACCGAGACCGGCTCCCAGCACGCGGCCGGCTTCCAGCGCGCCTCCAACGAGTGGGGCTGCTCTTCGTTGCCAGGCGGTGCGGCGCCGAGCCTGGGGCTGCTGCCCCTGCTGCTGGGTCTGGGCCTGCGCAGGCGCGAGCCGCAGAACTGAGTATTCAAGCGTCGCGCAACACCTGGCGCATGTCAGCGGGCAGCGGCGCCCGGATCTCCAGCGGATGGCCGTCCGGATGGGGTAGCCGCAAGATGCGGGCGTGCAGCGCCTGGCGCGGCAGCCCGGCGCGCTCCAGGGCCCAAGCGTCGAAGCCCCGCTCCTGGATGCGCAGAAAGAGCTCGTCCGGCTGGCCGTAGATGCGGTCCCCCAGGATGGGCAGGCCCAGGTGCTCCAGGTGCACGCGGATCTGGTGCGTGCGCCCGCTCCGGGGATGGGCCTCCACCAGGCAGAGCTCAGCGAAGCGGGCCCGCAGGTAGAAGCGGGTGCGGGCCTGCTGGCCATCCGGCCTGACACCCATCTTGATGCGGATGGCGCTGTCCTGGTCGTCGCCGATGGGGGCGTCCGTCAGGGCCGTGCTCCAGCTGGGCCACCCGCGACAGATGGCCCAGTAGACCTTCTCGGCCAGCTGGTCGTGGAAGACCGCTTTCAGGTGCCGGTTGGCCTCGCTGTCCTTGGCCATCAGCACCACCCCCGAGGTGTCTCGATCCAGGCGGTGCACCAGGTGCAGATGCAGCTCGGGCCGCGCGAGGCGCGCCAGGCTGTTGAGCGCCCAGACGAAACGCCCCCCCGAGGGGTGCACCAGCATGCCCGCCGGCTTGTCGAAGGCCACCATGCGTTCGTCCTCGTACAGCACCGTGGGCAGGGGAGGAGCGGGGCAGTCGGCCTCCAGGGGCGGACGGCAGAAGCGCAGCCTCTCCCCTCGCATCAAGATGGACGAGCGCTTCAGCGGCCTGTCCCCGCCCCGAATGCGGCCCTGGCGAAAGAAGCGCGCCACGGCGCTACGGCTGAAGTGGGGAAAACGCAGCGCCAGCCAGACGTCCGCCCGGCGGCCCGCGCCATCGTGGCCCACCTCCAGCTCCACCCAGATCCATCCCTCGGGGCAGCAGTCGTCCGCCTGGCCATTGGCGCGCACCTGGCTCATCTGACATCAGGTATCCCCCTGCCGGGCGACCGGGTATATCCCAAGCATGCCCCTCCGCTCCGTCCCCCTCTTCCTGTTGCTCGCCTGCCATCCCCAGGAAAGCGGCATGGGCAGCGCCGCGCCGCAGGACAGCAACGACAGCGGAGACAGCGGAGACAGCGGAGACAGCGCCACCCCGACGGAGGGGATCTGGCCGCCCTACGCCGAAGAGCCCAGCTGGACCTCCAGCGACGAGGGCTACGCCACGGGCGGGGTCTGGGCCGACATCGACGGCGACGGGCTGGAGGACCTGGTGGTGGCCTACGGCAACGACATGGCCCAGGGCCCGCTGGCGGTCCACCTCACCCAGCCGGACGGCAGCCTGGCCGCGGCCGCCGACTGGAGCAGCGCCGAGCTGGCCTACCACGGGCACATCGCGGCCGGAGACGTGGACGGCGATGGCTGGACCGACATCGCCGTGGCTCTCTTCCTGGGGGACGGAGACTTCGACGAGCCCGGCGGCGCGGCCCTGTACCTCAACCAGCAGGGCTTTCTGCCTGACCAACCCAGCTGGGAGAGCGAGGACCGTTTCTTCTGCTTCAGCGTGGCGCTGGGCGACATCGACAACGATGGCGACCTGGACCTGGCCGCAGCGGCCGGCGAGCCCTACTACCACGACCCCGAGCCCAACCGCCTCTTCCTGAACGAGGGGGCGGCTTTCCAGGAACCCGCCGCCTGGATCAGCGGCGAGGCGCGCCACTCCATGGACGTGGTCTTCTTCGACGCCGACGCCAACGGCGCCCTGGACCTGGCCTTCGCCAACGGCTCCAGCCCCCACACCATCTACCTGAACCAGGGCGCGGGCCTGCAGGCCGAACTGCCCGCCGCCAGCCCCGAGTGGGAGGCATCCGAAGGTCCTTGGGAGGGCAACACCGCCGACTTCGGCGACATCGACGGCGACGGCTGGCAGGACCTGGTGATCTCCGACAACAACCAGCTGGGCGGCAGCGGCACGGTCAGCCTCTACAGCGGGCCCGATTTCCTGCGCAGCTGGGAGAGCGCCGACGCAGGCACCTACCAGTCGGCCGTGGCGCTACAGGATCTGGACGCCGATGGCGACCTGGACCTGGCCGCGGGTTCCTGGTGGGGACCCGTGCGCTTCTACCGCAACCAAGGCGGCCTGGAGGGCGAGCCCTCGGCTGAGACCGGGGATTCGCTGGTGGTGGAGGCGCTGCTCTTTCACGATCTGGACGGCGCTGCGACGAGCGAAGAGATCGTGCAGGGCGATGGCCCCCTGCTGCCCCTGCCGCGGCCCTGCCAGGTCGTGGAGACGGAGCCGGCCGGCGCGGTTGGCGACGGCTACTTCAGCGCCGCCAGCGAAGACGCGCTGCAGGTGCGCTGCCTGCATTCCAGCGCGCCCGACCTGCTGGTCACCGACTGGACCAACAACCACGGCAACGACCTGCACCTGCACCTGGCGGGGGAACTGTGAAGCTGGGCCGACGCGAGATCGATCTGGGCGTGGTGATCGCCTTTGGCTGGCTCTTCACCGCCATCGGCATCACCCTGGTCTTCGGACCCAAGCTCGGCCTGCGGGGCTGGGCATGGCTCGGCGTGCACCACCTGCTCTGCCTGGCTGGAGTGGCGCACGAGCTGCGGCGCGGTTGGAGGCGGCGCAAGGCCAGAAAACAGCCCTGATCCCGCGTGGCACAATGCGGCAGATGAGCATCGCGATCCCGACCTCCGTAGCCCGTTCGCCCGCAATCCTGCGGACGCAGCGCGCGATGCTGGATCGGCCCGTCCAGGAGCGCTCCTTGGAAGAGACTGTTCGCACCGTGATCCGCTGTATTGAAGAGGTCGGCGTCGATTGGTGCCTTGTCGGCGCCCATGCCCTTGGCATCTACGTCGAGCCACGCGCCACCTCGGATTTCGATTTCGTCGTCGACGACAGGCGCATGAAGGCGCTCCTGGCCACGCTCGAGCGCGAGCTGGGCGACCTGGGGATGGTGGACATCGACGCCGCTGTTCGCCTGATGAAGGTCGATGTGAACCTGATCAGAGCTCGCAGCAACGCTCTGTTCCGCGCTGCGCTGAACTTGGCGGAGAGCGTTGGCGAGTGGCGCCTGCCCCCATCGAGGTTCTCATCGTCTTGAAGTTCCTGTCCGCCACCAACCCCTTTCGTCGGCCCGACCGACATCATCGAGATGCTGCCGATCTACTCGCCCTGGCTGGCGCCCGGGATCCGGACGAATTCGACAGAGAGCTCATGATCCGCCTGTCACGGGAGGTCTACCCCGGGGCGGAGAGGGAGTTCGGAATGGGGGTCAGGAATGGGGGTCAGGAATGGCAGGAATGGGTGTCAGGATGTCAACATTACTATTTCCGCTACGATCCACTCGAGAACGTGAACGTACGTGAGG
>CAYVQL010000203.1:0-20339 GCA_964454135.1 uncultured Enterobacterales bacterium | reverse complement strand
TGGGCGTTGGAGAGTTGAGAGGAGCTGTCCCTAGTACGAGAGGACCGGGATGGACGTACCTCTGGTGTATCGGTTGTCGCGCCAGCGGCACTGCCGGGTAGCCACGTACGGAAGGGATAACCGCTGAAAGCATCTAAGTGGGAAGCCCACCTCGAGATTAGCTCTCCCAATGGCCTCGTCCTTGTGGCGAGGTCGAAGGACCCTCGAAGACTACGAGGTTGATAGGCTGGGTGTGCAAGTGCAGTGATGCATTGAGCTGACCAGTACTAATTGTCCGTGCGGCTTGTCCCCTAGACGCCGGGACTTCTGTTTCGTCTACTCCATCTCTGTGCGCTGACCTTTTGGTCGGTGGCGATAGCTGAGGGGTTCCACCCGTACCCATTCCGAACACGGAAGTTAAGCCCTTACACGCCGATGGTACTGCCAGGGAGATCTGGTGGGAGAGTAGGTCACTGCCGGCCATCCTTTCAAAATCCCCGTTGAGGCCGTTTACGGACTCCGGGGGTTTTTTTTGTGGATCCGGGGATCTTGGAACTGCGTGCTTCAGCGACGCCGGCCCTTGGATCCCGACTTCCCCTTCTTCGACTTGCTGCCGCTGGAGCTGCCGCTGCTGGACTTGCTCTTGCTCGAGGAGCTCGAGGAGGAGATCTCCTCCAGGTAGGGATAGGCGACGAAGACGCCCACGACGCCGCAACCGAGGCCCAGCAGCGCCAGCAGTCCGAGGGCCAGCATGATCTTCAAGCCGCGGCCGCCTCCGCCGGTCTTCACGGTGGGAGCTGGCCTGGGAGCCGGTCGAGGGGAGGGCGCGGGGGCGCTCGGCCTGGGGGCAGGCTTGGGCTTTGGGGCCGCGCTGGGCGTGGGCCGCGCCGGTGATGGTGCGCTGGGCTTGGGCGCCGCTCTGGGCGCGGGGGCGGCCGGAGCTGGAGCTGCGGGCTGGGGTGCCACCGCCGGTTGGGCCTGTGGCGGCGCAGGTTCCGCAGCCCTTGGTACGGGGGCTGCGGGCGCGGCGCCCACCGGCGTGGGCCTTTCTTGCGCCGAGGCGGGGGCAGCCTGCTTGACGGCCAGAGGCTGGTCGCAGGCCTGGCCGGCATGTTCCTGGGCCGCTTGTTTTTGAACCAGGGGCATGGTGTGACGACCAGGCGGAGGCGGCTGGGGCAGGTCAGCCGGCTGGCCGGCGGGTTCTTCCGCCAGGGGGAGCTCGTCCATGGGCTCGCCGTCGGGCAGCATGCCCTGAACGCCGAGTTCAGGCGTGGCGCTCTCTTCGGGCAGGGGTTCCGGTTTCTCTTCAGGCAGGAAGCTCTCGATCCAGGACTCGTGCTCTTGCTTGCTCCTGGGATGGTCGGCTTCGTGCAGTGCGAGCCAGATGGCAGCCTCGGCCACGAAGCGGCTGCCAAGGCAGCGGTAGAGAGGGAGCACATCGGCTCCTGCCGCCGCAACGTCCGCCAAGCCCTCCGTCAGGCTGCCCACCAGTGGAACGCGGTCGCCGATGCTCTGGGCCACAGGGCCAAGATGGCCCGCCGCGTGTTCCGCCAGCAGGTCGAGACAGCCGACCAGCAGGTGCAGGCCGTCCTGCGCCTGGTCGACGGCGCGCTTGTCGAGCAGAGAACGCAATCGCTTGGCCTGACCATCGGCGTGCTCCTCCGTCATCTTGGAGAGCACCTGCCGCACGCGCGGTCCTTCATCGAGAGAGGGGCCTTGATCGAGGAAGGGAAGGGCGATGTCCACGGCTCCGCAGGTAGCCAGCAGGGCCCGGCCGCCCGCGGTGCGCATCAGGGCGCTCAAGCGATGGCGCGGCTCCAGGGGGAGCATCGTGACGATGACGTAGTTGAGGACCATGGCCTTCAAGACGGCGTCTTCCGCCTGCTTCTGATCCCAGAACGAGCGGACCTCGGCCATCCGCTCCCCCTGCCGCTGCTCGCTCTCCGCGTCGGACGGCGATCCCTCCTTCTTGCGCCCGAGCCACAGCTTGACCGCCGTGCAGGCGCTGGACCAGATGGTGATGACGCTGTCGCCGGCGTCGAGGCCAGTGAACAGGCGCAAGGCGGTCCTGGCTGCGTCGCCGTGCGCCAGCTGGCGCGCGCGGGCCATCACCTCGGGGGGGGCGTCAGGAGCGATCTGCTGCAGCAGCTCGTCCATGTTCTTGGCTTCAGGAAGGGCTTCCGTATGGGGCAAAGAGTGCAGCAGCGCCTGGCAGACGCGCATGGTCATGTTCTTTGCGTGGTAGCTGCTGAGGCGGTCATCGATGGTGGAGGCCATGTTTTGTGATCCGGGATCTGGCGGCTGGGGAGGTGCATTAGTCTAGCCCATGTGTTTCGGGACCGCGATTGGTAATCATCGCAGAGGGCCGCGCAGGCGCGTGCTCCTTGGCTTGACATTGGTACATCTGTTCAATAAACTGAAAAGGAGCCGCATTGACCCTTGTGTTTTGATGAACTTGGTCTCTCCAAGTGCGCAGGAGCGGGAATGAAAGCCAAGACATCCCTGAGCGCCAACCAGAGAGCGCTGTTGCGCTTCCTGCGCAGCTACATCCAGGAACAGGGCTATCCACCCAGCTATCGGGAGATGGCGGCAGCCCTGGGCTTCAAATCCACCAACGGTGTCGCCTACCAGCTGCGCTGCTTGGAGGTAAAGGGCTACCTGGAAAGGGATTCCCGCGGGGCGCCGGCCAGGGCCCTGCGGCTCACCGCCCGGGCTGGCTCGGGATCGGATGCGCAGGCGAGAGCCCAAACGGACGAGAACGAGGCGCTGCGCGTTCCCCTGCTGGGGCAGGTGGCTGCCGGCTTCCCCGCCGCCGCCGAGGAGCTGCCTGACGAGAGCATCCTGATCGATCGCGGCCTCTGCTCGGCGTCCGGTGGCGGTATCTTCGCCCTGCGGGTGAGCGGGGACTCCATGGTCGAGGATGGCATCCTCGACGGCGACCTGGTCTTTGTGCGCCACCAGGACCAGGCGCACGAGGGCGAGACCGTGGTGGCGATCGTCGACGGCGAGGCTACGGTCAAGCGCTTCCGACGGCGGGCCGATGGCGTCTGGCTGGTGCCCGCCAACCGCCAGATGCGACCCATCGCGGTCTCCCCGGATAGCAGCATCATCATTGCCGGGGTAGTCGTGGGAGTGTATCGCAAGCTGGATTGAAGCTGTGCAGCTTCCAGGCAGAGCAAAGAACGCCGGCCCCGATGACAACGCTGGCCCCGATCGAGCCGCAGATCCGTCTGCCCGGCAAGGTCAGCGGCCGGCGCTCTGGGCTGATGTGGCGCTGACCCTGGCGTTGATCACCCTGGCCACCTTGGTGCTGAACGCGGGACTGGCCTGGCTGCTCGTGCGCCAGGTGCAGCACGACGATCGCATCGCCGTGGCCGAGCAGCTGGCCTCCTACCTGGCCGCGGCTCTGGAGAACGAAGCCAGCCAGCACCCCGCGGAGCCTCGCTATGGCCAGGTTCTGTCGGGCTTTCGGGATCCGGAGCTGGATATCCTGGAGCTCTACGTGACGGACGTCTCCATGAGTCCGCTGACCACGGTGCGCGGCAAGCCCCCGCGCACCCTGGACGCCGGATTCCGCGAGGCCTTCTTCGGTCGCCAGCCTCACCTGGCGGTGCGAGGGCGCTTTTCGTCCAGCGCCCACGTGGAGGTCACCTGGCCGGTGGCTCCCGTGGGACCTGTGATCGCGGCGCTGCGGCTGGCCATGCCCCTGCAAGGCTCGTCGCTCTTGGAGTCGCAGTCCGGTTTCCTGCTGGGCTATACCCTCTTCACGGGCATCATCATCACGCTCGCCGGCTACGTGCTGCTGCGTCGCCGCTTGGTGGTCCCGGTGCAGATCCTGCGCGCTGGCACTGCCCGCATCGCGGCGGGCGACTTCGAGCATCGCGTCTCCATCGACGCCGCGGCGGAGTTGGTGGCCTTGACCGACTCGCTGAACGACCTGGCCCGCTCCCTGGGGGGCTACCGGGCTCGCACGCACGAGCAGGTTCGCAGCCTGGAGGAGGCGAACCAGGCGCTGGCGTTGGCGCAGAAGAGCCTGATCCGATCGGCCAAGCTGGCCAGCGTGGGCCAGCTGGCAGCCGGGATCGCCCATGAGGTGGGCAATCCCCTGGCCGCGGTCATGGGCTACGTGGACCTGCTGCAGCAGGAGAGAGCCGACTCCGCGCTGTCCGCCGACCTGGTGCAGCGCTGCGCGCGCGAGCTGGAGCGCATCCACGACATCATCAGCGAGCTGTTGGACTTCGCCCGCCCTTCCGCCAACAGCGCCGCGCTGGCGCAGGCTGAGGAGGTGCTGCAGGGAGCGCTGGAGACCTTGCGCTTTCAGCCGCTCTTCCGCGATGTGCAGGTGGTCTTGCGACTGGAAGAGGATCTGCCCGCCGTGGCCATCGAGTCGGACAAGCTGCACCAGGTGGCTGTCAACCTGCTCTTGAACGCGGTGGACGCCATGGAGGGTCGCGGCGAGGTGCGCATAGAGGCCTCGCACAGGGAGGATGGCGTGCGCATCGTCGTGCGGGATCAGGGGCCGGGCTTCGGCCTCGAGGTGGAAGCGCAGCTCTTCGAGCCCTTCTTTTCCAGCAAGCCCCCGGGCAAGGGCATGGGCCTGGGTCTGGCCACGAGCCAGGCGATCATCGAGGGCTGTGGCGGGAGCATTCGAGCAGCGAACCACCCCGAAGGGGGGGCCGTGTTCACCATCGAGCTTCCGCTGGCCTGATCCGTCGCACCTTGATGACGGGGCCGATCATGGCGATGTCGAAGCCAAGGGCTGATCGGCGGCCCTCGACCACGACGCGGCGGCCCTCCAAGGAGTCCGGGATGGAGCCCGAGAGCCTGTATTTCCGCCCGTCCTCGCAGCGCAGCGTCCAGAAGCCGGGCCCGATGTCGAGCCGCCGCAGCGAGCCGCGCCAGGTTCCGCGGGCTTCGTTCGTCCCGCTCATGGCGCACCCTTTGCAGTGAGCTTCTGCGCGCCTGCCACCGCCATGGCCGCCAGCAGCGCCAGGGAGCTGTTGAGCAGCAGCCAGGCCGTGCCCACGCCAGCGGGCATGAACCACGGATGGAGCGTGCCCAGCGCGGCCCCCAGGGAGAGGGAGACGGCGTAGGATGCGCAGATGCCCAGGGCGAAGGGCGACAGGTGGCGGCTGGGGCCCAGTACGAATGCCAAGCCCGCGGGGATCAGCGCGCTGCACCAGAGGGGGAAGTGCACCCAGTCCAGGCCCAACAGGGGGCCGGGCAGGTGCAGCAGGCCGCGAGAGAGGGGTGCCCAGAACATGTCCAGGGGGAGCAAGGGGAGAAAGAACACGCCGCCCGCCGCCAGTGCGCCGCTGGCAGCAGCCAGGACGCGTCCGGTCAGGCTCAACCGCCCCAGCCCGGCCAGGGTGAAAGCCAGGATGCCTGCCAGGACGAAGAGCAGCCCGCCACGCCGCAGCTGCAGCGCCTGCAGGGCGGCTGCCAGGTCCAGCCGGCCGTGCCCGTAGCGCTTGTCGAAGCCCTTCTCGCCCAGATCCAGCGCGCTTCCCTCCAGCAACTGGCGCACGTCTTGCGGACCGCCGGCGCCGGCGCCCAGCAGCAGCGCTGCCGCTCCGGCCACGTGGGGGGCCGCCATGGAGGTGCCCTGCCAGGCCGCGAACTGGTGACCGCCCGCGCCGTCCAGGGTGTCCTGCAGCACGCCTCCGCCGGCCCTGCTGGTGTCGCCGCCAGGCGCGCTGAGGTCGACGCCCGCGCCCCAGCTGGAGTAGGGAGCCAAGCTGTCGTCGGGACCGGTGGCGCTGACACCCAGCACTCCTGGGGCGTGGGCTGGGCAGCTGACGCCTTCGCGGCCACTGTTGCCGGCCGCCGCCACGACCACGACGCCGGCCTGCACGGCCTTCTCCACCGCCAGGTGCAGCACCTCGGAATGGGTGCCTCCCAGGCTCAGGTTGATGACGTGGGCGCCTTCGTCCACGGCGTGGTCCACGGCGGCGGCGATCCAGTCCTGGCGTCCGGTCCCCTGGGCGGAGAGCACCTTGTAGGGCAGCAACCTCACCGCGGGGGCCAGGCCGGCCACGCCCAGGCCGTTGTTCGTGGCCTGGGCGATGGTGCCGGCCACGTGCGTGCCGTGGCCCATGTCGTCCGTGGAGGACTCGACACCGGGAACGAAGCTGCGCCCCTGCTGCAGGGCGATGCCCTGCAGGTCGGGCACGGGGGCGATGCCCGTGTCCAGCACGGCTACCACCACGCCTGCGCCCGCGCCTGCCCGCCAGCCGGTGGCGGCGCCGATGCGCTGGAAGTTCCACTGCTGCTCGTAGAGGGGATCGTTGGGGTAGCCCAGGGCCTGCATGGTGATGGCTGGTTCGGCGGCCTCCACCAGGGGGCGGCCCTCCAGCGCCTGCAACGCCCTGCCCACGTCTTGTACCGCAGCGAAGGTGAGCGCCTCGTCGTGGGAGACCGCGGAGCTGTAGGCCAGCTCGAGCCCCAGCTCCCGCCCCAGCGCCTCGATGGCGTCGCTCGACGTACCGTCGACGAAGTCGACCACGATGGAGCCGGAGCCCGC
This sequence comes from uncultured Enterobacterales bacterium, assembly GCA_964454135.1. GTDB lineage: Bacteria > Myxococcota_A > UBA796 > UBA796 > JAFGLY01 > CAYVQL01. The sequence goes on along the minus strand of CAYVQL010000203.1, from coordinate 13,837 downwards.
AGGTACGCTCGCTGCCAGGGCTTGGGGGGCGGGACGCGCGGGCTCGGGCGAGGGAAGGAGCCACGCGAGCGCGACGCAGAGCGCGATGATCAACAGGGCCAGAAAACGGCGCACGATGCTCTCCTGGGGTGGAACACGTACAATACGCTAGGATGGGGCGGGATCTTTCACCTGTCGAGAGAATGCTGCGGACGGCGGCTGCCGCCCAGGAGATAGTGGACCCTGCCCCGGGGCTGCGGTTCCCAGTCTCGAAGATCAAGGGCTGGCCCTGCGGGGCCGTCTCAGGTAGAATTCCATCGTGGAAGACGAGAGACAGGCCATCTGCCGCATCGAACTGCCCACGCTCGACGAGGTGGAGATCGTCAGGCGGCGTTTTCGAGGCGCTGCTGGGCCCCATGTGGCCCTCGTCGCGGGGATCCGGGGTGACACACCGGAGGGCGTGCGCGTGCTGTACGAGATCACGCGCATCCTGCGTCAGGCCTCCGAGCTGGTGGGCACGGTGGACATCTTCCCCTGCGCCAACCCGCTCGCTGCCCACGCCGGCATGCAGCGTTGGCCCTTCTTCGATGTGGACCTGGGCGGACGCTTCCCAGGGCGCAAGGACGGGCATCCGCCTGATCGCGTTGCCCACGCCTTGACGCAGCGCATCCAGGCGGCGGATGTGGTGCTCGAGCTGAGAGGTGCCAAGCGCGCCTTTCGAGAGCTGGCCCAGGCTCAGGTCCCCCTTGGCCAGGAGCGGGCGCGGGAGCTGGCATCCCACGCCAACGTGGAGCTGGTCTGGGAGCGCAGTCCGGGGCCAGGCGCGGCGGTGTCCTTCCCCCAGCAGTTCGAGTCGGTCATCGTCCTGAAGGGGGGGGCGGGGAATCGACTGACCGAAAACGTCGGCGGAGACCTCTGCGCGGGGGTGATGAACCTGCTGACCTGGCTCGGCATGACCGATGAACAGCTGGTGCCCGTCCATTGGGCGGCCATCCAGCGAGCGACGCATGTGCAGGACGCCCAGGTGCACGAGCTTCGCACGAGCTGCGGCGGCATGTTCCTGCCCAAGCTGCCCCTGGGAGCCGAGGTGCAGCCGGGCGACGAGCTGGGCCTGGTGGCTGATCCGCTGGAAGCGCGGGAGCTGGAGTCGCTGCGCGCTTCGCGAGCCGGGCGCGTAGTGGCCATTCGCGAGCAACCGCAGGTCTTTCCCGGCAGCCTGGTGGCTCGCCTGGTGTCCGGGCCTGGAGAGCATCAGGGCAAGGTGATGAGTCGTGATTGAGGATGTGTTCACGCTGCAGGTCCCTTTCCGTGGCGCCTACCGGCTCCAGCGCCTGCGCTTCGGCCAGGGGAGCCCTCGCCTGGCGGTAGTGGCTGGGCTGCATGGCAACGAGCTGAACGGGATCCATGCGCTGAACCTGCTGGCCAGGTCCCTGCAAGCGCAGGCTCCCCGCGGTACGGTGGATCTCTTTCCCATCCCCAACGCCTTCGGCATCGAACAGGGGCGCAAGCGTGGCCCCTTCGAAGAGGTGGACCTGAACACGGTCTTTCCCGGAGATCCTGGGGGCACGGCGATCCAGCGCGTGGCCGCGGCGCTGCTGGAGGCGACCGACGCCCAGGTGGGCGTGGACCTGCACAGCGGCTCGCTGCTGGTGCACGAGCTGCCGCAGGTGCGCCTGCCCATGAGCGGGGCGGAGCTGGAGCTGGGCAGGGCCATGGGCTTGCCCTTTGTCTGGCGGCGCGCCCCGCGGCCTGCGGATCGGAACAGCCTGGTGGGCTGCTGGCGGGCGCAGGGCCGTCCGGCGCTGCGCGTGATGGGCGGCCGGGGAGCGACCCTGGACATGCCCGAGAGCTTGGCCATGGCCAAGGGGCTGCTGCGCCTGATGGCGCAGCTGGGGATGGTCTCGGCGCCGAGGCCGGGGAGCATTCTGGCCGATGTCACCCATCGAGAGATCACGGTTCATCGCTGTCGCACCGGGGGATTCTTCGTGCCAGAGGTGGCGGTTGGCGCGCAGGTTCGCAGCGGGCACCTGCTGGGGCGGGTCGTGGCTCCCGTCGGGGGGGCCACGCTGGAGGATGTACGGGCGGATCGCGACGGCATCGTGACGGCGCTGCGCCTCTACCCCATGGTTCACGCCCAGGAGCTGCTGCTGCGTGTCGCTGCGCCGCTGGATTGACTTCGCTGCTGGGCTCCGCAGCGCAGGAGCAATAGAAGAGGCCGATGGCAAGTCAGATCAGCATCGAGCGCTTGGCGCAAGACCTCGGGACCAGCTCCCGCGACCTGCTCCTGCAGCTGGAGCGCATGGGCTTCGGGCGCTTTCGCTCGGCGCGGCAGACCCTGCCCGCCGCTGTGGCGCGGCAGGTCAGCCAGAGCCTCGTCTTGCAGGAGCCGCCCGCTGCCGTGCCAGCGGCGACCAACGCCTTCGAACAGGCCATGGCGGCGGCAGGTGTCACGCCCCTGCAGTCCCGGGGGAGCAATCTCGCCGGGCCTCCGCAAGCAGGTCGCGTGGCCGCGCCCGTCCGCGTCGCGCAAGAGCAGGCCCAGCAGGAGCCCGACCCGGCCGCTGCCGCTCGCGACGAGGCTCCCAGCGCCCCGGACCCCACCGAGATCCTCAAGGGGCGCCTGGTCGAGCAGCAGGAACAGGTGCGGGCGCTCGAGAGCGAGAAGGCCTCTCTGCAGGAGCGGCTGGCGCTGCTGCGGCTGGAGAAGGGCGAGCTGGCGTCGTCCTTGCTGCGCCATCGGCAGGAGAGGATCGGGGAGGATGAGCGGGCCCTGCAGGGCGTGCCTGGCTCGCGCAGCCTGCTCGGCGTGCTGGCGGAGCGTGGGCTGCGGGGCGTGGACGAGGCCAGCCTGGCGCTGCGGGCGCTGTTGGAGAGCCACCTGATCGATCCCTCGCTTCCCTACCTGGACTTGAGGGATCACCGGCGGCTGGGTCGCTTGTTGGGGGATCGCCTCTGTCTGCTCTGCGGATCGGCGGACTGCGCCGCTCCGCAGGGGGCCACCCTGGTCCGTGTCCCTGCCAGCCGCTGCGAGCTCTGTGGCGGCGAAGATCTGCGCGCGGTGTTCGAGCGTTTCTCCGACGCCTGCCTGCTGGGCGGCTTGACGCGCGTCGTCCTGGTGGGGGGCAGGGCCTGGATGGGGAGCTGGATGAGAGAACGTGTGGACCGTCGGGTGGCCCTGCGCTGCGTGGCGGGTGACCGCTGCCTGGCTGCCGAGCAGGCTTCGGCCGAGGTGGAGTGGGCGCAGCTGCTGGTGCTCTGGGACGACGGCAAGACGCTGGTGGAGGTCAAGAGCGCCTTTGGCTCGGGCGCCTGCCCCAGGGTGCGCATCTGCAGCCCCACCGCAGGGGGCGCGCTGCGTCATGCGACGGAGGCCATCGAGGCGCTGGATGTGGACGGCCTGGTCCTTGCCTGAAGCGGCCCGCCGCTGGCTGCTGCTGAGCAGCGGGCTGGTGGCGACTCTCTTGACGGGCTGTGCCGGCGACCTGTTGCCGGGGGAGCTGGTGGTTCCGGGCGAGGTGGCCGCGCAGAGCTACCTGGGCGATCCTGACTCCGCCCTGGGGGCCGCGGTGGCGCTGCACCAGGGTGAGATCCTGGCTGGAGCGCCAGGGGAGGGGAGCGTGCTGCAGCTGGAAGCAGGTCGGACCAGCGGTGGCGATCCTGGCTTGGGATCGTGGGTCTGGTGGTCGGACGGGGTGCCCTATGGCGCGCGGGCCGCGGATGGGGTCTATCGAACGGATGCTGCGGCCGCGCAGCTGCTTTGGTCGGTCCCCGGGGCGCAGAGCTTCGCCGCAGGTGAGCTGGAGGGGCTGCCCGTGGTCGTGGCGGCGGATGCCCAGGGTCTGCTGCTCTGGGATGCCGGTGGAGCCCTGCTGTATTCGTCGACGCTGGCAGGCGTGCGGCGCGTAGCGGTGGGGCAGGAGAGGATCCTGGCGCTGCGCTGCGCCGACGGCGCCTGCGCCGCGCTGGCCTGGTATCCCGCGGTGGATCAGTGGACGGAGCTGGGAGAGGCTGGTGAGGGAGGTGCGCTGGTGGAGGCGGACGGCGTGGCCTGGTGGGGCGATCCGCAGCTCGAGGACGCGAAAGGGACCGGCTCGGTCTGCTCCGAGGAGGGGACCTGCCTCCAGGGCCTGGAAGGAGATCACCTGGGACGCGAGCTTTGTCGTACGCACGCCGCTGGCGTGTTCAACAAGTGGATCGTGCCCGCGCGCATGCGCATCGTCCCGTTGGCTGGCGGGCCGACGCTGGCGGTGGAGCGCGCCGCCCCGAGCCGTCCGCCGGCGCTGGACAGCGATGGCAGCTCCCTGGCCATCGGGATCTCCTCCTATGGCTTGCATGAGAGGAACCAGGGGCGCGTGCTGCTGGCGGATCTGGAGGACCTCTAGGGATCGCCCGCGAGCCTCACCAGCTCCTGGTCCGTGGCCAGCAGATAGCCGCCCGCAGCCGCCACCCAGCCTCGAAAGGCCCCCTCGAGCTGGACGACGATCTCCGGAGGTCCGAGGTCCGCTAGCAGCACACCTGTGGCCTGGGGACCGTCGGGCGGCAGGGCCTTGGACGCCAGCAGCGCATCCGCCACGGGGGAGCTGGAGAGCGTCACAGCCGGGTGGTCACCCAGGCGCCCATCTTCCGGGGCAGCGGTCAGCGACAGCAGAAGGAAGCGCCCGCCGGGATCCACGAAGAGCCCCTGGGCCGGCTGGGGCAGGGCCAGGGTCCAGCGCTTCTCCAGGCTGAGGGCGTCGTAGGCCACCAGGGCGGGCTCGGGCCAGACCACCATGTAGAGCTCGCGCCCGGAGGGATGGGGGGCCAGCAAGCCCTCGCAGGTGCTTGGATGGGCGGTGCCGCGCACGGGTACGGAGCGGGTCGGTCCGCCCACTCGCATCAGGCGAGCGCTGCCTGCGTCGGAACCGCGCAGGAACGAGACCAGCCCGTTGTCGATCGCTGGCACGCGGCGACGGAAGGGGAGGCGCCGCTCCAGCTCGAAGATCTCTTTCCAGGCGCGCATCTCTGCCTGCAACGGGGACTGCTCGGCGGCAGCGCTGTCGGGGCCGACGGGCTCGACGGGGGCGGGCGAGGGGGCCGGGACGAGCGTTCCTTCCTTCAGCATCACCGCGATCTGGCATGGACCAGCGGGATCGGAGCAGCTGCCCCGGATGCAGAATCCGCTGGCCGTGGCGTGCAGGGACTCCACCTCCAGCGGGGCGTGCGCGCAGCGCCCTGTCAGCTCCAGCGTCTGGGGATCCAGCAGCGCCATGCCCTGGTCGTCGGCCACCGCGCAGACGGAGCCCTCGCAAGCCAGCGCTCGGAGGCCGGGCGTGGCCGCCCTGGCCGCCTCGCGCAGCGCCTCTGTGGGCGCCATGCTGGGGGTGCCGCTCGGCGCTGGGCTGGCCTCCGGCGGGGGAGGAGGCTTGGGACAGGCGATCGCCCAGGCGCAGAGCAGGACCAGCGCGCCACGGGATACGCCGCCGATCTGAGCTGGAGGGCATGTGCGCTGCATGGAGGCGCACTATCCTGACGGGCCTGGTCCCGCATGGGAGTCCGGACGAGGTTGACCTGACCGGGGGGGATCCGTTATCTCATCCGCTTCCCGGGGTGGGAATTGGAGGAACACGGCATGGCGACATCTGGCAGGAGACCTGACGAGCAGCGGGGGAGGAAGCCAGGGCCTGCCCGTCCGGCAGCCCAGCGCGCGCGCATTCGGGAGCTGGTCGAGATGGGCATCCCTCATAAATGGGCCGTCCAGGTCGCCGCCGGCCAGCGGGATCTGAGCCAGGTGCTGGAAGAGCTGGCGCGCCGTGACCGCGTGCAGCAGCTGATCGACCGCCACGAGCTGCAACGCTCCCTGGCCACCCAGATCGTCCTGGGCCAGGCCGACCTGGAGGCCGTGCTCTGCAAGCGGCGGCGCAAGGCCTACGTGCTGGAGACCAACAACCGCTCGGTCTTCGATCAGGCCATCGCCTCGGAGGAGCCCTGGTCCCTGGCTACGCTGGGGCGCAGCAACCGGCAGGTCCTGATCCGCGAGTCGCGGCAGTACGAGCTGCTGCTGCAGCCGGTCAAGGGCGGTGATCCCGGGGAGCTGCACAAGCTGCAGGTGAAGTTCCTCTACCGCTCGAAGGATCGCAAGGCGCTGCGCAAGTCGCTCTCCTTCGACAAGGCCTACAAGGGCGTCGTGGCCGAGCCCATATGGCGCATCCAGGATCGCTATCCCTGCCACGACAAGGTTCTCTTTCCCTGGTACGAGGCTGGCACCCGCCTGCGCATCACCACGGTGGAGGGCGAGCAGCTCAGCGGCCCTATTCGCTGGTTCAACAGGTACGAGGTGGGGCTGGAGCTCAAGAACGGCAGCGAGGTCGTGGTCCTGCGCCACGCCTTCGCGGATGTGAGCGAAGCCTGAACCGCTACCAGCCCTCCAGCGCGGCGCTCAGGAAATCGTCCCACAGGCGCTCCTCGGCCCAGCGACCCAGCTCGTATTCCGCGTCCAGCCCGGTTCCGTAGGGCGTGTAGATGGACGTGCCCGTGGCTTTCGCGACGTGGCGGCCGTTGGTGTAGCTGGCCACCACCGTCTGCTGATAGGCCTGCTGCGCCTGCTCGACCGCTAGCCGCACCTCGCTGGAGATTTGCGCTGCGCCCAGCTCGGCCAGGAAATCCCCCAGGTCGTGGTCCACGCCCCAACCTCCCTCGAACTCCTGGGCGTCGCGAGCGCCCGCCGCCAGCAGGTCGGCGGGTTCGCCGCTGTCCAGGGCGGCCTGCGCCAGGTGGTCCAGGGCGTCCGAGAGCTCGTCCATGCGGCTGAGATCGAGCACGGACTGCGTCTCGTCGCCCGTCTCCTGGAAGCGCAGGGCGATGCGATCCCCCAGGCCGGCGCCGTCCAGCTGCGGATCGGCGATCAGGTCGGCCATGGCTGTGTCGTAGGGCCAGCCGTCCATGCTCTCCGAAGCCTGGGAGGCTACGAAGACCTGCGCCGAGTCGGCGGCTACGTAGGCCACCTCCCAGCTTCCCATGGAGCAGGCGTCCATGCCCATCAGGGCGAGCTGCGTGCCGGCATGGGCGGAGACGGTCTCCAGGACCTGCTCCAGCTCGCCCCGTGCCACCGAGATCTCGCTGTTGGCCTGGTAGTCCGAAGAGAGGCCCTTGGTGCCGCCGGCCGCCAGCGACCAACCCCAGCCGTGGTCCCAGAACACCAGGCCGTAGTGGATGGCGGGAAACTCGTCGATGGCCCAGGTGGCGAAGTCGATCACGGTCTGTGGGTCGCCGGAATCGATCTGGCCCAGGTCCGCCAGGACCGTGGAGCTGATGGAGCGGGCCTCCTCGTCCTGCTCCACCAGGTAGCGCCGCCCGCCGCTCCAGTCGCCGTCGCCGGTGACGTAGTGCGCCGACCTGTCGATCTGCACCACGATGTTCACCTCGGCGCTGGAGCCCACCCGCTCCATCTCGTTCATGTCCTCCAGGGCGGCCTCCTCCAGGTCGTTGTCCCCCGCCATATGGACCATGAAGGTCCACTGGGCGGCCTCGCTGGAGACCACGCGCAGATCAGCGCTGACCTCGTCGCTCAGTCCGCTCTCGGAGGTGACGCGGAGCGTGCAGCTCAGGTCGGCGATGCTGTGAAAGACCACCTGCACCACCTCCCCTTCGGCGCTGGTGCCGTCCTCGCAGGTCCATTCCCAGCTGCGGATCGGATAACCCTGGGGATCGTAGGAGGCGCTTCCGTCGAAGTTGGCCTCCTCACCGACACGCACCGCGCTGGGTGCCTCCATGGCGGCCACCGGCGGTTCCGCATCCAGGTAGGGATCGGCGCTGTCCTGCGGCGGGGGGCTCAGCACGGGGATGTTCGCTCCGGACGGACCGCAGGCCAGCAAAGGCAGGGCGAGGATGGCCTGGCGGATGGCGTACATGCGGTCGTTCCGGGGGCAGGCGGTGGATCCTGGGCGAGGGTGGCACTATAGACCTGCTGCGAGCCAGCCCGCTACCCGTGCAGCTCGCCAGGTGAGGTGATGGGCATTTTCAGTGGCGCCTTGACCGTGCGCAGATACCGCGTCGTCGGCCAGCTGCCCGATGGCTTCCGCGAGGATTTCGCCGAAGCGTTGCGGGCCAACGCATTTCGCGAGCCCAGGGATCCAGCCCGCTCGCAGGAAACACAAGGCTGGGTGGAGGTGCACAACCTGCTCGACACCTCCTTCGACGACATCAACCGCTGGCTGTACGACCGCTACCTGGTCTTCGCCCTGCGCATCGACAAGAAGGTGCTGCCTGCCAAGCTCTTCAAGGCCCACCTGGACAAGCGCGTCCGGCAGTGGTGCGAAGAGCACGTGCGCGCGCGCTGTCCTACGGCCATACGCGGCGAGATCCGCGAGCAGCTGGAGGCCGAGCTGCTGGCACGCAGCCTGCCGCGGGCGCAGGTCTACGAGGCCTGCTGGAACCTGGACGAGGGTTGGTTGGCGTTTCACAACCTGTCCGACGGTATCAACGAGCACTTCCGCAAGCTCTTCTTCCGGACCTTCGGCATGACCCTGCTGACCGCGGCGCCCCTGGACCTGCTGCTGCCCTGGGGGCCCGAGCTGGCGCAGGAGCTGCAGAGCACCGGGGGCATGGACTACCGGCCCGAGGTGACGCCATGAACGGCCCGCCCGACTGGCAGTCCGAGCCCAGCCCGGTCGTCCCCCACCTGGCCGCCGAGTTTCTGCTGTGGCTATGGTGGTGCGCCGAACGGACCGGCGGCGTGATGGACCTGGGAGAAGAGCTGGGCAGCGTCGATTTCTGGGTCGACGAGCGCCTGGCCTTTCGCGCGGCGGACGATGGCAAGGCTGCGGCCGTGATCACGGGGGAGAATCCTGCGGACTCCCTGGAAGCCAAGGCGGCGGTGGCAGGAGGCAAGGTGCTCCGCGAGCTGCGCCTGGGCCTGCGGCGCGATGAGCGGGAGTTCGCCGTCACCTTGAAAGCCCCGCTGCTGGACCTGGCCGGCCTGCGACTGCCGCAGGTGGTGCGGGGCCAAGAGGAAGAGGCGCTCTACGATCGCATGTTCCTCTACGAAGAGCTGCACAGCCTGCTCGTGGGGCTGTTCGCTATGTTCGCGTCGCAGCGCCTGGCGCCCTCGTGGGAGGTCGAGACGGTCCCGGATATCCGGGCCTGGATCGCCGGCGGTGCGCGGTCTTGACAAGGCGCGGGGCGTATCCTATAGGCAAGAGGTCTCGTACAAGGCACCCCTTGCGATGCAGAGCGCGGTTAGCTCAGCTGGATAGAGCGTTGGTCTCCGGAACCAAAGGTCACAGGTTCGAATCCTGTACCGCGCGCCACATCGGCACCGGGCTGAACCGCGGAGATCCCCCCGCGAGCGTCAGATGACACCCCTCCTGCTGCCCCTCTTCTTCAGCCTCCTCGCGCCAGCTCAGGCCCAGGTGCCGCTCGATGCCCAGCCGGTGTCGGGAGCGATCAGCACCAAGGAGCGCCTGGGCGGGGCCTTTGGTCTCGGTATTTGCCTGGGAGCCCCCACGGGCCTGTCCGGCAAGCTCTGGCTGGGTCAGGGCGCGGCCTTCCAGTTCGCGGCGGGTGGCGACATGGGGCACTTCAAGGGGCTGGCCGGCAGCGCGGACTTCGTCTTCCAGTTTCGACCGGTCAACGTCGAGGGGGACGAGTTCTCGCTGCCGCTGCACTTCGGTGGCGGACTCAAGACCACTATGAGCCTCCAGGACGGCTTCAGCATCTTGTTGCTGGGGCCTCGGGTGGTCGCTGGCGCCTCTGTGCTGGTCCCCTCCCTTCCGGTGGATCTCTACTTCGAGGTTGCGCCGGCCGTCTACGTGTACGAAGCTGTGGGATGGGTGATGGAAGGCCAGATTGGGGCCCGCTACTACTTTTGAGGAGCCCGCTTGTTTTTTTGTGAGGAGCCAGCTTTTTTTGGTGAGGACCAGGTTTTTTTGTGTGGAGTGAGGTGTTTTTTGTGACGAGGCAGGTGTTTTTTTTTTTTTTTGGCTGTTTTTTTTTTTGTGTGGTGCCATTTTTTTTTTTTGAGGAGCCAGCTTTTTTTGGTGAGGAGGCAGTGTGAAGGTCAGTTTTTGGGGCGTGCGGGGTTCCATTCCCGTTCCCGGAAAGGACATGCTGCGCTACGGCGGAAACACCGCCTGCGTGGAGGTCAGCGTCCCCGGGGCGCCGTCGCTGGTGCTCGACTGCGGGACCGGCGCCAGGCGGCTGGGCATGGAAATGCTGGGGCGCACGTGCCGCGAGATGTACCTGGCCTTCACCCACTTCCACATCGATCACGTGCTCGGTTTCCCCTTCTTCGATCCCATCTTCGCGCCTTCCTTCGAGCTGGGATTGGTGCTTCCCTGCTACCGGCCGGAGGAGGCCCGAGCGCTGTTGAGTCAGTTTCTGAACGGTGTCTTCCACCCCCTGCGGGTCCCCGACGTGCCCGCGAAGATGAACCTCACCTCCATGTTTCCCACCCGTGCGGCCTCCTGCCCGCCCTACGAGCTGCGCGCTGTGGCCATGAATCATCCCGGGGGAGCCTGCGGGTATCGCGTCGAGCATGGCGGAAAGGCGCTGGCCTACTTCACGGACACGGCGCCCTTTGCCAAGCCAGACGAAGGCGTCATGGTCGGTCAGGAGCCCACGCCCGCCGAAGCGCGCATCATCGAGGCCATGGAAGGGGCCGATCTGCTCATTTTCGATACCATGTTCAGCCGGGAGGCCTATCTGGAGAAGATGAGCTGGGGCCACGCCTATCCCGAGTACGCTGCGGCCCTGGCGCGCGCAGCGGGTGTCCCGGAGTTGTACCTCTTCCATCACGCGCCCAATGCCACCGACGACGTGCTGGACGAGGTGGCCCGCCGCTGGGCTGACAGCAGCGATCCTGTCGTGCGGCTCGCCAGGGAGGGAGGTATCGTGGACCTCGAGGGGTAGGCAGCTGGGTAGACGAGAGCCTGCTCTACAGTGAGCTGGCGGGAGTGCTGCTCCTGCTGGCCACGGCGTGGATCGTGGTGCTCAAGAACCAGCTCTGGCAGCACTGGCTGCGGCGGCACTACCAGGCGGGCCTGGACCAGGTCTCGCAGCAGCTGGATCTGCAGGTTCGTCGGGGGTGGCGCGCCCGCCTCGAGGCTGTGGGGCGCCAGGGGAAGGTGCGCATCTCGGTGCAGTGGCGGGCCGGCGTGGGTCCCCACCGCCTGCTGATCAAGGTTCGTCGCAAGCTGCGGCGTCGCAAGTGGGTGGGACGCGCTGACACCGAACCCGAGGAGGTGCGGCGTCAGGTGGAGCGCCTGGTGGCGGATCTGGGGGGTTGAGCTTCAGCGCGAACCGCTCTTCAAGGAGAAGCTGAGGCCAGCTCGCGGGCCGTGTTGCGCCTGGCAGCCTCCTCCGTGGCGTGGGAGCGCAGGCGCTGCAGCACCTCGTCCAGGCCCTCCGGAGCGCGCTGGCCGGGCATGCGCTGGGCATAGGCCAGGCCGGCCCGCGCCTCCTCCAGGGTCGCCAGGGCGTACTCGACCAGGCTCTCCGTGCGCTCCCTCTCCAGGACCATGGCCTGCTGGTGGCGCTGCATGCCCTCCAGGTGGCGCAAGGTGGCCTGGCGGCGCTCCCGAGCGTAGCTGTCGGTCGTGCGCTCCATGGCCTCTTGCGCCTTGGCGATGCGGTCCGCCACGTCATCATCCGAGAGCTGGCGCAGCTCGCGGTCCTGGGCCTGCTGGCTGACCGACAGACGGAAGACCCAGGCCGCCACCTCTCCCAGGCCCTCGCGGGTGGCCCTGTCCGGGGCCATGCGACGGATGGTGCGGTCGTGGTCCAGGGCGCGCAGGCTCGGCTCGCGGTAGGGAGCCGCCAAGGCGGCGACGATGCGTCGCCTGGAGGGGATGCGCGCCACCTCTCTCCAGCGAATGGCCATCACGGCCAGCACCTGGGCGCTGACCAGAGAGAAGACCAGCGCCGAGAGTGGGGGCGCCAGGGACAGGGGCAGCACGCTTGCCAGCTCCTGGGCTGCGAAGAGCGCCAGGGGAGCCAGCGCCGCCCCGGCCAGGGCGCTGTTCAGCAGCCGCCAGCGCTCGCTGCGGCCCAGCTCCAGCAGCCCCACCGCCAAGCCAGCCACCAGGCCGCCGGCGGAGAAGGCGGGCAGGCCCAGGGCCAGGCAGCAGGCGGTCAGGAGCAGGGCTGCGGGCACGACCAGCACCGCGTACAGCAGGTGGCGGGGCCGGGTGCTGCAGGCGGCCAGGGCCAGGGCCACGGCGGGTGCGTATGCCGAGTGCTGGAAGCCGATGGCGGCCAGGGCCAGCCAGGCGGCGGTCTGCCAGAGCACCCAGGTGATCTGCCGTCGCGTGAGGTCGATCGTCTGCGCCGGGGCCGGCTGGAAGCGGCCATGGCGCACCATGTCTTCAGTGCGCGTACTCACGGGCGTACTCCTTCTGGGCCTTCAAGGTGCGTCGTCCGGCTTCGCTGCTGGGCGCCGCGTGCATGTAGGCGTCGGCGGCCTGCAGGTAGGAGGCTTCGTCCTCCAGCAGCTCCGGGGCCTGCAGATCGCTGGCCAGGTTTCGCAACAGGGAGCTGGTGTTGTCCAGGGTGCGGCGAGCGGCCTGGCGGTCGTCGCGCTCGTAGGCCCGCGCGGCCTCCTCCGCCAGCTCGGCTGCCCGGGCCCGGCCGGCGGCGATGGCGGTCTCCTGGTCCACGCTGGCGGAGACCTGCAGGGGATCGGTGCTGACCGGCGCGTCCAGCCCGATGCGCTGGCGCACGGCCTCGCCCAGGTCCAGGTCGTTGTAGTCGAAGGCGATGTCCGCGATCGCCACGGTTCCCTTGGACGCTGGCGTCACGTCCAGGCGCATGGCTATCTTGCGGCTCTGGCCGGCGTGGATGTCGCCCAGGTAGATACTGTGCAGGTCGGCCCGCTGGCTGTCCTGGTATCCGTAGATGTCGATCAGCTCGACGCCTTCGGAGAGGCGCAGCTCGACGGTGGTGTCCCGCGCCACCACGCGGGTCATGGCCGAGAGCTCCTCGCCGAAGATCTCCGTCAGCTGTTCGGCGCGGTCCACGAAGTTGTACGAGCCGCCGCCGGCGTCGGCCATGGAGGCCAGCAGGTCTTCGTTGTAGTCCAGGCCCAGCCCGATGGTGCTGGTGGCCACGCCGTTCTGCGCCGCGTGAGCGGCCAGGCTCGCCAGGCTGCCGGCGTCGGAGATGCCCACATTGGCGTGCCCGTCCGAGAGCAGCAGCAGGCGGCTGATGCGGTTGGTCTCACCTTGGCGCAGCTGCTCCAGCCCGGTGGTGATGCCGTCGTACATATTGGTGCCCCCGCCCTCCTGGATGCCGTTGATGACCTGGATGATGGGGGCGGTGGAGGTGACGGAGCCCACGGGCCACAGGGTCCTGGCGCGGTCGCTGAAGCTGACCAGGGCGAAGCGGTCGCCGGCGTCCAGGGAGCCGGCCAGCTCGCGGGCCGCGGCGCGGGCGTAGTCGATCTTGTGCCAGCCGCTCATGGAGCCCGAGGTGTCCATCACCACCGCCACGTCCACGGGCAGCCGACGCTCGCCCTCCGGCTCGGGAGCGGTGACGGTGAGCACCAGGTAGCGGTCCTCGTCGTCGCCAGCCAGCAGCGTGCTCTGGTCCAGGCGCGCTGACACGGTGAGCGAACCCGCAGGCCCCTGCGGGACGGCTGGCGTGACCGCGGGCGGCTCCGGGGGCGTGGGAGCTGGCGTGGGGGAGGGCTTGGAGACCGAGCGGTGAAGGGTGGGAACGAGCAGAGCGGCGAGTACGGCCGCTCCGGCGAGCCCGGTGGTCATCATCCAGCGTTGCATGGGAAACCTCCTGCGAAGCGGCCTGACAACGCCTGGCGGCCGTGGTTCCTTACGGCCCGCGAGCGTTTTTTTTTCGGTCATGAAAACAGATGGGGGAGGGGAGGGCCCCT
>CAYVQL010000202.1:0-20353 GCA_964454135.1 uncultured Enterobacterales bacterium | reverse complement strand
TGTCGACGCCCGGTGTCGACGGACGCGGCGGGCGGTGGCCCGACGATCAGGGTCAGGTAGCGGGCTCCTCCCGCAGAGCGGGAGGTGATAGAATCCTGGGGCCAAAAATTCCGGGAGCGACCTCATGAGCGAAGACAATGGCAGCTTCATCAAGGGCTTCCTGCTCGGTTTCTTTCTCGGCTGCCTGGGCCTGATCCTGGGGCTGATCATCGGCAAGCCGAAGACCAAGTCGGGGACCATCTTCGGCTTCAGCGCGGCCGTGATGCTCGGCGTCTGCTCGGGCATCCTCTTCTCGATCCTCAACGGCGTGCTCGCATCTTGATCGCGCCCCGCGCGGCGGGGCAGGCAAAATCCAGGGGCGAAGACCGGGCCTGAGCGTCAGGACCTGAACCCGATGTCCATGTCCTTCCAGACCGGGTCGAAGCCGCGCTGAGCCAAGACGCGCGCCACCTCGGCCGGCGAGCGCAGATCCTGGGCCTGGAACTGCTCCCCCTTGTCGTGGGCCAGGTAGCCCCCGGGGCTGGTCTTGCTGCCGGCGCTCATGCGCGTCACACAGGTGCCCAGCAGCCGGTCGCGCAGGGCAGCGGGCTCGCGGGTGGAGAGCACGATCTCGGCGTCGGGCAGCACCAGGCGCATGGCGGCCATCAGCTGGATCAGCTCCTGGTCGCTGAGCAGGTACTCCGTGCGGAAGCTGCGCTCGGCGGGCACCAGGCGTGGAAAGCTCAAGCTTATGCGGCTGCGCCAGAAGCGCTTGGACAGCAGCTCGGCGTGCAGCGCCAGGGCCACGGCCTCGGAGCGCCAGGGTCCCAGGCCCAGCAGGCTGCCCAGGCCCAGGCTGCGAAACCCCGCCTCCCCTCCCCGCTCGGTGGCCTCCAGGCGCCAGCGGTAGTCGGTCTTGCGCCCGGCCAGGTGCACCTGCGCGTAGCGCGCCGGATCGTAGGTCTCCTGGTACAGGGCCAAACCGTCCACGCCCGCACGCGCCAGGCGCGCGTAGTCGGCCGCAGACATGGGGTAGACCTCGATGGAGATGGAGTCGAAGAGGTGGGCGATGGCGCGCACGGCTTCTTCGAGCTTTTCCACGCCGTAGCGCACCGGATGCTCCCCGGTGACCAGCAGGATGTGCCGGAAGCCCTCCTGGTGCAGCGCCTGGGCGTTGGCCGCCACCTCGTCCAGCTGCAGGCTATGGCGCCGGATCCGGGCATCCGCGGCGAAGCCGCAGTAGGCGCAACGGTTGGTGCACTCGTTCGACAGGTACAGAGGTACATAGAGCTGCATCACCCGGCCGAAGCGCTGCTCCGTGATGGCCGCCGCCCGCGCGCAGAGCAGCTCGAGGTGCTCGGCGGCCGCTGGCGAGACCAGCAGGGCCAGATCGCGCGGACACAGGCGCTCGCGCTGCAGGGCGGCCAGCGCCTGGGCTGGGCTGACGGCCCGTATGCGCGCCTCCAGCTGCGCGTAGTCCAGACCGTGGAGGAGCTGATACGGGCTGGACATTCAGGACCGCCCCACCAGGCCGTCCAGCGGACTGGAGGCGCGCGCCAGGCGCGACTCGCCGCCAGCGCCCGCCAGCCATGCCTGGCGACCGGCCCGCACGCCCAGGTCGAAGGCCCGCGCCATGGCGACGGGATCGTCGGCGATGGCCAGGGCCGTGTTGACCAGGCAGGCGTCGGCCCCCAGCTCCATGGCCTCGGCCGCGTGGGAGGGCTGGCCCAGCCCAGCATCCACCACCACGGGCACATTGGCCTGCTCCACGATGATGCGCACCTGGTCGCGGGTCCTGAGGCCGCGTGAGGTGCCGATGGGCGCTCCCAGGGGCATGACCGCGGCGCAGCCGGCGTCCTCCAGGTGGCGGGCCAGGATGGGATCGGCGTTGATGTAGGGCAGCACCACGAAGCCCAGGGAGACCAGCTCGCGGGCCGCCTTCAGGGTCTCCACCGGATCGGGCAGCAGGTAGTTGGGCTCGGGCGTGACCTCCAGCTTGACCCAGTCGAGGCCGCTGGCGGCCCGAGCCAGGCGCGCGACCCGCACGGCTTCCACCGCGTCGCGTGCGCCGGCCGTGTTGGGCAGGATGCGGTAGCGGTCGGGATCCAGGTTGGCCATCATCGAGTCGCCAGGATCGTTCAGATCCACGCGGCGCAAGGCGACGGTGACCAGCTCAGCTCCGGATGCCTCGATGGCCTGTGCCATCACCTGGGGGCTGGAGAACTTGCCGGTGCCCACCAGCAAGCGTGAACGGATCGGCTGTCCGGCGATTAATAGCTCGTCCAAGGGACCGCTCCGGGGAATGGGGAGGCGAGGCCTGCTGTATATCCGCGCGTCGAGCGCGGCACACCGCATCAACGACCTGCGAGCGCCGCCTCAGCCGCCTCCCACGAAGCGCACGATCTCCACCTCGGCGCCCTCCAGGAGCGGAATCCGCTCCCAGCAGGGCGCGGAGCGCCCTCCGAGCAGCTCGCCGTTCAGCTCGACGGCCACGTGCTCGCGCGCCACGCCCAGTGCCTGCAGCAGGCTGGCGACGCTGCTGCCCGCCGGCACCTTGCGCGCCTCGCCGTTCACCACGATCCGCAATTCGTCTTCGATGGGGTCCTCCAGGGCAGGCGCTGCAACCAGTAGCTATTTCGGTGCGGCGTCGCGCGCTATCTCACGGGCCGAAGGGTCCTTTCAGGGTTCCTCCATCTTCCAGGGAGGCTCCCACTCGGCGGGCACGATCAAGGACAGGGCGCGAGGAAGCACGCTGAGCTTGAAGTGCACCCCCTCCACCCACTCCTCTCCGTCCACCTGGGCTGCCAGCTTCTCCTTGCCCAGGCGCAGCAGCTCCACGTCGAACTCCGCTGCGCTGCAGCCCTCGCTATGGGTCACGCCCAGCACGTCCAGCTGCTCCTGCCACAGGGGCAGGGCCTGCAGGTCGCGGATGGCGATGCTGGCCCACTCGCGACGGCCCTTGATGGGGATCAGCTCGAAGAGCCCGTCGTCGGGCTCGGCATGGCGGTCCAGCACCCAGGCCCCGCCGTAGACGGGCGTGGCGTTGATCACCAGGTCCGAGAGGCCCGTGAAGCGATGGCGCACGCCGTCCGCCAGCACCTCGGCGGCGAACTTGGAGGGCTCCACCCAGCTGGCCAGCAGGCGGTTGAGGGCCGCCCCGGCGTAGACCGCCTGGTCCCGGTAGATCTCACGCAGCAACGGGATGCGCTCCACCGCGACGCGGTCCTCGTTGCGCTGGCGCAGGATCTCCGGCTGCAGGCCCCAGCCCACCGAGTGGAAGACGTGCTCCACCACGTCGGCCCGGCCGTCGGGGCCGATGCGCCCCACACGCCCCACGTCCAGCTGCCGCTGCCAGCCGGCCTCGATCACGTCCAGGTTCCAGTCCAGGGCCGAGGCCTCGGCCTTGATGCCAAAGGAACGCCCCTGGTCGTTGGCCGTTCCCGAAGGCAGCATGCCCAGAGGACGCGGCTCGTTGGCGGCCAGGATGCCCTTGGCCACCTCGGCGAAGGTGCCGTCGCCCCCCAGGTAGATCACCACGTCGACGCCGCCGGCATCCAGGCGCTCCGCTATCAAGGGTACGGTGCGCCCCTCGGGCTGGGTGGAGAGGAACTGCGCCGCCATGCCCCGCTGGCGCATGCGCTGCAGCGTGCGCTCGATGCGCTGTTGGGCTTTGCCGGATTGGGCGGTGGGATTGCCGACGAGCAGGTAGGTGGAGGACATGCAGGGATTATGGTGCCCGTCGCCGGCGGGGGCAAGGGCCTCCGGCCCCATGACCCTTTCCTCACTGGCATGGACGTGCGCCTTGCGCCTACAATGCCCTTCTCATCCCGCTCTGCGGCAGCGGGCACCTCGACGGAGTGGAATCCCATGCGCATCTTCCCCCTCTTCCTCGGCATGGCCGGCCTGGCGCTTGTCGCAGCCTGCGACGACAGCGGCGGCGACGGCGAAGAGACCGAATGCCCGGAATGCGAGAGCTGCGGCACCGACGATGACGGTGACGGCTACACCACCGAGCAGGGCGACTGCGACGACACGGACGCCGCCATCAACCCGGCCGCCGAAGAGGTCTGCGGCGACGGCGTGGACCGCGACTGCAGCGGCGACACGGATGATGGCGCCTTGGATGCCGACGACGATGGCCACATCAGCACCACCTGCACAGGTGGCACCGACTGTGACGACGACGACGACCAGGTCAATCCCGACGCCATCGACATCTGCGACGATCTGGACAACGACTGCGACGAGCTGGTGGACGAAGACGTCATCGTCGTCGATCCCAACGGCAGCGGGGACAGCACCAGCATCCAGGACGCCATCGACTCCGCCTCGGATGGCGACGCCATCTGCGTGCTCGAGGGCACCTACTACGAGAACGTCCTGCTCTCGGCCACCAACCTTGCCTTGACGGCCTTGTCGGGTCCGGAAGTCACCATCATCGACGGGGGCGGCGTGGGCTCGGCCCTGGAGTTCGCCTACGGCGACACCTCCGCCGTGCAGGGCTTCACCATCACCAACGGCATCGGCTCCCTGTTCGATCCGGACAACGACGGAGCGCTGGACGCCTGCGGCGGCGGGGTCTTCGTGGACGCCTCCACGCCGACGATGATCGATGTCATCGTCACCGGGAACCAGGCCGACGATGGCGGGGGCATCTACGTCAACAACGCCAGCCTGGACATCAGCGACTCGGTGGTCACCGGAAACCAGGCCGTCGGCTACGGCGGCGGCGTGCGCCTGCGACACTCCGAGGACGTGGTGCTGGACGGGGTCGTCGTGAGTGACAACAGCGCCCGCACGGGCGGGGGATTGAGCTTCTACGACTCGGATGGCAGCCTGATCGACTGCGAGGTCGCGGGCAACGCCGCCGACAACAACGGCGGCGGCCTGTACATCGGCTCCGAGTCGGACCTGGAGCTGGCCGGCGGCACAGTGGAGGGCAACTCGGCTGTGGCTCTGGGGGGCGGCGTGCGCGTCTACCAGGCCGACGCCATCATCACGGGAGCCACCATCAGCGGCAATAGCGCGACCGACGGCGGAGGAGGTGTGGCCTGCAAGAAAGGCACCCTGAGCGCCACAGGGGCCGACATCACGGGCAACGATCCCGACGACGTGTACTGCGATGAATGCGAGGGCTGCACCGACGCTCGCTGATCCACCTCGCCTGCAGTGGTGCTATCCTGCTGTCGGAGGTCTCCATGCACCACAGCAAGCTCCTGGCATTCTCCGTGGCGTCGCTCGCCGGCCTGCTCTCCGCCCGCCAAGCACACGCCGAGGGCGCCCGCTACCTGATCATCTGTCCCGATGCCTTCGAGGACGTTCTCGCTCCGCTCGCCGAGTGGAAGACGCGCAAGGGCATGCAGGCCAAGATCGTCGTCACATCCGATATCGGCTTTTCCAGCTCCCAGATCAAGGAGTACATCACGGACGCGGTCGAGACCTGGGATCCCCCTCCCGAGTACGTGCTCATAGGCGCCGACATGGACACCATCCCCATGGGCAGCATCGACGGCGTGCCCACCGACACCTACTACGCCAACATGGACGGCGATCCCTTCATCGAGATCATCCCCGCCCGCTTCCCGGCGCAGGACATCGCGCAGATAGAGACCATGGTCCAGCGCACGCTGCAGTACGAGCGCACGCCCTCTCTGGACAACGAATTCTACTACAAATCCGCCGCCCTGTTGGTCTACGAGGACAGCGACGACGACGACATCTGCTCCTACTTCGGCGACTGCTACTGGGAGGCCGCGCTGATGGAGCGTGTCGGGCACACCGACATCGCCATCATGTCCTACCCCGGTACCACAGGCGTCAAGGAGCTCTTCCGCGGCATGCTGGAAGATGGCCTGGGCTGGGCCTCTCATCACGGCGTGATCGGCGGCTACACCGGCTGCGGCTGGCCCGGCTACGACGTCGACCCCAGGGAGCTGAGCAACGGCCCCATGCTACCGGTCGTGCTGGGCTACTCCTGCCAGACCCTGGCCTACTCGGGCTACGAGTGCTACGGCGAGCAGTGGGTGCGCGCCCGGCATCCCGACACCAGCGAGCCCATCGGCGCGGTAGGCTACGTGGGGCAGTCCTACTCCTGCTCCTACTGCGCCCAGTGGCGCTCGGCCCTGCGGCGCGGCTTCTACGGCTACATCTTCGAAGACACCGAAGACTGGGAGATCACCACCTTCGGCGACGCCAGCGAGGGGGCCCGGCTGCGCTTCTACGACGAGTTCCAGCGCACCGACCAGTACTACGCCTCGGTCCTGTACGCCGACCCGGAGCTGAACCTGTGGACCACCATCCCGCAGGACTTCGACATCAGCCACCCGCCCAGCATCGCTCGCGGTGAGCTGGACTTCACCGTGCTGGTCAGCCAGGAGGGCCACCCGCGGCAGGGCGCGCTGGTCTGCGTCATGTCCGATGGCGGCACCTACAGCTACGGCTACACCGATGCCGAAGGGCTGGTGACCCTCTCCGTGGACACCATGGAGGACGAGTTCCTCTACATCACGGCCACCGGCCGCAACCTGATGCCCTACGAGGGGCAGATCGCGATTGGCGGCGAGCCGGTGAAAGACACCAGCGAGCCCGACGAGCCCGAAGATACGGACACGGAAGAGGACACGGACGACGAGCCCGACAGCCCGAACAACCCCGATCAAGAGCAGGACGAAGGGATCTCCTCGGGCGGAACCTGCGGCTGCCACCCAGGACTGGCGCCGCTGTCTCCCCTGCCGCTGCTCCTGCTGTTGCCAGCCCTGGCCAGGCGCCGCGAACCGAGCCGAAGGGCCGAGAGGAGGTCGTCATGATGCGCGCCCTGCTTCCCTTCTTCCTGCTCGCGCTGCAGGCCTGCGACAAGGGCGAGACCGGCGGCACGGACACCGGCCCCTCCACCGTGGACAGCGACAGCGCCACCCCCTCCGGCACCGACGAAGACGGCGACGGCTGGACCGTGGAGGACGGCGACTGCGACGACAGCGATCCCGACATCAACCCAGGAGCGGATGATCCCGGTTTCGACGGCATCGACCAGGACTGCTCGGGCACAGACAGCGCCGATGGCGACGTGGACGGCTACGACGCCGTCTGGTACGGCGGCGACGACTGCGACGACGAGGACCCCGCCATACACCCCGGGGCCACCGAGATCTGCGGCGACGGCGTGGACCAGGACTGCAGCGGCGATCCGGACGACGGCAGCACCGACGCCGACGGCGACGGCTTCGTGGACTGGGCCTGCACGGGCGGCAGCGACTGCGACGACGGCGATTCGGCCGTGCAGCCCGGTATGTCGGTGCACGTACCCGACGACTACGACAACGTGGTCGACGCCGTGGCTGCGGTCTGCTCGGACAGCACGGTCACGGTGGCCTCCGGCACCTACCAGGGCAATATCGAGGCGGCGGGCAAGGCCCTGACCCTGGTGAGCGAGTCGGGGGCCGCTTCCACGGTGCTCGAGGGCGACGGGACCGCCACCGTGGTCGCCCTGGGCACCGCTGGCGGCGAGACCGTGTTCTCGGGCTTCACGGTGACAGGCGGCGTCGACGAGTATGGCGGCGGGCTGTACTGCACGGGCATCTGCGCCATCACCGACTCCATCTTCACGGGCAACGAGGGGCACTTCGGCGGGGGCATCGCCCTGGTCGAGGCCGAGGTGGAGCTGTCCTCCTGCCAGTTCGCCTCCAACCTGGCGCAGCTGGGGGCCGGCATCTACGCGGACGAGGTGCTGGGCAGCGTCTCCGATGTCAGCTTTCACGGCGATCTCTCATGGCGCTACGGCGGGGCCATCTACGCCTGGTTCTCGGAGTTCGACATCAGCCGGGCCACGGTGGATGGCACCATTTCCGAGGCCGGCGGCGGCTTCTACCTCTACAACCACAACGGCAGGGTGGAGGACTCCAGCTTCGACAGCTGCTCGGCCGAGTCCGCAGGCGGCGTGATGATCCGCGAGTCCGTCATCGACCTGGTAGACAACAGCTTCACCAACAACTGGGGTCGCTGGGGCGGCGCCGGCTTCTACTGCTGGGACTCGGTGATGGACAAGCTGGACACCAACTACTTCGCCGGCAACACCTACTACGACTGCGACGACTATACTACCGTCCCCTGCATCGACGTGGCCTGTCGCGGCTGCTACGGCTGCCCCTGAGCCGCCGCTCGCCTGCGACGCCGCTGCGCGAGCAGCAGGGCTGAAAGCGCCAGCAGCCCCCCGGCGCCGTAGCCCCCGCCGCAGCCGCACTGGCCGCGGCCGATGGCCACCTGGGCCAGGCCGCTGTCCTGGTCTTCTTCGGGCGCCAGGCCCGTGTCGTCCCCCGGGGAATCGTCGGGGGGGGCGCTGTCGCCGGGCGCGCCCGTGTCGTCCAGGCCGCTGTCCTCGGGGCCTGGCTCCCAGCCCGACTCGTCATCGTCGGAGGCGCCCCAGCAGCCGCCGTCCTCGTCGTGGTCCGTGTAGCCGTTGCCGTCGTTGTCCACGCCGTCGTCGCACTCGGTGACGGCCAGCTCCACCTCGATGCTGTGGTCGTTGGCTCCCGACTGGGTGTTGGCCCAGACCTCCAGCGTGTGCAGGCCGCTCTCTTCGACGCTGCAGTCCCAGGAGCCCTGCCAGACCGAGGGCGCCACCTCCTCCATGGGCTGGCTCTCGCCGCCGTCCACCATGAAGAAGACCTCCAGCACCTCTTCGGCATCGAAGACCAGGGCGCGCACCGGGTTGGCGGTCTGTTTCTGGGAGATGACGTAGGCGTGGGGATTGCCCCCGCCCAGGGAGGCGTCGGTCGGGGCGCTGATCAGCACGAAGGGCCAGTCTTCGGTGGAGCAGGCGCGGCCGGCGACGCCGTCGTGATCCACTGCCCACAGGCCGATGTTCTCGCTGGAGCCCTTGCCCAGGGTGTCCAGGGTCAGCTCCAGGGTGTCGCCGTACCAGCTGACGTTGTGGCTGTGGTCGTGGCCGTTGGCCCAGACCGACACGCCGTGCTCCGCCAGCAGGCTCGCCAGCTCGTCTTCGCCGTACTCCAGGGAGTGGTGGGGGTGGTGGGTGAAGACGAAGGCCAGGCTGGCATCCTGCCAGGCCAGCAGCGACTCCTCCAGAAAGTCCAGCTCGCTCTCCGCAAGGCCGGGGGAGTCGAAGAGCGGATAGGGGCCGCTGGTGTCGGCGCTGTTGAGGCCCACGAACAGGTACTCGCCAAAGTCGAAGCCGTGGCTCCAGGCCTCGTGCAGCTCGCCGTAGGCCTGGCCGGCCACGGTGTTGGCCAGGTAGTAGGAGGCGCCCTCGTCGCGGTAGGTGTCGTGGTTGCCCGCGATGTCGTGGAAGAAGCTCACCTCCATGCCGGCGGGCTCGACGATGTCGAGGTAGGCGTCCCACTCCTCCTGGTATTGCTGGGTGGGGATGAGCCAGCCGTTGGTGGCGTCGACGATGTCGCCCGTGAGCACCACGAACTCGGGAAGCACTGTCTCGACGGCCTCGTTCACGGCCCAGCTCAGGCTGTCGGTGTCCAGGCTGCCGTAGCCCAGCTCGGCGCCGATGTGGGAGTCGGAGATCTGCATGAACCAGAAGATCTCATCGGGGTCGTACAGGTAGCGGGCGGAGCTGGGATCCATGGCCTGGGCGGCGGGGATGGCCAGGAGCGTGGCCAGGAGCGCGGCGCCTATTCGGCTTGTTGCGGGGGAGGGGCGCATGATGGCACCGTAACGCTGCTTCGGGGTGTGGGCGGCGGACTGGTTTCGCACCGTCCATGGCAGGCTGTCACGACTCGTCTATCGTGACATCCCGTATGCAAATCGTCGCGGCGCCCAGTCGGGCGGGCAGACGACCGGGACGCGCATTCCGCGTAATCCGTTGTATTTACTTTCTATTTCACGCCTGGCACGACCTGTGCTTCATGAGGGGGTGCCCATACCGGCACCAACAAAGGAGGCAGACATGCACAGACACCTCATCCTTCTCTCGCTGGCCGCCACCGCCGTGGCCTGTGGCAAGCCCTCCCACCCGGGGCCCGATCCGGTCACGCTGACCATCATGGAGACCGAGCCGAGCGAGCCCGCTCCGCCGCCACCGGCGCTGGCGGTCGCGCCACCCACCGCCGAGGATCTGTGGGTGCTCGAGCCCGTGGCCGAGGCGGAGCCGGCCGAGGTAGAGGCGCCCCGCGCCACCGGCATCGAGGTGCGCAGCGGCGAGAACCTGGTGTTGCTGGCCCGCTGGGCGGGCAGCAGCGTGGAGGCCATCGCCGAACTGAACGGCCTGGACGTGTCCGAGCCCCTGTTCCCGGGCCAGGGCCTGCTGATCCCCTCGGGCGACCTGCTGGCGGACGAGGCCCTGGCACGCGCCCGGGAGGATTTCTCCACCGAGCGTCTGAACCGCTACCTGGAGCGTCGGGGCGGCCTGCTGGCCGTGGAGGAGCACCGCGTGCGCACCGGCGAGACCGCCTGGGGCATCGCCCACCGGCAGCGCGGCATCCCCTCCTGGGTGCTGGCGGCCTACAACGCGGACAGCGACCTGGACCACCTGTCCATCGGCGACACGCTGCGTCTGCCGGTGCTGGCTGACACCGTGGCCGATGCCGAGCTGGGCGAGGAGTCGGCTGGCGGCGCGCTGGAGGCGGAGGAGGAGCTGAACGTAAGCGTCAGCCTGCCCGCACCCGCGCAGACGGTGAGCCTGGGCGACGAGGACGAGCTCGAGCGCCTGGCGGAGAGCATCGAGCTGGAGGAAGAGGCGGAGCTGCAGGCCATGGAGGGAGCCGAGTGAGCTTGCGTAGTTGCGGCGCCGCTCAGGTCCGAACCCTGCCGGCGCCAGTCGGACGGTAGGCCCCGTGACAAGCCGCGACATGGCTCCGCAGGCCCGCCTGATAAGATCGCCGCCATGCCGGCCCCCACCCCCAGCAGCAGGCCTTTCGCAGCCTGGACGCGCAGCCCTCGCTGGCCCGTGGTCCTGGTCGCAGGGACGGCCCTGCTCAGCCTGGGGCTGCAGCTACGCTTCCTGCTGGGCTCGGACCTGGCCCAGCTGGCCACCACCTGGGTGCCGGACGACGCCTACTACTACCTGCAGACGGCCTGGAACTGCGGTGTTAGCGGTACGTTCACCTTCGACGGGAGCAATGCGACCTACGGCTTTCAGCCGCTGTGGATGCTCCTGCTCTCCGGGCTGGCTGCGGCGCTGCCCAGCAAGCTGGCGCTCCTGCGCGCCTCGCTTGCGCTGGGAGCCCTGCTGCACGTGGCCACGGGGGTGCTGCTCTGGCACTGGCTGGTGCGCGCTGACCGGCGTCGAGCCGCCTTGCTGGCCGCGGTCCTCTGGCTGCTCAACCCCTTCCTGATCCACCTCTGCGCCTCGGGCATGGAAAGCGCGCTGCATGCGTTGCTGCTCGTGTCGCTCCTGCTGCTATACGACAGCGTCGAGCCCGGGCGCATCCGTCCCGGAATTGCGCTGGCTCTGGGTGCGCTCTGCGGGCTCTTGGTGCTCTCGCGGGTCAACGCGGCCCTGCTGCCCCTGGTCCTGCTGGCGGATCTGGGCCTGCGCGGGCGGCAGGATTGGCGCGCGCAGTCGCGCGCGCTCCTGCTCATGGGGCTGGGCGCTCTCCTGGTGCTGGGTCCATGGATGGGCTTTGCCACGCTGGAGCTGGGCGGTCCCATCCCCACCAGCGGCCTCCGCCGGCTGATCGGAGGCCCCGCCGGACTGGCCCGCTTCGGCTGCAACACCCTTGGCTTCCTGCCCGAGACCTGGTTCCGCCTGCCCCTGGGCGACATGGAGCGCGGCCTCTTCGACGCCCGTGCCCTACCGCCCCCCAGCTTCACCAGCCTGTGGCGCTACGGCGTGCAGGCCGCCATCGGCTGGGCCCTGGGCTTCTGGGTGCCGCGCCAGCACGCGCTGCGGGACTGGCTGCTGGTCCCGGGCCTGCTGGTGGCGATGGCCCTGGGATTCATGGCCTTGCGTGCCCAGGTTCGGTCCAGGGATCCCCAGGCCCTGGCACGCAGCGCACAACGCGTCCAGAGCGCGGCGCCCCGCGGCTTCTGGCTGGTCTGCGCCTGGGCCTTGTTGAGCATGGGCATCAACGGGCTGTTGCTCTCGCCCTACGTGGTCTATGCCTACTGGTATCGCGTGCCCGAAGTCCTGGCGTTGGTGGCCGGTGTGGCGCTGTTGCTGCCGCGCATTCCCCTGCCCTCCTGGAGGCCGGGCACCCTGCGGCGCGGTCTCTACGCCTATGGCGGCCTGCTGGCCTTGCTCTCCCTGGCCTCCATGGCTGCGCAGCTGGCACCCCAGAGCTGGCGCGAAGAAGACGGCGCCGTGGCCAAGGCCTCCTGGGACACCATCGACTGGATGAACCAGAACCTGGATCCCGGCTCGCTGGTGGGCAGCTGGAACGCGGGCATCTTCGGCTTCTTCGCGGATGGGCCGGTGGTCGTCAACCTGGACGGCCTGGCCAACAGCGCGCAGTACCTCGAGGAGGTGGTGCGCGAAGAGACGCTCTACCGCCTGGCGCTCACCGAAGACAACGCCACCCTGCGCTACCTGGAGCGCGAGGAGATAGCGCTGCTGGTGGAGCTGCAGCCCATCGCCAGCCTGGAGAAGGAGCCCTTCGCCGGGGTGATACCTGCGGAGCGCTACGAGCTGGTCCAGCAGAGCGAGCCCGTGGCCTACCCCGGCCAACCGCCGGACACCCACGCTGTGGTGCTGGTGAGGGTGAAGGAGCCGGTCGAGCTGCCACTGGACGGGGGTGTCAACGGCACAGCCGCGCTGGAAGAACTCCCCCAAGCGGACTGAGACGCCGCCATTGCGGCGCCCAGCTTCGCAGCGTGACATATTCCTCCCATGTCTTCCACCACGCTCATCCTGCTGCTGTGGGCCTGCAGCGCCTCCGACCTGGAGCCCGGGCCCGCCATCATCGACACCTGGACCAGGGCAGAGGCCATCGGCGAGCAGGGCACGTCGCTCTGGGAGCCCGAGACCCTGTACTTCGACTGGACCCAGACGGTCTGGGCCTTCGGCGTGCACCGCATGCACGCCGCCAGCGGAAACACCAGCTGGCGGGACTACTACCAGGCCTGGATGGACGCAGCCCTGCCCGATTTCAGCGGTGCCGATCCCGAGAGCTTCCACTCCTCGGACTCCATGTCTCCGACGGTGCTGGCCGCCACCTTGATGGGCGAGGTGCCCAGCCTGGACTACTCGGCCATCACGGATGCGGCCGACGCCTACCTGGCCGAGGCTCCCCGCCTGGCCAATGGCGCCATCGCCCATTGGGGCTACGACAACCCCTACGAGTTCGAGACCGACCAGGTCTGGATCGACTCCCAGTTCATGTTCGGCGTCTACCTGGCGCGCATGTACGCCCAGAGCGGCCAGCAGGCCTATCTGGACGAGTACCTGGCCCAGTACCAGGCTTTCTCGGACCTCTGCCGCGATCCCCAGACCCAGCTCTACCACCACGCCTGGGACGAATCCCAGGGCGTCAACATCCCCGCCGGCCAGGTCTACTGGGCACGGGGCAACGCCTGGGTGCTGGTGAGCGCTGCCGAGCTGCTGAACGAGGTCGAGGCCGGCTCCCAGGCCTACAACGCGGTGCAGCCCCTCTTCCAGCAGCAGGCCGAGGCCACACTGGCCCTGCAGGAGGAAGATGACGGGCTGTGGCACACAGTCCTGAATCAGCCCCAGGGCGACGATCCCGACAACTACACCGAGACTTCGGCCTCGGCCCTGATAGCCTACGCCTTCCTGCGCGGGCTGGAGGCCGGGGCGCTCGTCGGCGACGAGTGGGTGCGCAGCGTGCAGGACGCCGCCGCCGGCGTCATGGAGCGCATCGAGCAGGAGAGCGACGGTCACTGGTCGCTGGAGGGCACCTCCTTCGGCACCAATCCCGGCGAGACCTACGAAGACTACGTGGGCGTGGAGCAGGTGGACGACCTCATGCTGGGCTACGGAGCCGCCTTGATGCTGTTGGCGGAGGCCCACGGTGTGGAGCGAGTGGAGAACTGAGTACCAGCGCCCTGGTGAAGCGTGCTACAGTCTCCAGGCGGCAGGCGCGCCGCCCCTGGCTTCGAAAGGTGTTTTCACCGTGGAGATCAACGCAAAGACCATCGCTGCCCTGATCTTCGTCGCAGGCATCGGCTACGCCTGGTATACCGGGATGCTGGGTGATTTCTTCGGCGACCTGGGGGGCGCCATGGGTGGCAGGCGCGCAGGCGGCGACCAGATGATCGAGTAGGGGTCCCTGCGGGTCCGATTCAGCCGGCTTCGTCGCTGGGGGAGGGGCCGCCCTGCTGAAGACGCTCGCAGGCCGCGACCTGGCGCTCGCTCAAACGCTTGTTGCGATCGATGATCTGACGCCCGATGTCGATCATGGACTGCATGTGCTCGAGCAGGTCGTAGGCCTCTTTCAGGTGTTGCGGGAAGCTGTGGGCCAGCGCCAACAGATCCTGGATCGAGCGGCCGATGGCCTTCTCCGCCTTCTGCCAGGAGGCCTCGTCATCCTCGACGCCAGCCTGCGTCTCGGCCACCAGCGAGGACAGCTCCCCCAGGTCCACGGGCGCCTGCGCCACCGCCGCCGCCAGCTCCGGCGAGCCTTCGCGCAGTTGGTGGAGCTCCGCCAGAGCCTCGCCCAGGCGTCTGTGGGCCGCCCCGACCTCTTCCCGGGCCACCCTGGCGTCGTCGCGCGCCGTCTGCAGCTGGGCCAGGGTTGCCTGCAGCTGCTCCTGGGAGGCACGGGCTTCGGCAGCAGCGGCGTCCGCCGCGGCCTGCGCTTCGCAGGCTTCCTCGCGCGCTCGTTGGTGGGCGGCCTGGGCACGCTCCACGGCCGCGGCCGAGTCCTGCTGCCCGCTCGCCGCTGCTCGCTGTTCTTCCCTGGACGCCTCGAGCCCGGCCTCGGCCTGGTCCGCGCGCACCAGGGCGCGCTTCATCTTCTTCTCCAGCGCCCGGACCTCCTTCGCGAAGCGCTCCTTCTCCGCCTGGTCGGCCTGTTGCTGCTGCCGCAGCTCGGCGAGCGCCTGCTCCAAGGCGACGGCCTGCTCGCTGGCGGCGTCGGCTCGCTCTTCGACGGCGGCAGTCCCGTCCCGCGCTTCCTGCGCCGCCTCAGCTGCAGCCTTGGCCCGAGCACGGGCCTTGCGCAGCTCGCGGGTCGCCAGACGCAGACTCTTCTTCGTCTCTTCCTTCTCAGCCTCGGCCACCTCGGCGGCCCGACGCACCGCCTTGGCGTCGGCGCTGATGGTGTTGGCCAGCTCCAGCACCGAGTTGAGCTTCTGAACGGATTCGAGGGCTTCGACCTTGGCTCCCTCAGCCTCCGCCTGGGCGCTGCTCAGATCTTCTCGCAGCTGTGCGGCCTCCAGCTTCAGCGCCTCGGCAGCCTGCTGGGCCTCACGCAAGAGCTGGCTCCGCTCTTGCGTCTCCGCCTGCGCGCCCGCCAGCTCCAGGCCGACGGCGGCGCGATCTTCCTCGGTGGAGCGCAGCTGCAGCTTCGCGGCCTCCAGCTGCTCCTGCAGCTCGCCGGCCTGGTTGGCCGCGGTCAGAGCTCTCGTCTCGGCCTCTTCTTGCGCGGCCCGTGCCAGGGCCTCGCGGTCCTGCGCCTGGCCGGCAGTGGCCCGCTCGTGCGCCAGCTCCTCGCGGGCCCGACGCGCGGAGCTGCGCGCCTCGTCGGCGTGGACGCGCGCCTGGTCGGTCTCCCGCCGGGCCGCCTCCAGGTCGCCGCGCACGCTCTTGGTCTCGGCGCGGGCCTTGGTGGCCTCTTTACGAGCGGAACGGGTCTCCCTCCGCGCCTCGGATACGTCGTTCTGGGCCGCCCGCGCCAGCTCACGGGCAGCTTGCAGCTCGCGACGCAGGGCCAGGGCTTCCTCTTGGGCGCGCCGCGATTCCTCGCGCTGCTTCTGGGCCTTCCGCTGGAAGGCCTGGGCGCTCTCGAAGGCCTTCTCCTGGCCCTCGCCCGCGGCCTCGATCTCTTCGCGCAACAGGCGCATCTGCGCCTCGTTGTGCGCGGCCTCTTTCCGCGCCTTGCGGACCTTGCGACGCGCCTCCTCCGCTGCGGCCTGTGCCGCCTCCAGCTCGCTCTGCGCCTGGCCCATGTCTCGCCTGGCGCTGAAGGCATCGTTGCGCGCGTCGGCCGCCTGGGAGCGAGCCTGGCGGGCCTCCATCTCTGCGATGCGCAGGGCTGCCTGGGTTCCCGCTCGCAGCTCGGTGCTCTCTGTGCGCAGGCGCTGCGCGTCCGCCTGGGCCTCGCGAGCCCGAGCCATGGCGTCGCGGGCCCGGGCCATGGCCTGGTCCCGCTCCTCGCGCACGGTGAGGGTGATCTCGCTGGCCAGCTCCGCCCGCTCCGCAGCGGCCTGCAAGGCCTCACGCAGCTTCTGCACCTCTTCTCGCGCCCGCTCCGCCTCTTGCCAGGCCCGCCGTTGTTCCTGCTGGGCCAGCTTGACCCGCTGTTGCACCTTGTGGGCGTTTGCGCGTGCCGTATGCGCCTCACGACGCGCGGCCGCCGCCTCGTTGCGTAGGGCCTTGCCCTCGGCCCAGGGTAGGCCGGGCCGTTCCTCGACGCCTTTGACGGCGCGCGTTCTGCGGCGCACCGCCGTGGTGTCTTCATCCTCCCGCCAAGACGGGATGGTCTCCGTGATCTCAACGTCCTTGCGTGGGATCGCGGCCTCCTGGCGGATTGCTAAGGGGTGCGTGGGTTCTTGCGGTTCGGCGGAGAGCGAGTATAGCACGGGCTCGTCGGGAGGCCGACCAGCAGCCAGACAGCGGCCTGGGCGGGCCCCGGGTGGTATGTTGTCAATTCCTTCACCTGCCCGTCGTCCGCTGATGCCAAGCCGTTTCTCCTTCCTCCTCGCTTCGTCCCTGCTGCTGTCCAGCTGCGCCCGCAGCGTGGATCGCGCGCTCATGGAGCGCGTGGTTCCCCGGGCGGCCCGCATCCCCGACGTGGATCGGGCCTGCGCCCTGGGCGCCGCCCTGGGCCATGCGCTGCAGGCCGCGGGTCGCGAGGGGCGCGTCCCCCACCGCGCCATGGTCATCGCCGATGTCACGGCGGGCTTCTGCGCGGAAGGCCGCGCCTGGGAGGAAGAGCTGACGGCCCTGCGGCTGCAGACCAACTACGCCGCCCTCGGCACCGCTCGCAGTGCAGAGATCACCGACGCCAGGGAACGCGAGGCGCGCGCCCGCCGCGCAGCCGGCATGCGCTTCCACTCGGCATGGGGGCACGCCCAGGCGCTCTTCGGAGAGATCGGCCAGGGTTGCCGGGCCGTCGGGAAAAACGGGGCCATGCGCGATGAGGATGGCATCATCTACCTGTTGGGCCTGTACGCGGGGATCAACGGCGTGCTGCACGACAGGGCCAGCGGGGGCACGCTGGGCATACCCCTGGACATCGTGGTGGCGGCCTCGCGCGGCGCTGCCTGTCTGGAAGACGAGCGTTGGTGGCACGTACCTGCGGCCCTGGAGGCCGCGGCTCAGGCCATGGTGCCCGGCCTGTCCCCTGCGGATGCCACCGATCCCTGGCTGCGCCTGGAAGCGGCGGCCCAGACCTCTGCGTCCAGCGGCGTACGCCTGGGCCGAGCGTTGCAGGTGCTGGTCAGCGCCAACGCAGGCCGTGACGAAGAGGCCCAGCAAGGCATACAAGCCCACGCCCAGGCGTTGCAGAACCACCCCCCGTCCCCTGATTGGGCACTGTTGGACGAGTACGCCAGGTTGGTCAGCTTGCACGAATCCGATCTGATCTGGACCGCAGCACGCGGGCACCGCACCCGCAACCTGGGCGAGCTGCCCAGCGCCGCCACGTCTTCCCAACCCGCCAGTGATCCCTTTGCTGGCCAGGATCCATTCGGCGCCACGAGCGGCGGCGAGGAGCCCCCCCCCGCCGTCGAATCCCCGGAGAACCAGCCATGAGGCCCCCGCACCTGCTCCGCTGCCTGGCTACCCTGTTCCTGGCGCTGGTCTGCCAGGTAGGCGATGCCGCGGCCGAGGCGCGCCAGATCTGCGTCTACGATCCCGTCGGTCGCGCTGGCGACTACCACCGCATGATGGAGGATTTCTCGGTCCAGGCCTCGTCCTGGGGCGTCGAGCTGACGCTGAAGGCCTACACGGACGAGGAGACCGCCGCCAAGGACTTCGAGGCCGGCCACTGCGACGGCGTGCTGGCCACGGGCGTGCGGCTGCAGCGCTTCAACCGCTTCCCCTCCACCATCGAGGCCATGGGGGCGCTCCCCAGCTACGACTTGCTCAAATCCATGATCGACGCCCTGGCGCGCTACCCCAGCGCTGCGGCCAGGCTGAAATCCGGCGAACACGAGACGGTGGGCTTCATCCCGGTGGGCGCGGCCTATCTCTTCATGCGCGATCGCCAGGTCGATTCGGTGCCTGAGCTGGCTGGCAAGCGCGTGGCCACCATGGACTACGACAAGGCCGCCCCTACCATGGTGGATCGCGTGGGCGCCATCCTGGTGGCGGCCGATCTGGGCAGCATCGGGCCCAAGTTCAACAACGGTGATGTGGACATCTGCTATATGTCGGCGGCCGGATTCCGCCCCTTCGAGCTCAGCCGTGGGCTGGAGCCTTCGGGGGGTATCCTGCAGTACCCCCTGGCCCAGGCCACCCTGCAGCTCATGGTGCGCAGCTCGCAGTTCCCCGAGAGCTTCCCCGGCCAGGCGCGCAGCTGGTTCGCCAGCTACTTCGACCAAGCCCTCAAGCTGGTGCAGGCCCAGGAGGCGGACATCGCTGCCAAGTACTGGGTGCCCATCTCCGATGCCGACAGGACCTCTTTCGACGAGATGTTCCTCGAGGTGCGCCTGCGCTTGCGCGATGAGCTGGGCGCCTACGACGGCAATATGCTCAGCGCCCTGCGCAAGCTGCGTTGCTCGGCCGATGGCACGCGGCCAGAGTGCGCCGAGCAGCGCGAGTAGCGGGAGCAGCGCTTGGAGCACCAGCCCGGGGGAATGCGCCAGGTCCTGGCACGCGTGGCCGCGATGGGCGTACTGGCGGTCCTGCTGCTGACCATGGCCCTGGGCGTGGCGCCCAACTTCGACACGCGCCTGGTGGAGCTGGGGGAGAAGATCTGGCCCGGCTACGCCGCGGACCTGCGCGCGGATCCGCTGCCTCCGGACTGCGAGCTGCAGCTGTTGGACGAACAGATCGCCAGCTGCCAGACATCGGACGAGTCTTCTGCCCCCCATGATCCCTTCGGCGACCAGGATCCCTTCGCTGAATCCCAGGTTCCCGCCCCCGAGGGGCCGCAAGCCGACCCCTTCGGCGACCAGGATCCCTTCGCCGACCCCAAGGCTCCGGCCCCTGAATATCCGCCAGCCGACCCCATCGACGGACAGGATCCCCCTGCGGAGCCGCAGGATGCGCCCGCCGAGCCCACTCCGGCCGACCCCATCGACGGACAGGATCCCCCTGCGGAACCGCAGGATGCACCCGCCGAGTCCGCTCCGGCCGATCCCTTCGACGGCCAAGATCCCTTCGCCGAGCCGCCGGAAGCCCCTGCCCAGCAGCCCCCCGCCGACCCCTTCGCCGGCCAGGACCCCTTTGCCGCGCCAACCCAGGAGCCGGCCGCGGATCCCGCCAGCGATCCCTTCACCGGCCAGGATCCCTTCGCCGAGTCCCCTGCCAGCCCTTCCGCAGCTGGCGCAGGCGACCAGCACTGCCAGGCCCTGAGCAACCTGCGCGAGCGCTGCCAGCAGCGCCACGCCGCCTACCAGGACATCGTCGACCGCACCACCCCGGCCACGCGCGGCTGGCGCGCTGTCGAGGGCCTGGTGGCCAGGCTGGCGGGCTTCCCCTACTGGAGGCAGCTGCTGGTGCTGCTGGTGCTGGGCGGGGCCATGTGCACCACAGTGCAGCGCAGCCACATCGCGCTGCGGCGGGCGCGCACCCGCTTCGAAGAGGCGGCATCGCAGCTGGGTCAGCTGTTGGCCCACGTCTTCCTGGGCATCTCATGCGTGGCGGACTGGTTCGTGCAGCGTGGCTCTTCGGCCGAGGCCGAGAACCCGATCCTGCCCGTGCTCTGGGCGGCAGGCTTCGCGCTTTTGGCGGCCATCAATGTCTGGAACCTGGCCACGCCCCCGCCCCCTGTCGCCGGCGCCCGCACGAGGGTCACGCGCCTGCTGATGGCCATCCCGCTCTTCGCCTATATGAGTGTCATCTCGGGTATCTACTTCATCTTCATCGAGGGCCACCCCTCGGGCCAGGCCATCTTCCTGCACAAGTTCGTGCAACACCCCAGCATCTACCTGGGCATCGGGCTCTACGTCTGGGCGGGCATGATGCTCTCGGTCACCCGGGTCACCGTGCTTGGCTTCGCCCTGCTGCAGCCCTGGAAGCTGCCCCCCACCATCTTCGCCTGGCTGGTGGGCGTGCTCTCGGCCGTGCCCACGGCCTACACCGGCGCCTCGGGCATCTTCGTGCTGGCGGCGGGGCGCGAGA
>CAYVQL010000201.1:0-20390 GCA_964454135.1 uncultured Enterobacterales bacterium | reverse complement strand
ATCTCAGGCTCCGACTTCGTGGAGATGTTCGTGGGCGTGGGCGCCAGCCGCGTGCGCGACCTCTTCGAGCAGGGAAAGCGCAACGCGCCCTGCATCATCTTCATCGACGAGATCGACGCCGTGGGGCGCCATCGCGGCGCGGGTTTGGGGGGCGGACACGACGAGCGGGAGCAGACCCTCAATCAGCTGCTGGTGGAGATGGACGGCTTCGAGTCCATCGAGGGAGTCATCCTGATGGCCGCCACGAACCGGCCCGATGTGCTGGATCCGGCTCTGCTGCGGCCGGGCCGCTTCGACCGGCACGTGGTGGTGCCGCTGCCGGATGTCAAGGGGCGCGAGGGCATCCTGGTGGTGCACAGCCGGCGCACGCCGCTGGAAGAAGACGTCGACCTGGCGGTGATCGCCAAGGGCACGCCGGGCTTCTCCGGAGCCGACCTGGAGAACCTGGTCAACGAAGCCGCGCTGCTCGCCGCGCGCGAGGGCAAGTCCAAGGTCGAGATGGTCGACTTCGAAGCTGCCAAGGAGAAGGTGCTGCTGGGCTCCGAGCGGCGCTCCATGGTGATGACAGAGGACGAGCGGCGTACCACGGCCTACCACGAAGCGGGACATGCCCTGGCGGCCCTGCTCTCTCCTGGCGCGGATCCGGTGCACAAGATCACCATCGTTCCACGGGGTCGAGCCCTGGGCCTCACATGGCAGCTGCCAGAGCGCGATCGCTACAACGAGAGCAGGGACTTTCTCGAGACCAGGATCACGGTGCTGATGGGGGGGCGGGGGGCCGAAGAGATCGCCTTCGACGAGGTCACCACTGGGGCCCGCAACGACATCAAAGAGGCCACCCGCATCGCCAGGCTGCTGGTCTGCGAGTACGGCATGTCCGACAAGCTGGGTCCGGTCAACTGGAGCGACAAAGCGAACGAGGTCTTCCTCGGCAAGGAGCTGGCCAGGCGCTCCAATGTGTCGGAGCACACGGCCCAGCTGATCGACGAAGAGGTGGGGAGCATGGTCAAGCGCGGATACGACCGAGCCAGGAAGATCCTGCTGGAGAACCTGGCCGCCTTGCACCGCGTGGCCGAGGCCCTGCTGCAGCGTGAAACCCTCGAAGCCGAAGAGTTCCAGAACCTGGTGGGATCCATGCAGACCATCCCCCTGGGGGAGAAGGCCTGATAGTCAGCGTTCGAGACGCTTGACAACTCGCCTGCTGTACCCTATACGGGGGGCCCAGCCACGAAGCGATTGCGGAGCGGCCCCCTTGCGGGCGGCTCTTTTTTTTTCGACAACCCCCCCCAGAGGGCCGCAGATTCATGTCCGGATCCAGGGATCTCGAGCGCAAGGTCCGCGCGCTGGCGGAGCCCGCCGTCGAGCTCGAAGGTTTCGAGCTGGTCGCGGTGTTGCTGCGGACCCTCAACGGGCGCCGCACCCTGCAGGTCTTCATCGATCGTCCGGGCGGGATCGCCGTGCGCCACTGCACGCGCGTCAGCCATCTGCTCTCAGCTCTGCTGGACGTCGAGGATCCCATCGCGGGCCGCTACCAACTGGAGGTCTCCAGCCCAGGCATGAACCGGCCTCTGCAGCGTCCGTCGGATTTCGATCGTTTCGCAGGATACCGTGCGCGCGTTCGCCTGGATCCGCGACCCGGCAGGCGCAACTACACGGGGCGTCTGCTCGGTCTGCAGGGCGACCTGGTGGGCATCGAGACCGCCGATGGCGCTCATCAGCTGCCCCTGTGCGATATCGAGCAGGCAGGCCTGAGGCTCGATCTCGAAGAGTTCAAGGCGCTGTCCGAGCACGGTCCGGCGGGAGCGGCCGCGGATTTCTGGGGTTCCGAGAATAGCGGGGCGGAAGAAATGCGGAAGGAGAACAGTGATGATCAGTGATCTCGCAAGGCTCATCGATGCTGTCCATCGAGAGAAGAACATCCCCCGGGATGTGCTGGTGGAGCTCCTCGAAGCCGCTCTGGAAGCGGCCGCGCGGCGCCGCTTCGGCATGACGCGCGATCTGGAAGCGCACTACAGCGAGGAGCTGGGCGAAGTGGAGCTCTTCGAGTTCCGCACCGTGGTCGACGAGATCGAGGACGACGAGACCGAGATCCTGTTCGACGACGCCAGGCAGCTCGACGATGAGTGCGAGCACGGCGACTCCCTCGGCATCAAGATGGACGTAGAGGTGCTTGGACGCATTGCGGCCCAGACCGCCAAGCAGCTGATCATCCAGAAGATCCGCGACGCCGAACGCGAGATGACTTTCAACGAGTTCCGCGACCGCAAGGGCGAGCTGATCACCGGCATCGTGCGGCGCTTCGAGAAGGGCAACATCATCGTAGACCTCGGGCGAGCCGAAGCCATCCTGCCCAAGCGCGAGCAGGTGCACACCGAGACCTATCGGCAGGGCGATCGCTTGCAGGCCTACGTCCTGGACATCACGAGGGCATCCAAGAGCCCCCAGGTCGTGCTCTCTCGGACCCACCCTGGTCTGTTGATGAAGCTCTTCGAGCTCGAGGTACCCGAGATCTACGAAGGCATCGTACGCATCGAGGCCTGCGCCAGGGAGCCCGGGCACAGGGCCAAGATCGCCGTCTCTTCCACGGATCGCGACGTGGACCCGGTGGGGGCCTGCGTCGGCCTCAAGGGTTCGCGCGTGCAGGCCGTGGTGCAGGAGCTGCGTGGCGAAGCCATCGACATCATCCCCTACCACCCCGATCCGGCGCGCTTCATCGTGTCCGCCATCGCGCCTGCGGCCGTCAGCCGGGTCTATATGGACGAACACCTGCACACCATGGAGCTGATCGTCCCCGACGATCAGCTGTCCAAGGCCATCGGGCGCCGCGGGCAGAACGTGCGTCTCGCCGCACAGCTGACGGGCTGGCGTATCGACATCTTCTCGGAGAGCCGCCACGCCGAGATGAACCAGAAGGCGCGCGACGAGCTCTCCCGCATGCCCGGCCTGGACGAGGAGCTCGTCGAGCAGCTCGTCCGGCACGGCTATCGGGGCGCCATTCCCCTCTCGGAGGCCGACCGCTACGAGGTCGCCTCGATCCTCGGCATGGACGAGGAGGACGCCGAAGAGCTGCTGCTGGCCGCCGAGGACCTGGCGCTGGAGATCGAAGAGGAGAACCGCAAGCAGGCCGAGGCGGCCGAAGCGGCCGAAGCGGCCGAAGCGGCCGAGGCGGCCGAGGCGGCCGAGGCCGTCCGAGCCGAGCAGGTGGAACAAGACGACCCGGCCGTGGAGGGCGAAGTGTCGCCTGCCACGACCGACGAAGCGTCAGGCTCATAGGATGTTCGCCACGTGGCCCCGCGAAGACGCTGCATCGCCTGCCGACGAGAGGCTCCTCCCCAGGAGCTGCTGCGGCTCGTGGCCGACCCGCAGGGCCAGGTCCTGGCGGATCTGCGGGCCAAGGCTGGCGGACGAGGCGCCTGGGTCTGCCCAGCAGCCTCTTGCGTGGAGAAGATAGAGCAGCGTCCCGCCCAGCTGGCCCGTGCGCTCCGCAGCTCGGTATGCGTCGATGGACTGGCGCAGCGCCTGCAGCTGGTCTGCCTGGAATCCCTCAAGACGGCCCTGTCCCTGGCGGCCAGGGCCGGCTGCGTCACCAGTGGCGGAACCCGCCTTCGGCAGCAACTGCCCAGGGGCGGCTTCCTCGCCCTGCTGGTGGCTGCAGATGCCTCCCCGCGCAGCGTCGAAGACCTGCTGAGGATTGCCGAGCAACTCCCCGTTTTTCACCTGCCTATGGACCGAGAGGCCCTCGGTGCGCAGGTCGGAAAAGGGCCCCGCGCGCTGCTCGCCATACGTGCGGGAAAGCCGTCGAGGCCGTTGATTGGAGAGTTGCACCGGTACTCATCCTTGGGTTACCATCCGGCGGTGTACCGGGTGGGTGCCCGGTCTGAGGCGACGAGCCGCCAATCCGCGAACTTGTCGCGAGAGAAGAGGACGCGCGGTTCCTCTCCTCCCCGACGCCTTCTTGATCTCGAGAACGGCAGCCTGACGGGCACCGGCCTCGCAAAAGGTAGCGCATGTCCAAGAAAGACTTCCTCAACCAGCTGAAACGCCCCGCCAGAGGCGACCGGTGGACGTCGTCCCCGCGTCCCTCTCCGGCGCCCAGCACGGGCGGTCCGACCACCAGGGCCGAGAAGGTGGAGAAGCGGATCAGCGGAACGGTCATTCGCCGGCGTCGCCGTCGCGAGGCGGGCAGGGGCTCGGTCCAGGATGCGCTCCCGAAGGCCATGCCGACCATTCGGCGCCGCCGGGTCGCGTCTTCGCAGGCCGAACAGGCTGGCGCGCCTGTGGAAGAGCCCACGCAGGCCCCGCCCCTCGCAGAAGAGCCCGCTGCTGAGCTGCTGTCAGCGGAGGAGCCTGCCGAGCTCATCGAGCCGACGGAGCCCACCGTCGAAGAGGAGCAGCCGCCAGCGGAGCCTGTGGCGGAGGGCGCTGCGCCTGAGCCGCCTGAAGAGCCGGTCGTCCCCGAACCCCCTGCCGAGGTGCAGGCGGAGGAGCCAGCCAGCGAGTTGGAGGAGGCTGCGCCCGCAGCGGTGGCGCCCCAGCCGGAGCCGCTCGAGGAAGCCCAGCCTGAGCCGAGCGAGGCCGCGCAAGAGCCCGCCCAAGCAGCGGCAGAGCCAGTGAAGGCCGTCCCGGAACCGGAGCCCCAGGCAGAGCCCGTGGCGCCCCCGGAGTCCAGCACCGTTCCCGCTGTGGAGGAGCAAGGCCCTCCCACCGTGCAGGTGGATCGCAGGCCGCGGCCCGGCAGCGAGGTCTCCAAGCTGCCCTCCCTCAGCGATCAGCGACCGCCGCAGAGTCGCGACAAGTTCGCGCTGGGCAAGGCGGTGGTCAAGCCTCCCCCCGGGTACGATCCCAACGACCCACTGGGTTCCAGGCAGCGCGCCAAAGAAGCTGCTGAAGCCTCCGTTCGAGCGACTCGCGGTTCCGAGACGCCTGACTGGCGCCAGGGCGAGCGCGACAAGCCGCCCCCCCCCCAGGAAGATCCTCGCCGACAACGCCGGGGCAGGCCACGCCGCAAGCCGCGCCGAGCTGGCCGCGTCGAGATGGTCATGGACGACATGCCGCGCGAGGCCAGGCGCAGGCGCCGGACGCGTCGTAGCGGCGTGAAGAGAGCCTCACCACAGCCCAAGGCGCAGAAGAGGCGCATCCAGCTGGACAACGAGATCTCCGTCGGTTCGCTGGCCAAAGAGATGAGCCTCAAGGCCGCGCAGGTGATCCGGGTCCTGATGGGGATGGGGCAACCCGCTCGCATCAACGACATGCTGGATTTCGACACCGCGCAGCTGGTGGCTGCCGAGTTCCAGTACGACGTCGTGGACATCGGCTTCAAGGAAGAGGAACACATGATCCAGGTGGACCAGGCGGAAGAGGAAGAGGCGGCGCAGCCTCGCCCGCCCGTCGTGACCATGATGGGACACGTCGATCATGGCAAGACCTCGTTGCTGGACTACATCCGCAGCACCAAGATCGCGGCGGGCGAAGCCGGGGGAATCACCCAGCACATCGGCGCGTACCAGGTGGAGCACGAGGGGCAGCTGATCAGCTTCATCGACACTCCTGGTCACGCGGCCTTCACCGAGATGCGTGCTCGGGGCGCCAATGCCACCGACATCGTCATCCTGGTCGTGGCGGCCGATGACGGGGTCATGCCCCAGACCGTGGAGAGCATCAACCACACCCGGGCGGCCGGAGTCCCCATCGTCGTCGCCATCAACAAGTGCGACAAGCGCGGTGTGAAGCCCGATCTGGTCCGGCAGAGGTTGATGGATCACAACCTGGTCCCAGAGGAGTACGGTGGCGAGACCCTGATGGTGGACGTCTCCGCGATCACGGGCGCCGGGATCAGCGACCTGCTCGACGCCGTCATGCTCCAGTCGGAGATGGCGGAGCTGACGGCCAACCCCGACCGGCACGGCGAGGGCGTCGTGCTCGAGTCGCGCCTCGAGAAGGGGCGTGGCCCCGTGGCGCTGGTCGTCGTGCAGCAGGGGACCTTGTCGCGGGGCGATTCCATCGTCGTGGGCTGCACCTCCGGGCGCGTGCGCGCCATGAGCGATTTCAGGGGCAAGAAGCTCAAGATCGCCGGGCCAGCGACTCCGGTCGAGATCATGGGTCTGGGAGAGGTGCCCGTCGCCGGGGACAACTTCACCGTGGTCGAGAACGACAAGGCGGCCAGGGCGCTGGCGGAACACCGGGCCGAGACTCAACGCCGGTCCACTGTCACGCGGCGCGAGAAGGTGACCTTCGAGGATCTCTTCAGCCGCATGCAGCAGGGCGAGGCCGAGGTGCTCAACCTGGTGGTCAAGGCCGACGTGCAGGGTTCCGTCGAGGCGCTCAAGGGTTCGCTGGACAAGCTGGATGTGGAGGGCGCGGAGCTCAAGGTGCTGCACGATGCCGTCGGCGCCATCTCCGAGTCCGACATCACGCTGGCCAGCGCCTATGGCGCGGTCGTGGTGGGTTTCAACATCCGGCCCGATCCCAAGGCGCGCAAGGCCGCCGAGCGGCACGGCGTGGATATCCGCACCTACACGGTGATCTACGAGCTGCTGGACGACATCCGGGCGGCCATGGTGGGCCTGTTGGCCCCGGTCATCGAGGAGAACTACGAGGGCACGGCCGAGGTGCGCAACCTCTTCCAGATCCCCAAGGCTGGCACCGTTGCCGGCTGCTACGTGCAGGACGGTCGCATCTTGCGCAACGCCGGGGCTCGGCTGGTGCGCGACGGCGTGCCCGTCTGGGAGGGCAAGCTGGCCAGCCTGCGGCGCTTCAAGGACGACGTGCGAGAGGTCCAGACCGGCTTCGAGTGCGGTATCGGTCTCGAGGCCTACAACGACATCAAGGTGGGCGATCTGATCGAGGTCTTCAGCAAGGTCGAGGTCGCAGCCAAGGCCTGATCCGAGGCGAGAAATGGAGAACCTTGTGCTGGGTGTGGCGCGCGTCGTGCTGCGCCTGCCAGCTTGTCGCAGCTTGAAGGAGAAGCGCCGGGTCGTCTCGCGCGTACGCGACAGGTTGCGGTCCCGCCACAACCTGAGCGTCGCCGAGATCGGGGCTCAGGACGAGCACGGCAGGGCCATCATGGCCCTGGCGCTGGTGGGCTCGGATGGGCGCGTGGTGGAGAGCTCGCTGCAGCGCGTGCTCGACCGTGTGGAGGCCATGGGCGTGGCGCCCGTGGTGCAGCGCCTGGTCCAGGTGGAGACGCTGGGCGATGCGCTGGCCGAGCCTGGGCTCGATCTGCCGGGAAAATTCTGAGGGCTTGCCCCCGATCGTCGGCCGCAGAGGGGCCGACGAGCTGTCAGTCTTCAGCTTTCAGCCATCAGCTCGCGGCATCCGGACGACGGAGGCAGTTCTTGAATGCGAGGCGGACAGGTGAAAGTGATCGTCCCGACCGGGCAGCGAAAACGCTGATTGTTGATGGCTGACTGCTGATAGCATCGTCGGCGAGCCGACGATCTTGGGCTTGCTCTTGACAGGGCAACTGAGTTAGCTTGAAGCCGATGCAAGCCGATTTGCGAGGCGAACGGGAAATCTGGATCACGCGGGGGCACCTGTGGGCCCTGGCCGTCACGATGGCATGCATCGGCGTGCTTTCTTTCTTCGTGGGCGTTCTCTACGGGCGCACCAGCGGGGTCAGGGTGGAGCCAGGGCCGGCTCCGGCTGCGCTCATCAGCGAGGAGATGGAGGCGGACGAGCTGGACCTGCTGCTGGCCCGCGTGGAGGCTGCGTCGGCCTCGCAGGTGGAAGAGGGGGTGCTCACCTATCCAGGCACGCTCCCCGAGGAGACGGCGGCCGAGCTGCCGGCCGTGGTGGAAGAAGAGCCCATCCAGGTGCTGGTCGAGCCCGGTCGCAGCGAGCCCGAGGCGCCTCCTCCCGAGGCTTCCAACGGGGAGGTCCCCAGCTCGGGTTGGGCGGTCCAGGTGGCGAGCTACACCGACGCGCAGGAGGCCGAGCAGCAGCTGGCGGATCTCGTCGGTCGAGAGCTGGCGGCGTACCGCGTCGCGGCCGTGGTCGATGGTGTCACCCGCTACCGCGTGCGCGTCGGTGGCTACAAGACGCGTGAAGCGGCGGCTGAGGGCCGGCAGGAACTCATGGCCATGCTGGGCCTGGACGACGCCATCGTGGTAAGGGCGCAGTGAAACGTCGCCCGAGGCGACGGTCGCAGGGAGCCAAGATGCGCCGGCACGAGCTGCAGCCCGCTGATGTCAGGCGCCGCATTTTTCCCCTGGGTTGACTTTCGGATGCCGGGTGCGCCAACATAGGGCTGAAGCTCGAGCATGATGCCACAGCTTGGAGTGCGTCGTGAATATCTTGCCGATGATGTCGTTGCTGGTTGGAATGGCGCCCCAGGCGCTGCCGCAGGATTTTGTGCGCCTCGGTGCGGAAGCCCTGCAGGGGGCCCAGGATCCGCCTGACATCTACGTGATCCAGCGCGGCGACACGCTCTGGGACATCTCGAACAAGTTCCTGGGGAATCCCCACCACTGGCCGCGTTTGTGGTCCATCAACGAGCAGATCACCAATCCGCACTGGATCTACCCGGGCAACAAGATCGTCTTCCACCCCGGCACGGAGATCGATCCGCCCGGGCTCTCCCTCGAGCCGGGGGAGTCCTACGTGCACGAAGGCTACATCACCCCATCGGTCTTCTTCGAGGAGGGCGTGCTGGAGTGCGGTCCGGACGTGCGCTTCACCAACGAGATCGCCGCTGCCACCTACCGCGCGCCTGCCTACCTCGAGGACAGCACCAAGCTGGAGCGGCTGGGCGAGGTCTACAAGGCGCGCACCGAGGCCGAGGCGCTCGGGGGCAGCCAGCTGCTCTACATCGCGCTGGAGGACGCCAACTTCGCCGATTGCGGCGATGTAGTCACCTTGCTGCGTCGCGTCGCTCGCCGTGTGAAGCATCCGGAGGGTGGCAAGCGCTACGGCGCGCTCTATCGCGTCGTCGCCGAGGCGCGCATCGTGCACCTCAAGGACGACATCGCCACGGCCATCATTCGAACCGACTACTCCGAGGTGCTGCGAGGCGACGTGGTCACGGTGCGGATTCCGGTCTCGGTCGAGGTGGAGGTGGGGATCCCACGGGGTAGCCTCGATGGCACCATCGTGGCGCGGCTCAACCAGGAAGAGAACATGCTGTCAGGAGCCGGCGAGACCGTCTTCCTGGACAGGGGACGGGCGGATGGCGTGCGCGTGGGCAACAGCTTCTTCGTCGTTGAGCAGCGTGATCCCTTCAGCGACTTCAAGAAAGAAGACAGCCGCCTGCCGGATTCCGTCATCGGGCGGGTGGTGGTGTTGCGCGTCGATGAGAACACCTCCACCGGCGTCGTGATCAACGCGGATCGCTCCATCGGCGTCGGCACAAGGGTGACGCAGCACGTCGAGTAGCGCAGAGTGACGAAAAAAAGCGTCGAATGACCGACGATTCGACGCCTCCGCGACCAGGCAAAGCCTGATATGAGCTGGCATCGCGCTTGCATTCCGTTTCTGCGTCCACAGCAACGGAGTCTTCGATGTACGAGCTGTCGCCTGTCTGGGTTCTGGCCGCGCAGCGGTCCGGACGTCTCGATCCCTGGCCTCTGCTAGACGCCATCGGGGGGGCGGAAGCTCTCTGCCGAGCGGGT
Organism: uncultured Enterobacterales bacterium; assembly: GCA_964454135.1. Taxonomy (GTDB): domain Bacteria; phylum Myxococcota_A; class UBA796; order UBA796; family JAFGLY01; genus CAYVQL01. The sequence continues at coordinate 10,785 of CAYVQL010000201.1, read as the reverse complement.
CCGGCTGCCCTCGTCGCGGCCGGAGCGCCGCTGGACATGTCCGCCCGCTTGCTGCGAACCGCGCCTCTTCCCAGCGCGCGCCCCTTCCTGCTGGCAGGCGCACCCGGCTATCCGGCGTCCCTCGAACAGCTCCCCTTCGCCCCGCCGGTGCTCTTCTACGAGGGTAGCGCGGCGCTCCTGCGTCGGCCGATGGTGGCCATCGTCGGCAGCCGCCGCTGCACCGCCGTCGGGCGGCGCACGGCGGCGGAGCTGGCGCGTGCGGTCTGCATGGCAGGTGGCGTGGTGGTCTCCGGCATGGCCGTGGGGATCGATAGCGCAGCCCATGCCGCTGCATCGGTGACCGGCGCTACGGTCGCCGTGCTGGGGCAGGGCCTGGCCGCGGCGTGCCAAGCGGGAGCGCGGCGCTTTCGTGCGCAGCTGGTGCGGGCGGGAGGAGCCGTCCTCTCCGAGTTCCTGCCGGAGTTCCACGCGCAGCGCTTCACGTTTCTGCAGCGAAACCGTGTGATCGCCGGCTTGGCCTCGGTCACGGTGGTGGTGGAGGCGGGGCACCGCTCCGGGGCGCTCTCCACGGCTCGCCACGCCCTGGCAGCGGGACGGGAGGTCCTGGCTGTGCCAGGCCGCTACGAGCTGCCGGCATCGCGGGGCTGCCTGGACCTGATCGAGGAAGGAGCCACCGTCGTGCGGGGCCCCAAGACGGTGTTGGAGGCGGCAGGCCTGCTGGCAGGGGACAGCCGGGATCCCGGTCGTCGCAGCTTGCCTGCAAGCGCGCGAGCGCTGGAGGACGCGCTGCAGCGCGCGGGCACCCTGGACCAGCTGGCATCGCGGTCGGGGCTCTGCGGCGTCGAGGTCTTGCGGCTGCTGGCCGAGCTCGAGGCCATGGGCCTGGTGCGACGAGAGCCTGGACAGCGCTACGTGCTGACTTGAGACGAGCCCCTGCTTTTCTTGCCGCTACTTTTTCTTCTTTCGGCGCGCAGCCTTGCGGCGACGTGCGGGACGGGCGGCGCGTGCCCGCAACAGCTCCACGGCGTCGTCCAGGGTCACGGACTCGGGCTCACGGCCGCGCGGGATGGAGGCGTTGGTGCTGCCATCGGTGACGTAGGGGCCGTAGCGGCCCTTGCGCAGCCGGATCTTGGCGCCGGAGTCCGGGTGGGCGCCCAGCTCGCGAGCGGGGCTGCTCGCGCCGCCGCGGCGCTTGGCCGGCTGGGACAGCACCTGCAGCGCCTCCTCCAGGCCTATGCGCAGCACCTTGTCGCCGGCTGGGAGGGAGCGGGAGACGCTGCCGCAGCGCAGGTAGGGGCCGTAGCGACCATTGGCGGCCAGCACCCGCTCGCCGGAGTCGGGGTGCGCGCCAAGGTCACGGGGCAACGAGAGCAGGGCCAGCGCGGTCGCCAGGTCGAGCTCGCTGGCCTCCATTCCCTTGAGCAACGAAGCCCTGGGAGGTGCCGGCTTCTTCTTCTTGCCTTTGGCTGGCTTGGGAGGAGCCTCGCCCAGCTGCACATAGGGGCCATAGGGGCCCTTCATCACCTGGACCACCTTGCCGCTTGCGGGATCCGCACCCAGGATGAAAGGCCAGCGGGCCTGCTCCTCGAGCATCAGCTTGGCGATTTCGGCGTTCATCTCGTCGGGCGGCATGTCGTCCGGGATGTCCGCCCGCTGCTCGCCGACGGACAGGTAGGCACCGAAGCGCCCGATGCGAACCACGATGCCTTCCTCGCTGCGCGCCAGGGGAAGCGTGCAGACCTCGCGCGCGTCGACCGATGAGAGCGCGTCTTCCACCAGGGGGCGCAGACCCGTGCTCTCGCCACCACTGTAGAACTCGCGCAGGTAGGCCTCCTGGTGGCGTTCACCCAGGGCGATCAGATCCAGCTCGTGCTCCATGCGGGCCGTGAAGGTGTAGTCCACCAGGTCCGTCATGGTGGCCGATAGCAGATCGGTGACGGAGAACGCCGTGAAGGTCGGCACCAGCGCGTTGCCTTTCTTGAAGACGTAGCCCCGTTCCTGGATCGTATCGATGATGGTGGCGTAGGTGCTCGGCCGGCCGATGCCGCGGGTCTCCAGCTCTTTCACCAGCGTCGCCTCTGTCAGGCGCGCAGGAGGCTGCGTGTGCCGCTCCAGGGGCTTCAGCTCCAGCGTACGTGCGGCTTCACCCGCGCTCATGGGGGGCAGATCGCCCTGGGAGAGGTCACGTCGCTGGTTTCCGTCGTCGGTCCCTTCGATGTAGGCCTTGCGAAAGCCAGCGAAGGTGATGGTCTTGCCGGCGGCCTTGAAGATGGCGTCGTCGACATGCACCGCGATCCTGAGGCGCAGGCCGCGGGCATTGGTCATCTGGCTGGCGACCGTGCGCTTCCAGATCAGCTCGTACAGACGCGCCGCGTCTTCGGCCAGCTCCCCTCGGGCTTTCTCGATGGGGCGGAAGACCGAACCCGCGGGGCGGATGGCCTCGTGGGCTTCCTGCGCCAGCCGGCTCTTGGACTTGTGGATCCGTGGGCGCGGCGGCAGGTAGCGGTCCCCGTAACGTTGCTCGATCAGCTTGCGCGCCGCAGAGATCGCCTCTTTCGAGAGGTTGGTGGAGTCGGTGCGCATATAGGTGATCCAGCCGTTCTCGTAGAGCCTCTGAGCCACCTGCATCGTGCGGCGTGCGGTCCAACGCAGCTTGCGGTTGGCTTCTTGCTGCATCGTCGAAGTGATGAAGGGCGCCGAGGGTTTTTCCTCGAAGGGAGATTCGTCGGCGGAGGCCACCTTGCCCGGCAAGCCATTCAGGTGCGCCACCAGGGCCCGGGCCCCCTCGGCGTCCAGGTGCAGCTTCCGCGAGCGCGGCTTGAGGCGTCCCGTGGCGGCGTCGAAATCCCCACGCTGGGCGATGGAGCGACCGCCGACCTTGGCCAGGACGGCTCCGAACTCGCCGTGCTCCACCTCGAACCTGCCCTGGATGCGCCAGTAGCCGGCGGACTGAAAGGCGATGCGCTGTCGTTCTCGCTCCACCACGAGGCGCACCGCGACGGACTGCACGCGACCGGCGCTCAGCCGGGGACGGATCTTGCGCCAGAGCAGGGGCGAGACCTCGTAGCCAAACAGGCGGTCGAGCACGCGGCGCGCCTCCTGCGCCTGGACCAGCCGCTCATCGACGCCACGCGGTTGGCGCAGCGCCTTCTTGATGGCCTCTCTGGTGATCTCGTGGAAGACGAGCCGGTGTACCGGGACCTTGGGCTTCAGCACCTGCAGCAGGTGCCAGGAGATGGACTCCCCTTCGCGGTCTTCGTCAGTGGCCAGGTAGACGCTCTCCGCCTCCTTGAGCATGGCCCGGAGCTTGCGCACCTGCTCTTTCTTCTGGCTGGGCACCACATAGAGGGGCTGGAAGCGGTCCTCCACGTTGACGCCCAGGCGCGCCCAGGGCAGGCCCTTGTACCTGGCGGGGATCTCGGCCGCGCTCTCGGGCAGGTCGCGCACATGACCGATGCTGGGAGCGACTATGTACTCATCGCCCAGGAACTTCTCGATCGTGCGGGCTTTTGCGGGGGACTCGACGATGACCAGTGACTTGCCCATGGAGGGAATACTCTCGACAGCGCAGTGAGCGTGCCCGTCACCTGGGGATCAGGGGCGGCGGCCCCGAACCATAGGCCGGAGTCGCGAGGCCCGCAAGCGAGTCCGGAGCCGTGATGGGAGCATCTGCCCTTTGGACCGTGCCGGATGGCGAGTCGTACAGGGGACGCCTTTGCGGGTATTGGATACGATGTGCGCAGGCGCGATGTCAGGACCAGGAGGAGCGATGCCAGGCGAGCCCCCCCAGGCCGCGAAGGACGCAGCCCCGCTGTCCCGCTTCATGGAGCATCTGCGCGTGGAGCGCGGCGCTTCCGTCCACACGCTGCGGGCCTACGGTCGGGATCTGGAGCGGCTCCAGGCCTTTCTCCTCCAACAGGCCGGCTTGCCGGGCGGGCTCTTGCAGGCCGAGCTGGGGCACCTGCGCGCTTTCCTCGCTCGGCAGGGCGGAGCTGCGCCCAGCGTGGCACGCCGGCTGGCGGCCATACGGGGCTTCTACCGCTACCTGGTGCGCCAGGGCTTGAGAGATGACGATCCTTCGGCGCGCCTGCGGGGACCCAGGGTTCCGCGGCGCGTACCGCGCTTTCTGGAGCAGGACGAGGCGGCCGAGGTGGTGGAGAACCCGGACCAGTCGGGGTGGTTCGCGGCCCGTAACCGCGCCTTGTTGGAGCTGGCCTACGGGGCGGGACTGCGAGCGGCCGAGCTGGCGGCCCTGGACTGCCGGGATGTGGATCTGGAGCAGCGCATGGTGGAGGTCCTGGAAGGGAAGGGGAGCAAGCAGCGCCGGATCCCCTTCGGGCCCCCCGCCGCCCGCGCCATCGGTCTCTGGCTCGCGCAGCGCCCCGCGGCCCGCGAAGGGCAGGCGCTCTTCCTCAACTGCCACCGCGGCCGCCTGTCGGTGCGGGCCATCCACCGCATCACGCGCAACGCCGGCGTCAGGGCTGGTCTGGTGGGTGTGCATCCCCACGCGCTGCGCCACAGCTTCGCCACCCATATGATGGCTGAGGGAGCGGATCTGCGATCCATCCAGGAGATGCTCGGCCATGCCTCTCTGTCCACCACGCAGCGCTACACCCACGTCTCCACTGCGCGCTTGCTGGACGTCCATCGTCGCAGCCATCCCCATGCCAGGCGCGACGGGGACGATGATGAAGCCTGAGGCCTACCGGGCGTCCGCCGGTTATGGGCGCTGGATCGTCAAACAGCGGAGGAAAATTGAGGCTTGATCAGGGCGAACGGGGCGCCTCGCAATCTTCCTGGCACGGGACGACCATCGTCGGCGTGCGCCGCGGCGGGCGCTGCGCCATCGCCGGAGACGGCCAGGTCTCCATGGGCGACACCATCGTCAAGGCCAGCACCCGCAAGGTCCGCAGCCTGGGGCGCGGTGTGATCGGTGGTTTCGCGGGTTCAACCGCCGATGCCTTCACGCTCTTCGAGCGCTTCGAAGAGAAGCTCTCCGAGCATCGCGGTCAACTCGTCCGGGCCGCTGTGGAGCTGGCCCGCGACTGGCGCAAGGACCGCATCCTGCGCCGCCTGGAGGCCATGCTGCTGGTGGCCGACGGGGAGCACCTGCTGCTCGTCTCCGGCGGAGGAGAGGTGCTCGAGCCCGACGACGGCGTGGCTGCCATCGGCTCTGGCGGCAGCTATGCTCTGGCAGCGGCGCGGGCCATGCTGGCCCACACCTCCCTTCAGCCGCGAGCCGTGGCCGAAGAATCCCTGCGCATCGCTGCGGGCATCTGCGTCTACACCAACGAGCACATCACCGTTCTCGAGACAGGTGACCCAGAGTGAGAGAAGACCGAGAATGAGAGAAGTCCGCATGATCGCCGATTCAGCACTGACGCCACCTCAGGTGGTGGTGGAGCTGGACCGCTTCATCATCGGCCAGGACCGCGCCAAGCGCGCGGTGGCCGTGGCCTTGCGCAACCGCATCCGGCGCCTGGCCATCGAGCCTGGCTTCCGGGAGGAGATCACACCGCGCAACATCATCCTGGTCGGGCCGACAGGCTGCGGCAAGACCGAAATCGCCCGGCGCCTGGCACGCCTGGCCGGGGCTCCCTTCGTGAAGGTCGAGGCCACCCGCTTCACCGAGGTCGGCTACGTGGGTCGGGACGTGGAGTCCATGGTGCGCGACCTGGTGACCGAGTCCATAAAGCTGGTGCGCCAGGCGGCCATGGCGGAGAAGGGCCAGGATGCCGAGCGCATGGCAGAAGAGAAGCTGCTGGAGATCCTGCTGCCCAGCCCGCCGGGTCGCTCTCCGGCACGCACGGGCAGCAGGGAGAACCTGCGGCGCCAGCTGCGAGAGGGCTTGCTCGACGATCGCCCAGTCACCATCGAAATACCCATTCCTTCAACCGGTATTCCGATCTTCCCCGTCCAGGCCGGGCAGGGGGCGGACAACGCTGGCGTGAATGACCTGCTGGACAAGCTGATGCCCAAGCGCACCCACCCTCGGGAGACCACGGTGGGCGAGGCGCGCAAGCTGCTGCAGGAGCAGGAGCTCGAGGGCCTGGTGACCGACGCCGAGGTGGCCGACATCGCCGTGCGCAAGGCCGAACAAGAGGGCATCATCTTCCTGGATGAGATCGACAAGATCTGCGCACGAGGCGGAAGCCATGGGCCGGAGGTCTCCCGCGAAGGCGTGCAGCGGGACATCCTGCCCATCGTAGAAGGCAGCACGGTGCAGACGCGCTGGGGCTCCGTGCGGACCGAGCACGTCCTGTTCATCGCGGCAGGGGCCTTTCACGTGAGCAAGCCCTCCGACCTCATTCCCGAGCTGCAGGGGCGCTTCCCGGTGCGAGTGGAGCTGGACTCCCTCGACCGCCATGCCCTGCGCCGCATCCTCTCAGAACCCGACAACGCCCTCGTGAAGCAGTACTGTGCGCTGCTGGCCACCGAGGGCGTGGAGCTCTCTTTCACCGACGACGCCCTGGAGCGCATCGCCACCCTCGCCGCCGAGGTGAATGAGAGGGCCGAGAACATCGGAGCTCGCAGGCTGCAGACCGTGATGGAGCGCCTGCTGGAAGAGATCTCCTTCGACGCCTCGGGCTGGAGAGGCGCCAGGATCCGCATCGACGAGGCTATGGTGGAGGAGCGTCTGGCCGACGTGGCCGCGGACGTCAACCTCTCCAGGTTCATCCTTTGAAAACCACTTCGGGGGCGCAGCATGGCCCAGACCAAGAGCGACGAAGAGAATGGTACCCAGGCCGAAACAACCGCGGGCGAGACGCAGCTGATAGCTGCCGAGCGCGAGGCCATCGACGAAATCCACAGCCGGGTGCGTCGCGGGAACATCTACGAGATCCTTGGCGTATCCCCCGATGCCGACATCTCGTTCATCCGCAAGGTGTACTACGAGCTGTCCCGCAGTTGGCACCCGGACCAGTTCTACCGGCGCGATCTGGGGCCCTACAAAGAGCGCCTGGAAGAGGTCTTCGTAGGCATCAACAGGGCCTACTCGATCCTGGCTGACGCCCGACGGCGGGCGGACTACGACGAGGAGATCGGCGCGCAGGCCATGGCCGACGTGGCGCCGGCCCCCACGCGTCCTGAGCGCGACACCGGCAAGAAGAGGAACGAGACCGGCGCGCGACACGAGGTGTCTTTCCAGCCCCGCCGGGTGCCGGAGCCCAAGGTGGTGGAAGCTCCAGCCCGGGACGTGGTGCTGGAGTCACCACGTCGCCGCCGTCGCCGCGGCTATGTGCCCGGCATGCAGCGCGTGCATCGCCAGATCGTCGAGCGCCTGCGCAAGGCCCGTCACTACCACAAGAGCGCTCTCAAGCAGGCCGAGGAGATGAACTGGATCGGCGCTGCCAGCAATATCTACCTGGCGATGCAGTTCGATCCCCAGGAGGAATCCTACCGCGACCTGTGGGCGGAGTACGATCCCAAGTCCCGGGAGCAGATGGCCCAGCAGTTCATCGCGGTGGCCGAGAACGCGGTCTCCTACCACAACCTGAAAGCGGCCATCTACAACTACCGCAAGGCCTGCGACGTGAATCCCCCGCAGGCCGAACCCTTCTATCAGCTGGCAGTGCTGCAGAGCCAGTCCGAGGAGGACAACGACGAGCGGGACATCTTGCGCCTGTTGCGCAAGGCGGTGGACAAGCAGCCCGACAGCACCAAGTACCGGCTCAAGCTGGCCGCCTACTACCTGGAGCTCGACCTGGTGGCCAACGCCCGTAGGGAGTACCAGGAGGTGATCCGCAGGGAGCCTGACAGCAGCGAAGGCAAGTCGGGCTTGCGGAGGTGTCGCCGATGATGGCGCCGACCATTTCCGTCGACATATTCGGCGGAAACAGCCGGCGCCGTTTTTTTGGGGGGAAGACAGGTTCTTCCCCCCCTATCCGAGGCGGACACCGCCTCTCCCCCCCATCTTCGCCGCTTGATGAGCGGCGCAGGGCTGCCTGCGCAGCCCTGAGACATCGCCGCGGAAGCTCCTCGAACTGTCGGCAGGATCGGTGTTCTTCGTTCTGTGCCCCGCTGAAACCGGCGCTGCTCGCCCTGGCTCTGGTCGCCTGTGGGAGCGGCGAAGGCTCGGCAGGGGAGGACGAGGCCACCACCCTGATGGTCCATGCCCTCCAGCTGGACGAATCCAGCGCGGATACGCTGTTGATGAACGGCCCTCGGGCGGATGGCGATGTGGGCGACTTCGCCATCTACAACGAGGTGCTCGTCGCCATCGTGGACCAGGTGGGCTTCGACGAGGCCACGGACCTGCCCTTGCAGCACCACCGCGCTCCTACGGGAGGAACCCTCTTGGACCTGGGCGTGCGCGCCTATGCGGACCAGCTGCTGCAGGTGTACCAGGGGCTGGCCTACGAGCCCGATCTGCGCGTCTACTACCACACGCTCGAGGTGGTGGAGGACGCCAAGGCGCTGCAAGCCACCGGGTTGATTCTGGATCCGGGCCAGACCCTGGGGGGTGTCTACGACGAGCGAGGACTGGTGGAGGGCATCGTCGTCACCACCACCTACCGCATGACCGATGGCAGCTCGTGGCTGGAGCTGGAGACCGTCATCACCAACCAGTCCGGTCGCGTCATCGACCTGGGGCCTGTCTGCGATGTCTTCGTCACCGATGGCCTGGGACTGGAGACCTTCGTACCCTCTCCCGGCTGGGGCTTCGAGCTGGTCGACGATGACGCCATCGTCGCACCCTGGGCCACCATCTCCGGCAGCCCGGAGCACGCGGCCTCCTACGCCGTCGTGGCACCCGATCCCGGCTATATGTACGTCGTGCCCTTCATCGACGAGGATGGCCGCGTGCGCTCGGTGATGACGGGAGAGGCGGAGCGGGGCAGACCTGCGCTCTGGCCAGGCGAGACGCGCAGGTGGACCCGTCTGCTGACAGGCCAGCCCAGCGCCGACGCCGCGCGGGTCAGCGGCATGATGTTCGACCTGCTGGGCTCCCAATCCGGCAGTTACTACATCACCCTGGGCCTGCGTTCGGCGATGGACATCTCGCTGCAGGTCTCCCCGGCCGTCGATGCCACGGCGGTCTTCCATCGGACCGATCCCCCTCACTACCTGAGCGAGCGCGGCGAGGTGCTGGAGGGGGGATACATGCCCCTGTCCGCTGCCCGCTCGGACGAGGATGCGCTGCTGCAGGCCCGCCTGCCCCAGGGCGGCTACGAGGTGGAGATCTCCTCCTACGGATACGACGACACCAGCCTGGAGCTGGATCTGAGCAGCGGCGTGTCGGACTACGGGATCGTCGAGCTGCAGGGTGGGGAGTTCTACGATGTGACGCTGGATGTGGTCGATGAGGATGGCGGGGCCGTCTCGGGACCGTTGCGCTTGACGGTGGCGGGGTTGGGGGGCACGCCGGATCCCGATCTGGAAGGGGCCGCCGCCGGGAAGTCCGCCGTGGTGTCCCGGAATCGCATCTGGTCTTCCGGAGGAGAGTTCCAGATAAGCCTGTTGCGGGGCACCTACCGCGCGCTGGTAAGCCGTGGCCCAGCCTATGAGATCGCCGCCTTCGACTTCTACGTCCCCGACACCACCACCCTCAAGCTGGCGATGGACAGCGAGCCAGAGGACATGGGCGGCTGGATATCCATGGATCCCTTCTCCGCCTCCCGGTTCTCCCTGTTTGGGGGCGATCAGCCTGGCGACGTGGCGCTGGCGCTGGGCGCCGAGGGCGTGGATCTCTGCGTACGTGCCGAGGCGCAAGAGAGGGAGAAGGCAGAGACCGGGTTTTCGGGGCAGGCGGTTTCCACGGGCGTGCTGGGAACCCTGGACGTCCCGCGTGCCGGTGCGCCCAGCGGAGATGGCTGGCTGGTGGCCTTTCCGGTCCAGGAGTCGCTGCCCGGGCCTGGTCTCTCCCCGGCCAGCTGGCTCGATCTGGCCTGGGAAGCGGGTGCTGTGTATTCGGCCATCCTGGCTCCTCACGCCGAGGGCGCAGGCGGCGCCGCGCGCGGGAATTTCGAGGCTCAGCGCTTCGTGCGCGGTCATATCGAGGACGAGGAGCAGAACCCCTTCCTCTACGAGGAGAGCGAGGCGGGCAGCCTGATCACGGACGTGACGGCGCTGGAGCTCTTGTCCGCTCGTGATCCCTGGCACACCAAGCAGTCGGTCAAGGACTGGTACGCGCTGCTCCAGCAGGGTATCTGGTTCGCGCCCGCCGCTTCGTCCCACTGCTCCTGGCTGGAGCACGACAACCCCGGAGCGGCACGCACCATGGTGTACGCGTCCCAGCTGGATGCCGACACGGTGGCTGAGGCCGCTGCGCAGGGCTTGAGCTACGCCACCAGCGGGCCCCTGATCGACGTCTACGCCAGCAGGGACGGCTACGTCGCCGTACCCGGCCAGACGCTGGGAGGGGACGGCTTCATCAGCTTGAACCTCAAGGTGAGCGCGCCTTCCTGGGTTCCGGTATCCAGCGTCCGCGTCTACCTGGAGGGCGAGGAACACTGGTCCGTGGAGCCCGAGGCTACCGAGGGCGTGCGCGTCTCGGAGCAGTTCGCCGTACCGCTGGACGGTGCCGAGTGGCTGGTCGTCGAAGCGGGGGATGCGTCCATCGAGCCCGGTGGCGACTTCTCGCTGATCTACCCGAACATGCCCAGCTTCGCGATCACAGCGCCCATACGCATGGAGTGAGCATTGCGCTTGGCGGCAGGGGCCCCTATACAGGCGGCTCCGCGGTTGACATGCCGAGCCGGTGGAGATATCTCGCAGGCGCTCTCTTGGCGGGCCGCTAGCTCAGGTGGTAGAGCACCGGCCTTTTAAGCCGTGGGTCACAGG
>CAYVQL010000200.1:0-20424 GCA_964454135.1 uncultured Enterobacterales bacterium | reverse complement strand
TGTCGCCGTCGGCGCCGCCGTCGCAGTCGTTGTCCAGGCCGTCGCGGCAGTCGATAGCGCCCGGATGCACGGTGGGATCCGCGTCGTCACAGTCCTGGCAGAAGTCGTAGCTGTCGCCGTCGGCGTCCACGTCGGAATGGCAGGCCGTGTCGGCGGGCTTGTCATCGTCGCAGGCCGGCAGGAGCAGGCCCAGGGCGACGGTCGCGATGCGAAGCATGCTTCCCCTCCATCGAAGCTCGGCAGTGGGGATGTCCACTGCGCTACCAGCCCAGTGCCAGGAAGGCGGCGCCCGCGTCGCTGCCGCCCAGGTCGCTGCCCGGCGCGCCCACCAACACGTCGTCGCGGCCGTCGCCGTCCATGTCGCCGGCCGTGGCCAGGCTGTAGCCGGCCTGGTCGCCCGGGGCATCGCCGCGCAGGCGCAGATCCGCATCCGCCAGGCTGCGGGTGCCGCTGACCGGACCGAGCACCACGTAGGCCGCCCCGGCGTTGGCGCCGTTGCCGCCCTCGCCCACGGCGCCCACCAGCAGGTCGGCGTGGCCGTCGTCGTTCATGTCGCCCGCCGCGGACACGGCGCTGCCGGCCAGGTCGCCCGGCTGCTCGCCGGTCAGCTGGCAGGCCGCTTCGCCCAGGTTGGGTCCCCCCGTGGCAGGCCCCAGCAGCAGATAGGCGGCGCCGGCGTTGGCGCCGCCGCCGTCATCGCCGTAGGCGCCTACCAGCAGGGCGTCCAGGCCGTCGCCGTCCACGTCTCCCACCCCCGCCGCGCCGCTGCCGACGAAGTCGTAGTCGTCACCGCCGCGCCAGACGCCCTGGGCGTCGCGCAGCTCCACCGTGCCAGAGACCGGGCCCAGCAACACATAGGCCGCGCCCACGTAGGAGCTCGTCTCGCCCGCGGCGGACCAGCCTGCCGCGATGTCATCGTAGCCGTCGCCGTTCAGCTCTCCGGCGCCGACGGGGTGGAAGCCCTCCAGGCCCTCGATGTCGTACTCGCCAGCCAGCAGCACGGCGTCGCCGTCGACGACGGATTTGACACCCGTGATCGGTCCCAGCCAGAGGAAGGCGGCCACCATCTCGACTTGACTGGTCTCGGCTGGCGTCAGGGCGCTGACCAGCAGGTCGGCCAGCCCGTCACGATCCACGTCGCCCGCCGAGGCCACACTGCGCCCGGTCCAGTCCTGGTCGGGAGCGCAGACCAGCTCTCCAACTCCCTCGCTCAGCGGATCGTTCTCCGGCAGCGCGCCGCCATGCCAGATGTAGACGGTGCCCACCTCGTTGTAGCCGCCGCTGCTGTCCAGGTGGGCGCCCACCGCGAAGTCGTTCAGGCCGTCGCCGTTCATGTCGCCCAGGCCGGCCAGGCTGCCGCCCGCAAGGCTGCCGTCCGTTCCCCGCAGGCGGGTGGGGGCGTCCGCCAGGCTCATGGAGGCCGTGGACGGGCCCTGCAGCAGGTAGACCGTGCCGTTCAACGTTCCTTCGCCGCCTTCCTGGGCGCTCACCAGCAGATCGTCGTGCCCGTCGCCGTTAACGTCCCCCGTTCCGGCAACGGCGATCCCGGCCCGGTCGCTGGACTGCTCCCCGATGAAGGCGATCGTGGAAGAGAGGTCCAGGGGGCTGTCGGTCCCCCCGTCGCAGTCGTCGTCCTCCCCGTTGCCGGCCACCTCGCCCGCATCCGGGTTGACCGCCGGGTCCATGTCGTCGCAGTCCTGGCCGCCGTAGGCGTCGCTGTCCCAGCCGTCGCCATCGCTGTCGTAGTCGCTGGCGCCGTCACAGTCGCTGTCGATGCCGTCGTACCAGATCTCGTAGGCGTCGGGATAGACGGCGGGATCGCCATCGTCGCAGTCGCCTTCCTCGACGGTCCAACCGTCGCCGTCCAGGTCCTGGGGCGGGGGGGCCGTGTCGACCGGTGGCGAAGGGGAGCCCGTGTCCAAGGGGAGCGGGGGATCCGGGCAGCAGGCTGCCAGCAGAAGCGCCAGGCCGAGGAGCGATGGCTCAGTCGCAGTCCGCAAGGCGCCACTCCAGCTCGTTGTTGCTCGGATCGCAGTCTTCCACGACCAGGACCTGTCGGCCCACGTCGCCGGCGACGAAGACCACTCCGGCACGGGCCTGCTCGACCGTGAGCGCGACCTGGTGGGCCGCGCTGGCTGTCCCGTTGTCGATGAACTCCGTGTACTCGACCGTGCCCAGCAGCTGGCGGGCACCCGCTGCGGCCAGACTGTAGACGGCCACGCTCACGCCGCGCTGCACCTCCTGGGGGCCCAGGTTGACGACACGCAGGGCCAGCAGCACCTGGCCCGCCTCTTCGTCGCAGGAGGAGACGCACCAGTCCATGATCTCGGGGCGCAGGTCCATGCCCGGGATGATATGCTCGGGCTGGCCGCGCCAGACCTCAGTGCTCAGCCAGGGGGCCTCAGGCGTGCGGGGCACGGAGCCATCCAGGAAAAGGCTGGTGCCCGACCACGTGGCCGAGGGCCAGATGGGAGAGCCGGGGGGCCAGTCGCGGTTGATGTTGCTGTAGACGCGCACGCTTCCGCCAGCATTCAGCACCACGATCTCTACGGAATCGTCGCTGTCGAGGTCCACGACGAGGGGGAATTCGCCTACGGTGCCCGCCCCACGGGCATCTTGGTAAAGAACCACGCCACTGCTACCGTCGAATATGAAGAAATTCTGCTCGTCGGACAGCAGCACCTCTTTGGCGCCGTCCAGGTCGAAGTCGAAGACCGTGCATCCGACGAAGCTCGTGGGATCATTGATATCCGCTGCCCAAAGCTCGTTGCCGCGTAGGTCCAGCGCGCGCAGTGTTGTATGATCGGAGATGAGCACCTCCATCTCCCCGTCGCCGTCGATGTCGCCCGCACAGGCTGTGCAGTGCGTTTCCCGCTCCGCGGGTAGAGCGACCTCGACGAGCGGGCTGCCATCGTCCTCCACAACTCGGAAAGTGCTGCCAGCCACGAAGGCGATCTCAGCCTTGTCATCATCATCCGCCTGTACCGCCAGCGGCGTGTTTGCGCTGTACCTGTTGTCTGACTCTGGGACCGACCATTCGAGCGTGCCGAGGGAGCCGAACGCGTTCCCGCGAACCACGATCTCCTGCTGGCCATCCAAGTCGATATCTTCCACCACCAGCGAGTTGTCACCCATGCGAATTTCGCTGTCCATCGTAGCAGCGAGAGAGCCGTCCTCAGCGGAGAGGATGGCCTGGTTGATGACCACATCCAGGCGGCCATCACCCAACAGGTCCGCGATTTCGATGGAGCGCCTAGCTTGATAGTTGCTGGAAGAAGAAGACGTAGTGACGGTCTCGAGCGACCCGCTGCGCCACTGAAGCACGCCATCGGCGTTCACGCGGAGGATCTCGTCATAGGGGCTCCTTCCAACGATTTCCAGGGCCTTGTCTCCGTCCAGATCCGCCACGGCTAGGGGAGCATAGGTATCGAACTCCCCGTTGGTCCACAGTATATGGCCATCATCTCCCGAGTGGACTATGAGCTGTTGGTGGCCTGGGCAGAGCAGGTCGGAGATCCCATCGTCGTCGATATCGGCCACGACGCTGCCTCCGATGCAGCTCTCACCGTCAGCTCCGGTCTCCCAGAGCAACTCGATCGCCCAGGGATCGGCGGGCGGTGTGAGCGCCACCTCGCAAGCCGGGCTCTCCGAGACCTCCTCTGCCGCGAGCAGCTCCACCTCGCAGCCCTCGTCGATGCAGTCGGCTATGCCATCGCCGTCCGCGTCGCTATGGCGTTCGTCCACCAGGCCATCGCCATCGTTGTCCAACCCGTCGCAGGGCTCGTCGGGCTCCGAGGTGTCGCTGGGCGTGGTGGTTTCGATGGGGCGCTGGGCGCCTTGCTGGTAGTCCATGCAGCAGCCGGGGAAGAGGGCTGAGAGACTGCCAGCTACGCACCAACGGAGCCACGAGCGAGACTGTGGGGAGGAGTGGGATGCGGGCATGGCGATGTCGATAGCTACGCTGCGAAGAGTATCATGAGGTATCCACGCCGTCCATCTGTGCAGAGCTACTGCAAATGGCTTTCGAGATAATGATGAACCCCGCCTGCAGCCTGTTTGAACTGCAGGGGTGGCTTCTTCGCGTCGAATGGTCCCCTCCTACGGACAGGCTCCTGGTTGGATTCCGAGCACGGTCCCGTCGCAAACATCGTTGAGGCTCGATGTTGATTCATAGTCTGTGTAGGCGCCCGTCCCACCGCAGGTGAGATCGGCCCCCTTGTGCTGCCCCCAGAGGATGTCACCGGGATTCTCATAGTCGGTATCGCCTGCATGCAGGGAGTCACCATTGTTGTCCCCGCCACACATGATATCCGCATCGTGCCCGCCATTCATGGTGTCGTGCCCCCCGTTCCCGCTCATGCGGTCCTCATCCGTACCGCCATTCATGGTGTCGTCGCCTGGGCCGCCCCTCATGATGTCGTCGCCCGCGTTGCCCCACATCGTGTCGTCCCCGCCATCGCCGTTCAACGTGTCGTCGTTGTCCCCGCCGACGACGAGATCATCGCCACCGTTGGCGTGAATGGTATCTTCGGCTTCCTCCCCATCGAGCTCCTCGGAGTAGGCAGCGTCGTCCTCATCCGAACCCTTGATAACGTCGTTGCCGTATCCACCCTGGATGAGGCCCTCGATGGCCCGATATCCGGCAGACTGCAAGTTGTAGGACAGCGAATCCCAGGTGAAGGCGATCGAATCATCCGCATAGCCCCCGATGATCTCAAAGTTGGTGATTCCCCCTTTCTTGGCGTCGCCATCAGCGATGTTGCAGCAGAAGGGATTCTCTTCCTCGCCGTCGTTGTTGTGGCCCCATGCCGAGTAGTCGTGGTCCTTTGCGTCGCCATAGCCCTGAACCATGACGACCAGTACCGATCCCGTCGATGCTGACAGGTTGCAGGTCCAGGTGTTGCCGGACAGGTTGCAGCGGCCATCGCAGTCTTCGATGTCCCAGTCTGTCGGCGAGGACGGGCAGTAGTCGTCTGCCTGAGCCACCTCCGAATGAACCCCAACCCCGACCAGCAGAGCCGAAAACGCGAACGTAGAGATGCGAATGGACATGTCATGCCTCCATGATGATGGTGTTCCCTGGTGTCGTGGTGCGGGGCGCGCTCGCCCCTTCACCTCCACCACCCTCTCACAGTCCGCCCGCGGACACCAGACCGAATACTGCCCGTGACAAATACTTCACACGCAAATGCCACGTAGAAACAGGAATACAGCTGGAAACGCCCTGACCTCCCGGGCGCCTCCCAGCATCACCGACGCCCCGCCCCACCCCGCTCGCTCAGCCCCATCGAACGACGGAGTCGGCGCTGCGGACCAACGCTGCCCTTGGCTTCGCAATCACTCCCAACTTGTTTCCACGTAGAAACAAACCCTCCAGCCCGCCTACCCACCTCCTCCCTCGGGCTGATGGAGCGCCCCAAGCAGGGCCTGGCTCAACCCGCCCAGGTTGCCCGCCAGGCGCTCGAGGCGCGGAGCATCGAAGTGCTCGAGGATTCCCTCCCCGCTGATTTCATCGATGTCGATCCGCTCTGCCGCCTTCTCCAGGCGACTCAGCTTCTTCACCTCTGCCGGCAAGGGTCGCAGCCCGGTTCGCTTCCCCGGTGTGCGATCCAGAAACGCGTGGACCCGTACTTGAAGAGCGGCCACCATGAGGTCTTCATCCACGGCCGCTCGCGCCAGAGCGAGCTCGGTCTCGGGATCCTTCACGGGCAGCAGCACCTTGTGGTGCGAGAAGCTCAGCGCCCAGGCCAGCTCGTCCGGCAAGCGCTCCACCTGCTCCGCCACCGCCACGTAGTGGTAGATGCTGCTGTGGGACAGGACCAGGTCTTTGCGCCGCCCCAGCTGCCTGAAGGTCACGCTGCTCTTCCGCTGCTCGCGAAACGCGCCGTAGTCGCCGTCGAAGAAGGTCTCGATCACGTAGCGACCGACCTCGAAGACCTTTCCCAGGCCCTTCATGGCGACCAGCCGATTCAGATCCCGCACCGCCCTGTCCAGCAGCGCCTCATCCAGCCGATCCGCTCCCGTCAGTCCTGAATAAACCCCTTTAGAACCGTGCATATCACTGCCCCCCCCCTGTTCTTTCTTCGACCTCTCACCCATCACCCACCTCCCTGAAGAATCCCGATCTCAAGCCACTCGCCGATGCCCCCCCGGTACTTGCAGCACCCCTCGCGTCACCCCCTGCTCCTTTCTCGGGTGAAGATGCGCAGCTTCATCGCTGTACGAGAACAAAGGACAGCAGGAGCAAGACTGTGACACGGAAAGTTGTCAAATATTTGCAAACCGCCGGCGCGGCCCAGATTCATTCAGGTTTGCCGGTGTTTTTCAGCCGCAGGTAGATGCCTCCCCGCTCTCGGCCAGGGCGATGCTGCGATGACAGTCCAGGACGTAGCGCGTGTCCTCCCGGAGCTCCTGCAAGTCGATGGTGGCTAGAGCGGCGGCCCCTGCCCCCCCTGGACCGGGCCTTGTCGAGGGCTCTCCTCGTCCGCCGGCTCCTGAGGCGCCTGCTCATCCTGCTGCCCGGAGGTAGCGTCCTCCTCACCCGCGACGGGCTCCTCCGGCGCCGCGGAGTCCTCCTGCTCCGTCGACTCACCCTCTACCTGCTCCTCGGGCAGGGGCGTGACCTCGGGCACGGCAGAATCCTCGCCAACCGGCTGCGCTGGCTGCGGATCCTGCGGCGCGGCGGACTCCCCCGGCGGCTCGCCCGTCCCTGGTGCCGGCGCTGGAGCGTCACGGGTCGCATCCTCCAAGGCCTGCAGCAGGCTGCGGATCTCCCCCTGGGGCGGTTCGGGCACCAGGCGGTAGACCAGCGCGGCCCTGGCGCCGTAGACCGTGGCGGGCAGGCCGTCCCAGGTGTCATCGCCGTGGTCCAGCTCGGCGGAGATCTCCAGACCGAGGGGAATGCCCGCCTGGCCCAGGAAGAAGCCCACCAGCCCCGAGAGGTTCAGGTTGACCTGGTGCACGCCGAAGGCGTCGTAGTGGCCCAGCGCGCGGGCCTGGGCGTAGTAGGTGTCGTTCACCGTGAAGCCCGCCACCCAGCCCGCCTCGGCCGTGATCTTGCCGGTATTGGTGATGCGCGCGAAATCCCCCTTCCAGCCCTCCCACCAGGTGAGGTTGAGGCCCAGGCCCAGGGTCGGGCCGAAGAGCAGCTGCCGGTGGCTGGTGTCGGTCAGCCCCGCGAAGTTGAAGGCCACGTGCTGCCCCCAGTCCCACTCCAGCCAGTGACGGGTGGTGTGGTCGGCGCCGAAGCGCCAGGAGCGGAAGGGCACCAGCACATTGGCCCAGCCCTCGCGCGCAGGCTCCTCGAAGCCCGCCACCTCCATGGCCGCCGGCAGGGTGCCCATCACCGGGCCCCGGTAGCGGCTCTCCACCCACCACTCCTTCACGTGGTGACCCTGGTCCAGCTCAGGGTGGCCCAGGGTGAGCCAGGCCGCCAGCTCTTCGGAGTAGAGCGACACGCCCAGGCCGGCCTCCACGCTGGCCTGCTCGCTGGTGCCGGCCAATCCCTCCACCTTCAACAAGTGGAACCCGGCGCTCCGCGCGGGCGCGGCAGCGAGCGCGGCGGCCAGCAGGAGGGTGGGGGCCATGGTGCCGTCGCTCCTGTTGAACTGGTGCCGCTACTTCATCTGGTTTGCGACGCGCTTCAGCTCACGGATGCTGGGGATCTCCAGCAGCTTGCCCTTCAGCAGGAAGGTGGAGAGCTTCTGGACCTGCCGGATGCGCTCGCCGCGCTCGTAGGCCTTGCCCCACACTTCGTCGTACTTGCGGCGGTTGAACAGGCGCACGAAGCGGTCGGAGGCCAAGAACTGGATGACCTCCTTGGGCAGGTTGTTGAAGATGGTCAGGAAGAACAGGAAGTTCAGGTAGCAGCCGTTGGGGGTGTGGAAGCCCTTGCGGTAGATCTGGTTGTACTCGTCGGTGACGAAGCCGTCCTCGATGGTCTTGTGGTAGAACTCGGTGCCGGGGTAGGGCACCAGCGACGACGGCAGCAGGTTGTAGGGCGTGGGCAGGGTCCACAGCAGCCTCAGGTTCTTGAGCACATCCTCGGTGGTCTCCCAGGGGTTGTCGAGGATCACGTGGTAGTCGGGGATCTGAGTGCTGTGGGCGTACTTGGTGATGATGTTGACGGCCTTGAGCAGCTGCTCGTTGGTCATGCCGCGCTTGTACATCTTCATGATGTCCGCCGAGCCGGTCTGGATGCCCAGCTCGGTGAAGCACAGGCCGGCGTCCACCAGCGAGGAGTATTTCTCTTCGTTGATGGTAGTGGGCGAGCACTGGGCCCGGAAGGGCATGCCAATCTCGCGCTTCCAGAACTGGGAGAACTTGACTATTTCGGCGGTGGAGGTGGAGAAGAACACATCGTCCTGGAAGTGGACCATGCCTATCTCGGGCCACATGCGGACGACGTGCTTGATCTCGCCTATCAGGTGCTCCACGGAGCGCCGGCGCAGGTAGCGCTGGCCCTTGTACAGGTCGTGGGCGAAGGCCACGCCGCAGTAGCTGCACTTGTGGGGGCAGCCGCGGGTGATCATGGTCTTGTAGGCCAGGCGCATGGTGCCCGTGCGATCGATGTAGCGCGGGCCCACCTCGCGCCAGCGGTCCCAGTCCAGGCGCACCAGGTGCTGCTTCTTGTCGTCGTAGCTCCAGTCGTCGTGCAGCTCGAAGTCCTGGAAGGGCAGGGTGTCCAGGTCCTGGATCAGGGGCCGCACCGGGTTGCCCACCACGCGGCCGTCGGGGCGGCGGAACCAGAAGTTGCGGATGTCGTAGGGCTCGCGGCCCGCTTCCAGCCGATCGGCCAGCTCCAGAAAAGCCAGCTCGCCCTCGCCCACACAGACCATGTCTACGAACTGCAGCGCCTGCTGGGGCATGGTGGTGGAGTGGAAGCCACCCCAGACCAGGGGCATCTCCGGAAAGCGCAGCTGGATGGCCCGCGTGGCCTGCACCGCCATGTCGAACATGGTGCTCAAGAAAGAGATGCCGACCATGTCGCAGTCTTCCACCAGCGCCAGCATGTCTTCCACCATGCTCTGGGGCGCCTGGATGATGGCGGCCGTTCCTTTGTCGAAGCGCCGGCCGTAGGTGTCGGCCGGCAGGAAGATGATGCGCGTGTCGTGACCGTGGGCCCGCAGGTAGGCGGACAGGGTCCGCAGGCAGGGGGCGTAGTGGTCCATGGGCGTGGGGTTGATCAGGGCGACCTTCATCGGCGTTCCTCGCGCGCTTGCGCCATGAGCGAGTTTCTGCTGGCGGCGCGCACTGTAGCTCCTGTCGCGCAGAGCCGCCACGGGGACTTGAGCGTCGTGTGGTCTCTCCCTTCCTCTTCCACCTAGTCCGCGGTCACGGGGATCACCGGGCCGGAGGCGTGCCCGTCCGCCACCAGGTCGCCCTCGGCGCGGAAGGAGCGCTCGCCCAGCTGCAGCCCGTGCAAGGCGGGCGGGCCCTGCCCGACGCGCATCACGGCGCGCACGGCCAGGGGTGCGCCGTGACCCTGGGCCGCGGCTGCGCCGCTCTCGGCCAGCAACACGCCCTTGACGGCGCTGATCGTCCACGCGCCGCCGTCGGTGCTGACATGCAGCACGCCGTCGCGCAGGTCCAGGGCGCCCAGGCGACCACCGGCCATGGCCCGCAGGGCGGCGCTCGTCTGGGGATCCACCGTGGGGGGCAGTCCGCGGGGGCGACCGCGGCGCAGCTTGCTCATCAGCTTGCGCGAGTAGGGCAGCCCGAGCAGGTGGGCGCTCACGAAGAAGACGGCGCTGGCACCGGCCACCAAGGGCAACAGGAGCAGGCCATGGGCCCACGGGCGGGCGTAGTGCAGCGCCAGGCCCATGACAGCGGCCGCCGCCAGGATGCGCAGGTGGTCGCTGTATACGCGGCGGGGCAGACGACCGGCCCGCGAGCCCAGACCCCACCACAGCAGCGCCACCTCCAAGCTGATCAGCACGCAGTGGGACAGGGGCAGGCCGATGAAGCCCAGCCCCAGCGGGTAGACCAGCGCCAGGGCCACGGGCAGCTTGGCGGCCATGGTGGCGATGGCCACGCCCATGGGGAAGTAGGGGTAGCCGATGGCGTAGTAGCTGGGCAGGAGCACGCGGTGCAGGCAGATGCCCCAGGTGGCCAGGGCGTACATGCGCAGCACGGCGGCCGTGGCCTGGGAGGCTTCAGGAGTGAAGGCGCCGCGCTCGTAGGTGAGCTCGATGATGGGATCGGCCAGCATGTAGAGGCCCACCGACGAGGGGATCACCAGGAAGCTGGTCAGGCTGATGGCCTCGCCCAGGGAGCTGGCCAGCTCCTGGCGACGACCGCGGGCGGCTATGGCCGACAGGCCCGCCAGGGCGGCCGTGCCCACGGCGGCGGCCACGATGGTGTTGGGCAGCTGGGCCAGGCGGAAGGCGTACTGCAGGTAGCTGACAGGTCCATCGCCGAAGCGGCTGGCCAGCTGGCTCTCCACCAGCAGGTTGAACTGCACGGTCATGATGCCGATGAAAGCCGGCACCGCGAAGAGGAACAGCCGCTTGAAGCGCGGGTGCCAGTACAGGCGCGGCCGGAAGCGGAAGCCCTCGCTGTACAGCGCCGGCAGCTGTACGGCGAACTGGCCCACGCCGCCCACCACCGAGGCGATGGCCACCAGCAGGATGCCTGGCTGGCCGCTCCAGGCCTCGAAGGGTTCCTTGGCGAAGCAAGCCACGATGATGGCCAGGTTGAAGCTGGCCGGTGCCACGGCCGGCAGGAAGAAGCGCCCGCGCACGTTCAGCATGCCCATGAACAGGCTGGCCAGGCTGACCGTGGCCAGAAAGGGCGCCATGATGCGGGTCAAGGTGGCGGTCAGGGCGAACTTCTCGGGGTCGGCGGAGAAACCCCAGGCCACGGCGTAGACCCAGCCCTCGGCGAAGACGAAGGTGATGATGGTGATGGCGCCCAGCAGCAGCAGCAGCAGACCCAAGAAGGCGTTGGCCAGGCGCCAGGCGGCCTTCAGTCCGTCTTTTTCCGAGGCTTCGGAGAAGATGGGGACGTAGATGTTGGCCAGGGAGCCTTCGGCCAGCAGCTCGCGGAAGAACTGCGAGGCGCGGAAGGCCGCGTTGTAGGCGTCGGTGGCCATGCCCGCCCCGAAGAACGCGGCGAAGACCACCTCGCGCAGCAGCCCTGAGATACGCACCACCGCGGCGGCGACGGCGATCACCGCGGCGTTGCGGGTCAGGCCTTCCGATCGTGGGGCAGGGGCGGGGGCATCCATGGTGGGGCTTTCTTGCCGGCCGGGGGCCCCTGGTCAAGGGCTGCCTGCGCGTCGGGCTGCGCTTTTTTCGGGCTGGCTGCAGCCGAGAGGGGCGCGGAGGCGTGTTTCGGTGCCCGTTTCTGCTGGTGGGGATGGGCCGCCAAGCGCTGCGGGCCGTGCTACCGTGAGACGCCCCATGCGTTTCATCTTCGCGTCGATCCTCTCGCTGCCGCTCTCGGGCTGCCCGGCCGGAGCGCAACCCTGCTCAGCGCTGCCGCCCGGCCTCGAGCGCGACAAGTGCGGCTACCGGGAGGTGATGGTCCTGGGCCCGGAAGCGGCGGAGCAAGTGCTGGCGAAGGCCGCGGACATCGCGGATCCCATCGTCCGCAACGCGGCGGTGACCGGCTGGTTGAGCCAACATGCGGATCGAATCGCCGACGAGCAGGGCAAGCAGCTCTGCGGCCTGCTCGACGAAAAGGAGCGTGGCTATTGCTTTCGCGAGCACTACTCGCCTCACTTGCGGCGCTAGCTTCCTGTGGAAGCGAGCCCGAGCCCGAGCCCCTGTCCTCGGACTTCGAACCCTGCCTGCAGTACCGCGACACGGAGGGCGTGTACCAGTATTGCATCGCGCGCTACGCGCCGGAGATCGCCGACGTACGGCAAGCGGAGCGCAGCTGCGGCATGGCGGGAGCCTGGGAGAAGCGCTGCCGGCGGCACTGGGTGTCCAGGCGGCTGGAGCACGGCAGCGGCACCCCCGTGTCCACACTGCTGGAGTTCTGCGCCGATGATGCGGACTGCGCCTTCGAGGTGCTGGATGCCCGCCCGGCATCGGATGTGTTGCTGCAGATCGAACGCTGCGGGAGCCACCTGGGGCAGCTGGGAAGGGACTGCGCCAGGCACGCCCTGCAGCGCTGGTATCTGGCGGGGCCGGACGCGGACGAGCTGCAGCGCGTCGCGCAGTCCGTCAGCAGCTATCCGCGGGCGGTGGGCAGCTGGCTGGGCGCCTGCGTGGCCTGTCTCGAGGTGGGGCGTTGCGGGGGTGATGGTCCGGCCCGCAAGAGCTGCGACCGCGAGGCGCGCAGGCTGACGAACAAGCCCGAGGGCTGCCAGCGCCTGCTGAAGCGGCCTGCGGCCCAGGTTCCCGCTTCTACAGGCCCTGGAGGAGGAGGGGACGCCGCGCTTTAAGCGGGCCCGGGGACGGCGTGGCCCGCGATAGGCGGCGTCGCGAGAGCGGAGGGCGCGCGGCTCGTTGAATGCTTCGGCGCGTCGCGCGTCGATGGACGACAGCGCCACACAGTCGTGAACCCCCAACAAAGGAGGGAATCATGCTGAGGCATCTGATCGCGATGGTCTTTGGGACGCTGGTGCTGGCCGCCGGCCTGTTCTGCTGCTGGCCTGCCCAGGCCGCCGGGCCCTATGGAAAGCTGGCCGTGGACAACGCGCGCATCGCCCATGTGACGGTGCTGGCCGATGGCCGCCAGCTGGGCCGGCTGGGTCCGGAGTCCGAGGGCGTGTTCCGGCTGCGAGCCGGGGAGCACGAGCTGCTGGCGAAGCTGGACGACGGGCGCACGGCGCTGCGCGAGCGGGTGCGCGTGGCCCCCGGCCGGCAGACGCGCGTGGTGGTCCCGCCCTACGAAGGGCGGCTGACCGTGGCCAACCAGACCGGCCGCCCGGCCCGCCTGTGGCTCGACAAGGAGGATCGGGGCCTGCTCGCGGCGGGCGCCGAGCGCAGCTACGTGCTCGATCCCGGTCCCTGCACGGTGCAGCTGAAGGAGGGCGCGCGCCTGTTGGACAGCGGCAGCGCCAGCGTGACCCGCGGGGGCGGCAGCCGCTACGTGGCCGAGGCGCCGCGGGTGGCCGACGTGCGCCTGCGCAATGTCCAGCCCCTGAAGCTGAAGCTGGAGGTGGGCGCCCAGGCCGCTGTGACGCTGGACATCGGTGAGACGCGCGTGCTCGAGGGCGTGGCCGTGGGCTCGGTGCCCGTGGCGGTCTTCGATGGGCGAGGCCGCCTGCTGCGCAGCGACGTGATCGAGGTGCTGCCCTACGACGGGGCCCGCTACGTGGTGCCCGCTCCCGAGAACGCCCCCCTGCGCCTGGTGAACCTCTCCTCCGAGCCCGCCGATGTGCTCTCCGATGGACAGCGGGTGGCCAAGATGAAGGGCGGCCAGCAGCTGACCCTGATGCTGCCGCTGGGCGAGCGGGAGCTTACGATGAAGCACCGCAGCAGCGGCAAGCTGGTGCGTACCACGGTCGAGGTGGAGCCCTTCGAGCAGGTCACGCTGCGCTTCGACGCCCGCCGGCACTACGTGACGCAGGACGAGAAGCTCTTGACCGCGCTGGAGGAGCTGCTGGCGGCGCTGAAGCGGCTGGCGGGTTGAGCCCAGGCTCTACTTGTCCGCCGGCTCTATGCCATCCGCATTGCGCGCCAGCCTGAATCCCAGGTTGTAGCTCTTGCCATCGAACTCCATGCGTCCGCGGTTGGCGTTGCGCAGGGAGTTGTGGCCGTTGCGGAACGAGCCGCCGCGTTCGCAGCGAAAGGGCGTGTCGAGGGCGGACTCCACCGGGTCGATGGCGTCGCCCCGATAGCGCCCCTTGCGGTCCCAGACCCACTCGTAGACGTTGCCGTTCATGTCGTACAGGCCCCAGGGGTTGGGCAGCAGCTGGGCCACGGGGTGGGAGTGCCCGTCCGAGTTGATGCGGAACCAGGCGCCCTCCTTCACGGAACCGAGCGCCGCCCAGGCGTGGTCGGGCACGCCGGCGCGCGCCGCGTACTCCCACTCGGCTTCGCTGGGCAGCCGGAAGCCGTTGGCCTGCTGGTCCCAGGTCACGTCGTTTCCGCTGCCCTGGTAGACCGGCTGCAGTCCGGCCAGCGCCGACAGGGCGTTGCAGAACTGCACGGCGTCGACCCAGCTGACCTGCTCCACGGGATACCTGGCCCCCTTGTTCTCGGCCGGGTTGCTGCCCATGACGGCGGCGTACATGGCCTGGGTGACCTCGGTGTCGCCCAAGAGGAAGGGACGGGTCAGCGTGACGTGGTGCTGCGGTTCGTCGAGCTGGCGTCCTTCCTCGTCCAGCGGACTGCCCATGACGAACTCGCCGGCGGGGATATGCAGCATGGAATGCTGGATCGTCCCCAGCAGCAGGAGCTCGCCCCCCGCGATGGGCAGCAGGTGGGCGCTGTCCGTCGGCTCCTTGGGGATGGCCTGCAGGTCTCTGTCCGTTGCATCGGCTCCCGCGGCATCCTGCTCGCTGGTGGGAAGATAGGCGCTGAAGGCGCGGCCGATGGCGCCGGGATTGCCGTCGCCGCGGGCGTGGAAATACAGGGCCAGCTCGCCCCCCTCATAGACGGCGCAGGGGCCATCGACGCGCAGGGACTTGTAGTCGACGCGTCCGGGCTTGAGCGCGGTGGGCCTATGGCTGAGGTCGATGACCGTCGGATCGGGAGTGCTGACGAAGAGCAGGCCGCTGCCGTGCACCTTGTCCGGATCCGAGCTGCTCTGGTCGTCGTTCCTGCTCGGTCGGCCCATGAGCAGCCAGAGCAGGAACTGGCCCTTGGAGACCCGCACGTGGGGGGAGCCGTAGTCCATCCTGGAGCTCCCGATGGGCGGGGTCACGGTCATCTTCTTTCGCTCCCAGCGCACGCCGTCCGCAGAGGTGTGCAGGGAGAGCTTGGCGCGCCTGGAGGTTCCACGTCGCGCGTAGAGGTAGTGCACGCCCTGGTGATAGGCGACCGAGGGATCCGACAGGCCGAGCTTGCCCTCTTCTCCCTCGTCGAACAGCGCTGCGGTCTGATCGATGACGATGCGCCGTCCATCCGGCGAGCGGGCCGAGAAGATGCCGCGCCGGCCTTGCCCGTCCTCGGCGCCCAGCCAGAGGCGCAGCCCCTGTTCGTCCGCCAGCGTGCTCGTGCAGCCCACGCCGCGCCAGCCCTGCTCGGCGGCGCTCAGGGCGGGCCGCGCGTCGACCGACCAGCCCAGCTCGGTCAAGCGCGCCCGGCCGATGTGGCTGCCCCCCAGCTCGTCCTCGTAGTGGAACCACATGCCCCGGCCTCCTCCGGGCAGCGCGAAGATGTCGGGACAGGAGGGCGGGCCCGGAGCCTGGTCGGCGAAGATGGCGGGCTCATTGTCGGCCCGGAAGGACATGGGCACGTCCTGCTCCGGGACGGACACCCAGATGGGTCCTGCGTCCACCAGGGCGGGGGAGGGGTGACACGCAGTGGCGGCCAGCAGCAGGCCCAGCGCGCCCCCGGAGCGCGGAGTCCGTGTAGGCGAGGCGCTGGAAGCTGCGGAACGCATCGTACTGGGCTCCTGGACCCTCGCTGGCGACAGCGCCGTCCCAGCAGGTAGGGGCCTAGTCAGTGTACCCCAACAGCCTCAATTCCTCCTCCACCCGCGTCGAGCTGCCCGGCAGCTCCTGCTCTGCTGGCAGGGGCGCCACGTGCAGCGCCACCCGGAAGCGGGCGTGGCCCTGGCCCACCTGCAGGAATTCGGGGGACTCGCCGTTTCGCGGCCCCAGGGGCGGGAGCGTCTCGGGTTCGTAGCATCCGTCCCAGCTCTTGCCCTCGCGCTCGATGTGCAGGCAGAGACCGCGGGGGTCCATGGGATCGCCCGCGGGCTGCAGGAAGATCTCGCGGGGGATCAGGGCGTCCTCGCTGCGCTCCACGGTAGCGCGCCCGTCCTCGATGCGCGGCTCGGCGTGGTCGCCGAACATGGCGAAGGGATGCCAGGCCCGCAGAAAGCCGGCCGGGTGACTGGCTGTCACGCTGCCCCGCTTGAAGGAAGCCGCCTCGCCCGAGCCGAAGCCCGTCAGCAGCCAGACGGTGACCGCCTCGCGCCCCAGGGCGCGGCTCAGGGCCCGGGGGTAGGGCGAGAGATCCCGGCCTGGCTCGATGGCCAGGTCGCGTTGCTCCTGGGGATCGGCCTGCAGGTCGTAGAGCGACTGGCTGGCGGAGCTGGAGATCCACTTGTGGCCACGGTCCGCCACACCCCAGGCATCGGGGCCGTAGAGCATGTCGCCGAAGAACTGGGGGCGGCCGGAGAAGGCCTCTTCCTGGCCGGCGTCGCCGCGCGCCAGGGGCAGCAGGGAGCGTCCGGTCATGCCCTGGGCGGGTAGCCCCAGCAGGTCCAGCAGGGTGGGCGTCAAGTCCATCAGCGAGACCGGGGTGGCCACGCGCCCAGGCTGCAGGCCCGGCGCGCCCACCAGCATGGGCACGCGCACCAGCTCCTCGTAGAAGCTGTGGCCGTGCTCCACTTCGCCGTGATCCCAGAACTCCTCGCCGTGATCGGCGAAGACCCCCACCACGGCGCGGGGCCCGGCGGCGTCGAAGAGCTGCTGCAGCTGATCGTCCACGTAGCGGATGTTCTGATCGTAGCGCGCCAGCAGGTAGCGCTTGACGCGCTCCAGGTCGGTGCTCTTGCGGCGGCCGATCTTGCGCAGCTCCTTGCGACCCCGGTAGCCCGCCAGGGCCGGGGGCTCGGCGCCCGCCCAGAGCGAGGCGTGGCTCTCGGGCTCCAGGTAGGGCAGGTGGGGATCCATGAACTGCACCACCACGGCGGCGTCCCTGTCGGCGTGGCGCTTGAAGAAGCGCTCGGCCTTCTCCACCTGCTCCTCGGCGGGCTCGATCAGCTTGTAGCGGTGCTCCGACCAGTCCACGCCCATGTCGAAGCCGTCGGTCATGTAGGCGTTGGAGACGAAGGCGCCGGTGACGAAGCCGGCCTGCTCCAAGCGCTGGGGCAGGTTGGGGCGCTGGTGCCAGAGTGCCGGGGGATCCCCCGAGAAAGCCGTGCGCGCGGCGGGCAGGGTCCAGGACGAGGTGGAGCGGGCCTGCTCGAAGACCACCGCCCCCTCGGACCAGCGGTCCAGAAAGGGCGTGGTGTCGCGCTGGTAGCCGTACAGCCCAACGTGGTCCAGGCGCAGCGTGTCGATGAAGACCAGCAGCAGTCGTCGGGGGTGGTCGCGGGGCGAGAAGACCGCGGGATTGGCCAGGAAGACGTAGTCGAAGAGCGGGCTCTCGCCGGGATCGGTCGCCAGGCTCAGCTGAACGCGCTGTCCGGCCCAGTCCGAGAGATCCACGCGCTCGTGACGCCACTGCTCGGCGTCGAGCGACAGCTCCGCCACGCGCCGCGTCCCCTCGCTCGTCCTCACCTCGACAGCCAGGCTGGCGCCGTCGCTACGCTCGGCGCTGGGCACGGCGCTGGACAGCAGGCGGGCGTCGAAATCCAGCACCCCGGCCGGGGGTACGTCCACCTGCCAGACGGACTCGGCCGGGGCCGGCAGGTAGACGCCTTGCCAGGCGTCGTTCTCCAGCTTCATCAGGCGCGTGACGAAGGCCGTCCCCTCCAGCTGGGAGCTGCTGACGTTGAGCTCGTTCTCCCACGCGGTGGCCGGAGGATAGCGCAGCTGGAGCTGGCCGGGCTCGGGCGCGGGCTCGCCCTTGGCGGGCCGCACCCAGAGGCGGCCGCGCAAGGCGCGCCAGGTGGTCTTGGTGTGGTTCTTGTTGCGCTTCTCGGAATAGACCAGGACGCGGCCCTGGGCGTCCAGCAGCTGCATGTCGGGAGGCGCGCTGCGGGAGTTGTGGCCGTAGAAGACCTGGCCCACGGGCATGGGGTGCTGGTACTCGGCCAGGTCGTTCTGCTCCCAGGTGAGCTCGAAGGGTCCCTGCAGGGGGACGGTGTCGGGAACCGGCTGGCCGCCAGGGCGGTTGCCTGCGGGCAGCTCCAGCGCCACGATGGCCTCGGGATGCGCGGCCAGGGCGAAGGGCGGCGGGGCAGGGGCCTGGGATCCGCAGGAGACCAGCAGCCAGGGCAGAGGAGAGAGCATGGCCGCTTGCTATTGGTTCGCCGGGGCGGGCACAAGTCGTCGGGTGAGATGGGCGGGTTCCGCAGCGGCTCGGCGGCGGCGCCTCAAGCCTCGCCCTCCCCCAGTCGCGCCTCCAGCTCTTCCCACTCGCCGTACAGGCGTTCCCCCAGCGCCTCCAGCTCGCGCCGCTGCCGCTCCAACTCCGCAGCGTGGCGGTAGTCGTTGGCTGCGTCGAAGAGCTGGGCCTCGTTGGCCTCCAGGCTGGCCTCGTTGCTCTCGATCTCGGCCTGGATAGCCGCGATGCGGCGGCGCAGGCGTTGCTGCTCGCGGGCGCGACGCTTGCGTGTGGCGTAGTCCGCGGCTCCGGCACCCGGGCCGCGACCCTTCTCCCGCTCGGGTACGAAGGGCTCGAAGTCCTGAGCACGCACCCCTTCGTGCAGCGTCACGCGCCCCTGGCGCACATGGGCCACGTGGGTGGCCACGGTCTCCACCAGGTAGCGGTCGTGGGTGGCCATCAGCAGGCAGCCCTCGAATTCTCCCAGGGCGCGGGCCAGCACGCCCACGGTCACGGCGTCCAGGTGGTTGGTGGGCTCGTCCAACAGCAGGGCGTTGCTGGGGCGCAGGGCGAAGCGCGCCAGCGCCACTCGTGCCCGCTCGCCGCCGGAGAGGGAGGCGATGGGGCGCAAGGCCGCCTCGCCGGACAGGCCCAGGGCGCCCAGGGCCGAGCGCACGCGCTCCGGCGAGGCGCTGGGGGCGGCCGCCAGGCCGCAGTCCAGGGCGCTGCTCTCGGCCGGCAGGTCGCGGGCCAGATCCTGGGTGAACACTCCGACGCGCAGGCCCTCGCCGATCCGCCGGCGTCCGGCGCTCAAGGGCAGCAGGCCCGCCAGGGCGCGCAAGAGGGTGGACTTGCCGCAGCCATTGGGTCCCAGCAGGGCCACGCGGCTGCCCACCTCCAAGCGAAAATTCAGCCCCTGGAAGACTGGATCGTCTCCGGGCCAGGCCAGGCTGGCCCCGCGCAGCTCCAGCGCGTCCCCCAGGGCCTTGGGAGCTGGCGGCAGCTGGTAGCGGGGCTGCGTCTCGCGCTCCGGGGCCTCCAGGCGCTCCATGCGGTCCAGGCGCCGCTGCCTGGAGCGGGCCTGGGAGGCCTTGTTGGCCTGGGCCCGAAAGCGTGTCACGAAGCGCTCCAGGCGTTGGATCTCCTGCTGTTGGGACTGGTAGGCGGCCTGTTGGCTGGCCAGACGTTGCTCGCGCACCTCGAGCCAGGCCCGCAGGCCCCCCTTGAAGACCAGCAGCTGCCGTGAGTGGATCTCTGCCATGCGCGTACAGACCCGCTGCAGCAGGTGACGGTCGTGGCTGACCAGCAGCAGGGCGTGGGGCGAGCGCTTCAAGAAGCCGGCCAGCCAGCTGCGGGCCACGGCGTCCAGGTGGTTGGTGGGCTCGTCCAGCAGCATCAGCGTCGGCTCGGACAGCAGCAGCCGCGCCAGGGCGATGCGCACCTGCCAGCCCCCGGAGAAGGAGCCGCAGGGCCGCTCCCAGTCCTGCTTGCCGAAGCCCAGGCCGTGCAGCACCTCGCCCACCCGCTCGTCCGCGGCGTAGCCCCCGGCCAGCCGGAAGGCCTCGGTGGCCTCTCCCAGGCGCTCCGCCGCCCCGGATCGGCTCTGCTCCACCGCGCGCTGCGCCTCGTCCAGCTGGCGCTGCATGCGGGCCAGGCGTGTCATGGAGGCCCGCGCCACGTCCCACAGGCGGGCCTCGTCGCGCACGGCCGAGTGCTGGTCCATGTGGCCCAGGGCCAGACCGGGACGCAGCAGGATCTGGCCGCCCTCCACGTCCGCCTTGCCGCAGATGGCCCTCAGCAGCGTGGTCTTGCCGGCGCCGTTGCGGCCGATCAGGCCCAGCTTGTCGCCGGGATGCAGGCGCAGCTGCGCCCCGGTCACCAGGTCACGACCGCCCATGGAGAGACAGAGATCGCGCAGCTCCAACATGGCCGGGCACATAGCTGGGAATCTCTCACTCGCACAGGTCGTGGGAAATTCGCAGGAATCCTGAGAAAATAGGGCTCGGAGAGCGCGGCGGGATCACCTACACTGTCTGCTGGCTTTCCCCGGAGGTCGCCATGCCCGTGATGCGGAATCTGCTCTTCCCCATCTTTTTGTTGACCGCCTGTCGCACCGACCTGGAGAAGCCCGACACGGGCGAGCTGGCGACCGACGAGGAGTGCACCTGGTACACCGACGCCGATGGGGACGGCTACGGCGATCCGGACGCCCCGGTGCAGGGTTCCTGCCTGGGCGCCTCCGAGGGCATGGTCTCCAACGCCGATGACTGCGACGATACCGATGTCAGCATCAACCCCGAGGCCGTCGAGCACTGCGACGGCGTCGACAACGACTGCGATGGCGACATCGACGAGGACGCCGACG
>CAYVQL010000199.1:0-20491 GCA_964454135.1 uncultured Enterobacterales bacterium | reverse complement strand
TTCAAGGATCACTATGTCAGCACCCTGCTCGACGGCTTCAACGTGATCAACTCGAACGCGCCGGGCAGGGCTGGCTATGCGGAACACCGCTTCGGCAGACACCATCACTATCAGGAGTTGGTGCGTCGAAAGATCGGCGTGGATCGAATCGTGGAGCGCCGCACCGACGACGTGCTGCAGAAGACCGCGCCCAAGCTGGGGATCGGGCCGTGAGCAGGAGGCTGCGGCTCGCAGGGCGCCGGGGGCGGCATGCATAGCGCAGCCCAAAGCGAGAAGCAGCTCCAGCTCCAAACCACGGCGCGCTGCAACGCCGCCTGCCGCATCTGCCCCCACAGCCGCTCCATGCTCTCACGCGCCGGCGGCGCCATGACAGCCGGGGTCTTCGAGCGCGTCCTGCGCGCGCTGGCGCGCTATCCGGGCGGCTACTCCAAGCTGGCCCTCTACCTCCAGGCGGAGCCGCTGATGGATCCGCGCTGGTTCCAGCGCGCCCATGCGCTGGTCGATGCGCTGGCGCCACGCAGCGTGGAGCTGTCCACCAACTGCGCCCTGCTGGACGCCCGTGCCACCGAAGAGCTGGCCGCGCTCGGCAGGCGGGTGTCCCTGGACGTGTGGTTGTCCTTCCAGGGAACCGACCGTGCGGAGTTCGAGCACTGGACGGGCCTGAGCTGGGAGAAGTGCCTGACCAACCTGCAGCGCTTCATGATCGCCACCGACAGCGAGCCCATCGCCCGCAGGATCCAGTGCATCGGCCGGCCCCATGCACCCGCCCGCTTCTTCGATCCCATGTGGAGGACCCTCGGCGTGCGCAGGAGGCCCAGGTACGCGGTCCATCCCCCAGGCTCACGGGCCGGGAACGTGGCCTGGGACGTCGTCCCGCACCGGGTCAGGATCAGCAAAGCCTACCTGGGCTGCCGCCGCCTGCGCGACTGGGTCCACGTCAACTGGCGCGGCCAGCTGATCCCCTGCTGCATGGACTACGAGAACGAGATCGTCATCGGCTCCCTGCTCGAGGAGGATCTCAAGACGCTCCTGGTGCGGATCCCCGAGGTGATGGCGGCCAGCGAAGCCCCAGGGTTCCTGTGCCACCGCTGCGAGCTGGTGTGAAGAATGCGCAGCATCCAGCACCGCACCATCCTGCGACAGGCCGCGGCCCAATCCTTGGACCAAGCTGCTGGCGCCACTCCCCAGTTCAACATCGCCTGGTCCGCATCCGAGCTCACCCAGCGAGTGATGGATCGAGGCCCAGAAGCTGCTGGGGTAGTCGTGGCGGACAGATCCTCACGGGGATGGGGCGCATGAGGCGGCTGGTCATCGGCCTGGGCACCGGGCGCTGCGGCACCAGAACCCTGAGCCGCCTGCTCGATGCCCAACCCGACGCCCAGGTGCGCCATGAGCTGCGGCCCTACCTGCCCTGGGCGGTCGATGAGGCCTTGTTGCATCAGAAGCTGGACATCCTCCGATGTCTGCCCGGTGCCGGTCTGGTCGGGGACGTGGCCTTCTTCTACCTGCCCTATGTCCTCGGGATCCTGGCGGCCTGGCCCGACGCGCGCATCCTCGCGCTGCGACGTGCGGAGCGCGAGACCGTGGCCAGCTCCCTGGCGTGGACCCGGGATCGCAACCACTGGATGGACCGCGACGGCAGCCAGTGGCGGCATCATCCGACCTGGGATCCCTGCTACCCCAGCTTCGACGCCAGCTCCAAGGAGCAGGCGCTGCAGCGCTACTGGCGCACCTACTACGCCGCGGTGGAGCGGTTGTGCGTGGAATATCCCAGCAGCGTGCGGCTGTTCGATGTGGAAGACCTGAACACGCCGCAGGGGGTGCGTGGGATCCTGGACTTCGCTGGCATCGCCCGCCGCCGACAGGTGCCGCTGCTCGGCCGCCGCGAGAACGCCTTCGCCAGCGTGCCCCACGCCGAGCTCCTGGCCCAGATCGTGGCCGCCGGCCCACAGCGCTCGGATCCCGGCACAGCAATGCCTCCAGCGGCGACCGAGCGCCGCCCGCACCCGGCCAACAGGGTCGACCGGCTGGTCACCATCATCATCAAGAGCTTCATGCGTCCCCGGGCCCTGAAGACCCTCGTACGGAGCATACGCTCCTTCTATCCGAACATCACGGTGCTCGCGGCGGATGACGGGGACGCGCCCGAGCGCCCGCCGGGAGTCGATGGTTGGTTCGAGCTGCCCTACGACGTCGGATTGTCCGCTGGGCGCAACTTCTTGCTGGACCGCGTCGAGACGGACTTCACCATGATCGCGGACGATGATTTCATCTTCACCAGGCGGACCCGCATCGAGGACGCGCTGGACGCCTTCGAACGCTGTGGCCAGCTGGACCTTGTGGCAGGGCGGTCTCTGACTCCGCAGGATGGGCAGCTGCGCCCGGACAGCCTCAACGGAATCCTCTACCGCGAGGAGCGCGTGTTGGTGCAGCACTTCGGTCGACGCAGAAGGATGCTGGCTGGGTTCCCAATCTACGACTTCGTTCCCAACCTGTTCGTCGCCCGCACCGAGGCCCTGCGGCGGGTGCGCTGGGACGAGCGCCTGAAGGTCGGGGAGCACATAGAGTTCTTCTGGCGGTTCAAGGACCAGCACCTCAGCACCCTGCTCGGAGGCTTCAGCGTGGTCAACTCGCAAGCCCCGGGCAGGGCAGGCTATGCGCAGCAACGCTTCGGCAGGCACCGCCACTATCACGAGCTGGTGCGGCGAAAGCTTGGCGTGGATCGAATCGTGCAGCGCCACACCGACGACGTGCTGCGGAAGATCGCGCCCAAGCTGGGGATCGGGCCGTGAGCCGGGGACCGCAGCCCGGTGAGCGCCCGGGGCGACCGTGGTTCTTCGTCCAGGCGGGCAACCGCCGTGCGGCGCAGGTCACCATCGAGCTCGCCCAGGCGGCCATCGAGCGCAGTCACCGTGTGGCGCTCTGGTGCCTGGGGGGATCTGCAGCCCGCCAGTCGTTCCAGCGCACGGCCCAGCTCAACACCGCCTGCTCCGGATCCGAGCTCACCCAGCAGGTGATGCGAGCTGTCATCGAAGAAGACCCCGCTCTCGTGGCCGTGACCAACCCGGCCGCCTGCCCGCAGCTGCTGCTTGAGCTGTGGCAGCACGACGCCTGGACCGTCTGCCTCGAGACGGATTGGACACGGTGGGACCTTGTGCAACAAACCGTCCTGCACCGTTTCGACCGCTTGCTCGTCTTCATGCCCCGGGAGGTCTGGAGCCGGGGCTTACGAGACCGAGGAGGTCCGCATGCCGTTCCTCTTGATGCGCGCCACCTCGTGGACTGCGTCGGATGGCCAGCGAGCGCGCAAAGGAAAACGCCGCGCGAAAAGCTGGTCATGCTCGTGCTGGGGCCAGGCTCATCCACTCCT
Organism: uncultured Enterobacterales bacterium; assembly: GCA_964454135.1. Lineage (GTDB taxonomy): Bacteria > Myxococcota_A > UBA796 > UBA796 > JAFGLY01 > CAYVQL01. Next base: position 17,121 of record CAYVQL010000199.1, on the reverse strand, counting down.
GCGCAGGATGGACGCTGGCAGGGCCCGCACTCCCTCGCCGGGGCCATCGATGAGGTCCAAAAACGCATCCCGGAGCTCAGCTGGCGTGCTGCAGGCCATGTCCCGGAGCAGATCTCGCACTTGATCGATGGCTGCTCCCTGTGCCAGGACGAGTGGGACGATCTTGCAGCCTCCGCTGCGCTCCTTGTGACGAGCAGCTGCGTTTCGGTTCCGGCAGCAGCGGCTGCGGGCACCCCCATCCTCGCGCTGGCACCTGGCTATCCTCCTTCCCCCACAGGCCCAATGCCCTACGCCCACAGCGCCGCGGCGGCCCTGGCGCGATCCGACACCGCGGTTCCCTGCTTCGGCGAGTTGCCTGCGCCCGTTCTCAGCCAGCGCATGATCGACCTCCTGCGTGCTGGCCTGCGGAAGCCGCAGCCTGCCGAAGGAGTTGCCCATGCCCTGAAACGTATCGAAGGTTTCCTCGCACCATGAGCAAGTTCCTCGTCTCCATGGAGCCCGCGGGCATGCTCGAAGCAGCGGGCATGCTCGCCCTGGCGGACACGGATCCGCCTCGGCTCCTGGCCACCAGCGAGCTCCCTGTGCCGCCAGCCTGGCCCGCTGGAGCTGCCAGGGGCCTGGCCCGAGCGCCAGGTGGCGACCTCCTCGCCGCCGCCAACCGCCATGTGCTTCGGCTCTGCCCGCGCAGCCTTCGACTCCTGCGCGCGTACGGCAGCGACCTCTTCGAAGACATCCACGGCCTCTGCCTCTACCAGGGCTCCCTGCTGGTCGTCTCCACGCGCCGCAATGCCGTGGTACGGCTCGACCTGGACACCGGCGCCACACAGCTCTGGTTTTCCCTACCCGATGGTCATAGGCACCCCAACAGCTTGTTCGAGCAGCCCAACGGCGAGTTGCTGCTCACCGTGCACGGCCATCGAGCCTCGGCAGGCATCTGGAGGCTGCGCCCGAAGCCGGTGGAGATCATCCAGACCCACCACCGCGGCGTGCCCCTGCGCGAGCCCCACGACGGGCAGGTGCTGGTGGACGGACAGCTCGTGGTCTGCGATTCCTTCCTGGGCCGCGTCTGCTGGCAGGAAGGCTCCGAGGTGGCGGTCGGCGGCTTCTGCCGGGGCTTGGTGCCGATACCAGGCGGGCTTGCGGCCGGTATTGCCAGCTTCAAGGATGCCCGGCCCCCAACCGGGATCTCATCTCCACAGCTGGTCCTCATCAGCGACGGGCACGTGGTGGGACGACTGGAGCTCGCTGGCGAGTTCACGCTCCAGCCCTTCTCCATCCTACCCGCGCAGGACGGGGACCTCGACGCCGTCCGCGGCAGGAAGCGGATCGCCGACGCCCAGGCTGCCCGTGGCTCTTCAGGAACGCAGGAAATTCGCCACCTGGCCGATGAGACGACGCGCGACCAGGTGCCAGCCGGCGAACAGCCAACAGAACGGCTTGATGGAGTACGCATGGACATCCAAAGCATCGTCGAGAGATACGCGGCCCACACCGATGATCCCAAGGGCATCCACCTGGTGATGGAGCGCTTCCTCGAGGCTCTCTCACGAAGCGATGGGGAGGCCGCGCTCGAGGTGGGAGTGCGTGCCGGCGGCACCAGCGCCATGATGTGCGAGATAGCCAGGCGCTCGGGCCTGGCAGGACCCCAGTTTCGTGTCTTGAGCGTCGACCCCTACGGAGAATGCCCCTACATCGAGGGCGGCAAGGACGTCAGCTCGCGCCTGGACTACGGCGAGCACTTCTACGTGCAGGCCAAGACCCTGCTGGCCCCCTTCGCCAACAGCATCCTGTTTCGCATGGACGCCGACAGCTTCCTGCGCAGCGTCCTGCCCAGCTACGCCTGGTGGTTCGAACACAAGCGCTTCCCCAGTCGCCGCCCCTTCCTCAGCTTCGCCTACCTGGACGGCCCGCACGACAGCGCCGACGTCGCCTCGCAAGCGCTCATGCTCTGGGACCTGGTCGTCGCCGGAGGAGAGATCTGCATCGACAACGGGGACCACTGCCCCGCCGCGCAGCGCTTCCTCGCCCAGGCCCTGCCCGGCGCCCAGGTCGAGCGCTTCCCCCATCACCGAGTGGCGATCACGAAGGCATAGGGGATCTCCGTCGGTGGATCCAGGGCCGTGGGGTTGTGACGGATCTGTCCCGACCGCCCGTGTTGTTGCCGTGGAGCTCCAGCAGGACTCCTGCGCGCTTCGAACGTGGGCCTTGGTCGTCCTTGCGGCCCCCTCGTGGATTTCGCTGGGGCGCGACGTGGGATGGGATCGTCGGTTTTCGCGGAATCTGCCGTGAGAAAATCACGGGCTCATATATGAGAAAATCACGGATTCGGGCGTGAGAAAATCACGGAATGAAATGGACCGAGGCTAGGGGTGGTGCTATTCATAGACCATGGAATACGTCGAGAGGCATATCTTCGAGCGCCTTCGCGAGTCCCTGACCGAGAGCCGTGTGGTCTACGTCGACGGCCCCAGGCAGTGCGGCAAGACGACCCTCGTGCGCCGGCTCGTTGCAGCGACCGGAGGTTCCTACGTCTCTCTCGACGATCCGATCCAACTCACGGCGGCCCTGCACGACCCGGTGGGCTTCGTGCAGGTGGGCGAGAGCCCGCGCGTCATCGACGAGGCGCAAAGGGCCGGGGCGCCGCTCCTGCTGGCCCTGAAGATGCAGGTCGACCGGGATCCGACCCCAGGGCGCTTCGTCCTGACAGGTTCCACTCGTTTCTTGACCACGCCGCGGCTCTCCGAGTCCTTGGCCGGCAGGGTGGATCTCGTACGGCTCCAGCCCTTCTCCCAGGGCGAACTGGCAGGTCAGCGCGACAACATCGTGGATCGCCTGTTTGAGGGCCCCCAGGCGCTGTTGCAGGCCAAGCCCCGGCCCCTCTCCCGCCAGGAACAGCTCGACTTGGTGTGCACGGGGGGGTATCCCGAGGTCGTGGCCAGGCGCTCTGACAGGTCACGCCGCCGCTGGTTCGAGTCCTACGTCACAACGGTCACCCAACGCGATGTGCTCGAGATCTCGCGCATCCGCCGCGCCCAGGAGCTCCCCAGGATGCTGCGCTTGCTCGCAGCGCGCACTTCGCAGATCCTCAACATCCAGGACATGGCGCGCGACCTGGGTCACAGCCACAGCAGCTTCAAGGACTACCTCGGGCTGCTCGAAGTCGTGCTCCTGGTACAACGCCTGCCGGCCTGGTCCACGAATCTCAGCAGCAGGGTGGCACGCCATCCGAAGCTGCACCTGGCAGACTCCGGCTTGGCGGCCCACCTGGTCGGTGCCGCGTCCACGTCGGTGACCGTGCCTGGGCATCCCGCCCTGGGCCCACTGGTCGAGACCTTCGTCCATGGCGAGCTTCGCAAGCAGCTCGGTTGGGCTCGTGTCCAGGCCGATATCCATCACTTCCGCGAGCACACCGGCGCCGAGGTCGATTTCCTGCTGGAGTCGCGGGACGGCCGGGTCGTGGCCGTGCAGAGCAAGGCCTCCCAGAGCGTCTCCAGCAGAGACCTGCGTTGGTTGCGCCGCCTGCGAGGAAAGCTGGGGGATCGCTTCGTGGCGGGCGTGATCACATACCTGGGTGATGCCGCGGTCTCCCTTGGCCCCAAGCTCCTGGCCCTGCCCTTGCCAGCGCTATGGGGGTATCGTTGCCCCAAGCCGCGGCCTTGAGAAGGGGGGCTCAGGGAACCCACCAATCGGTTCCTGACGAACCACAGCAGAGCCCGCACCAGCTCAAGACTCGCACACGAAGCGGTAGCCGTCCGTGCAGTGTTCGTTGTTCCACACCATGGGGCCGCTGTACCAGGTATGGACGCATTGCTCGTAGGGGTTCTCGGCGTTGGGCTCGCCGGATTTCCAGTTGGTGTAGTCCAGGGTCGTGCCGTCGATCCAGGCGAACTCGCCCTCGTCGGTGGGAGCGTAGAGCCCGACCCACCACTTGTACTCGTAGATGGTCAGCAGGGTCTCGTAGACGAACGCATCTTCATCGGCATCGTCGATGACCACCAGATGGCCCCCCTGGGCGCGACAGAAGTCCTCGGCGATGCACCAGCTCACGCACTCGTTGCAGAACAAGTAGCTGCCATCGCCCCAAGCCACGGCCTGGCATGAGTCCTCGAGGGATGCGTCCCACTCGGGGGCGGTGCCGCAGAGGGCCAGGGAGAGCGCCTGCCACTCCGCTTCGCAGTCGCCCACAGAGGCGTCGGAGTCGTCGCAGTCATCGTCGTTGTCCACGTAGCCATGGGGCTCGCCGCAGGCGGGCATGGATTCTTCCGGGTTGCCCAGACCGTCGTGGTCGGCGTCCTCATACCAGGTGGCGGCCCCCACCACGTCGTCGTCCTGGCCGTCCGTCAGGCCGTCGCAGTCGTCGTCGTTCCCGTTGCAGACCTCGGTGGCGCCCGGATGCACGGCCGGATCGGCGTCGTCGCAGTCGGTGGCGTCCCCTACCCAGCCGTGGGGCTGTTCGCATGCGGACAGGGCGGTATCGGGATCCCCGGCACCGTCGCGGTCCGCATCCTCGTACCAGGTGGCAGCGTCCGCCCCGTCGTCGGCCTCGTCGTCCGTCAGGCCGTCGCAGTCGTCGTCGTACCCGTTGCAGACCTCGTCGGCGCCGGGGTGCACCGCTGGGTCGGTGTCGTCACAGTCCGCCGCGTCGGAGTGGCCATCGCCATCGGCGTCGGTCTCCGCGGCGGGCCGAGCTCCGCTGTCCTCTGGGATGTTCGTGTCTGCGGAGGGAGACTCCACGCCCGGGGGGTCGCAACAGACGCCGAGCACGGTCAAGACGGCCAGGCAGGATCGGAGGTCGAAGCGCACGGCCACCTCGCAGCTCGGGAAGATGGCGGGAGAATACCACGCCCGCCTCGGCGACAGCCGCCGGGAGGATCCTGGCTTCGTTCAGGCGGCCCCCCTAGCAGACGTCGGGAAAGAGGCCGCTGAAGGCGGCCGCCTCGGGCCGTAGCGAGGGTCAGCAGGCGCGTAGCGAGGCGCGTTCTGCGCCGTCGCGGGCGAGGGAGGCGTATTATCAATACGTTGACCACGCACGTGGCAAGCAGGACGCGCCGCAGTAGCGACTGCTGGGCCGCAGTAGGCCCGAGCTTTGCCGATGTCTGCTAACGCGCAGCCACCCAGGTCACGCGCAAAGAGGCCGCGGCGCGGTTCCCTGCGCGCTGTCCGTGCTCGCTGCCGAGCTTGTCGGCGGATCGTTCGGCGCCCACGATCTCCGCATCAGGCACCAGGCGCGCAAAAGGTCAATTTTCGTCCTCAACATGGGCGGAAAAGCAGGTTTTGCGGACATATAATGGCCCCCCCGCCCTTGCCGCCAACCACAGGCGGTGTTAGATCATATCCATGATTCAAGGTGAAGATATCGAGGGCACTCCCTTCGCGGGCCCCCTGGGCATGGTGATCCCCTCATCCTGGGAACCGCCTGGTCGCCAGACACAGGCCCGGCCTCTGAGCTACGTCCTGCCGAACCCGGAGCCGCCCCCCGTGGCGGCTGAAGGCGACGGCCCCCCCTACGATCCCACCTCGCCCAGCGGCGACAAGCGCACCCGCGATCCCGAGCCCTTCGCCGAGTACCGGGGCTGGGTGCGCGAGCTCTGGCTGCACGGTTGGAATGACCAGCCCCTCGAAGAAGGCGCGTCTCGCGAGCAAGCCGCCCGCCAACTGCTGCGCCGCATGGTGGCCCTGGCCGGCGGCGGCCGGGCCCTGGATCTGCGCCAGGCCCGGCTGCTGGCCTGGTTTCGCACCCAAGACCTGGCGTTGCTGGGCTACCCCGGCTTCCCGGCTTTCCTCCGGGAGCGCGTGGACTGGAAGTCCAGCTGGACCTACCAGCTGATGAAGCTGGCCTCGTCGGGCCTGCCGCGCATCCAGGCCGCGGCCGCCATGGGCTTGATCTCGCTCGAGCAGGCCTTTCAGGCCGTGGGTGAAATCACGCCCGAGGAGCAGATCGGCTGGCTGGAACGCGCGCTGGCCGGGTTGTTCGAGGCCTGGCGCGAAAAGCTCCCGCAGCCCAGCGAAAACGAAGAGCCGCTGCGCTGGTCCACGGACCTGCAAGGCGCAGAGATGCAGGAGATCCTGCGCGCACGCAACCTGGCCCGGCTCTGCATGGGCCGCCCGGTCGGCGACGAGCAGGTCGACCGGTACATCTTGAAAGCCTGGCGCGCCCGCAAGCCCGGCAAGGAGATCTTGTCCGAAGCCCGCCAGCCCCCGCCCGTGCCCGACGTGGGCGAGAGCTCCTGGTGCGACGCGCCCGATCCGGCCACGCCCCTGGTGGGCCCCTGGATAGAGCCACGCGAATTGCAGCACGGCCTGCGCCAGCTGGAAGACCTGCAGCAGGTGCGCCGCCTGCGCGTGCTGGCCCTGGGGCGGGCCTACCAGCTGGCAGCCGAAGACCGGCTCTACCTCGACATGGGCTACCACAGCCTGGGCGGCCTGGCCAAGGATGGCTTGGGCACCAGCAAGCGCACGCTGGAGCGCCACCGCGCCCTGGCCCTGCTGATCGACGAGCTGCTGCCCGTACGCAATGCCGTGAAGCAGGGTCTGGACCTGTCCCGCGCCCGCATGGTGGCCGACATCGCCTGCGAAGAGGACATCGAGGACTGGCTGCACGTGGCCAAGTGGACGGGCGTGGGCGAGCTGCGCCGCGCCATCGAGCTTGTGGGAAGCAGCAAGCGCGTGGCTCGCGAGCTGCTGGCCATGTACCGCCGGGCCATCGAAGCCGCGCGCGAGCTGGTGCCCGCGGCCGAGCCCATGGGGCTGGCGCCGGCCGAAGAATGCACCCCAAGAACGGATGCGACAGAAACTGGAAACACCCCCAAGGAGGATGCGACGGTATCCGGAAACGCGATCCGCGCCCCCAAGCTGGCCGTAGCCCTGCGGGCCGTGCTGGCACCCCCGCCGCCGCCCCGATGGGTAACCGTGCACGCCGATCTGCCCGCCGCGGCGCGCTGGTTCCTCGAAAACGTCGAGCCCGAACCCCAGAAAGGCTTCGGCAAGGTGAAGGAGAGAGACGATTTCCGCTGCCAGAATCCCGAGTGCCGCCGTCGCGGCCTGCGCAACCACGCCCACCACAAGGTTCTACGCAGCCAGCATGGGGGCGATTCGATGAAAAACGGAGAAACCCTCTGTACGTCATGTCATCTTCGACTGATCCACAGCGGCCGCGTCACCCTGGAGGAGATCCCACTCGAGGGCATGGGCCTGGTACAGGTCTGGCGCTACCCGGGGCGCGTGGTGGTGGTGTTTTGAAGCGGACTAGTCCCTCGTGCGCGGCATGACAAGCGAGCCGCTGCCCCAGGGGGCCCAAGGACGGCGGTCACGGGCTACCGAAGAGCCCCTCGGACGTGAAGGTCCGGTAGGAGCTGCTGGGGCGTGCGAGCGCATCGAAGGCACCCGCGCAGGTGATGAGCATGCGGTTGATCGTGCGCCGCGACCAGGCATCCCTCAGGACTCGCTGCTTGCGCTCCACCTCGCCTTCCGGCCGGCTGCGGCGACGGTGGCAGCGCGCTCTCCACGCCGCGCGCCTGCGGCGCCTGGAGCGGGCGCTCCAGGGGGGCCGCCTTCGCTCCTGCCAAGCAGGCATTGCAGGCTTCCCATCCACCCATCGCGCTGTCATAATGGGACGTCGCTCCCTGCCCGCTCGGGGGGGGAATCTACGCACTGAACCAAGGAGAGAGCGATGGAACGTCGTACTGGGATCGCCTTGACGCTGGCCGGCGGGCTGGTAGTCCTCTTGGCCGCGCTCGAGTTCACGGGCCGCTTGTCAGGACGCAGCCACACCGGGGCCGCCACCGGCGCCCAGAGCGGCGGCTGCGCGGGCAGCCCCGTGGCCGACCTGCCCGAGGAGAAACCGGTCGATGTGCGCGTGGGAACCAAGAGCCTGCCGCGCCCCAGCGAGCCCCTGGAGGGCCCGCAGGACACCTGGATCGACGCCATCGAGGGCGAGTTCGTCCTGAGCCTGTCCGTCGAGCTCAACGACGCATCCCGCATCGACGCCGGTCGCCTCGTGACCGGCAACGGGCCCTTCGACACCGCCATGGAGACCATCGCGGCCGCCGACGCCTCCAAGGCCTGGTCACACACACCGAAAAACGAGGCTCGCTCAGCCTACCTGGGGCTGGACCGGGTCTGGCGCTTCCACTCCGATGCACCCCTGGAAGAAGTCCTGGACCAGCTCGAAGCGCTGCAGGAGGTGGAGTGGGTGCAACCCCTGGTCGCAGTCAGGGCCTTCGAGGCGCCCAACGATCCCCTCTACGTCTACCAGTGGCACCTCAGCACCATGGGCATGCCAAGCGCCTGGGACATCGCCGATGGGACCGACGCCGTGGTGGCGGTAGTCGACACAGGCGTCAGCAAGGGCAAAGACGCCTTCGACAGGCTGCTGGTCGGCTACGATTTCGTCGACGACGACGAAATCGCCGAAGACGAGCACGGCCACGGTACCCACGTGGCGGGCACCATTGCCCAGAGCACCAACAACGACATCGGTGTCGCCGGCATGGCGCCCGGTGCCTCCATCCTCCCGGTGCGCGTGCTGGATGCCAACGGTTCGGGCAGCAGCGTGGATGTGGCCGACGGCATCGTCTGGGCCGTGGACAACGGGGCCCACATCATCAACCTGAGCCTGGGCGCCAACTCACCCATGGCGCTGGTGGAGCAGGCCGTCTCCTACGCCGCCAGCGAAGGCGTGCTGGTCGTCGCGGCCGCTGGAAACGATGCCTACACCAACTTCGTCAGCTACCCCGCTGCCTACGATGGCGCGCTGGCCATCTCGGCCACCGACCTGAACGCCGAGATCGCCTACTACTCCAACCGGGGCCCCGAGATCGCCCTGGCCGCACCTGGCGGCGACCTCACGGTCGATGTCGATGACGATGGCTTCGCCGATGGCGTGCTGCAGGAGGCGCGCCTGGAGGGCACCTGGAGCTACTGGTTCCTGCAAGGCACGTCCATGGCCACCCCCCACGTGTCCGGGCTGGCCGCACTGCTTCGCGCCAACGGCATCACCAAGATCGAGGACTTGCGCGCGGCGCTGACCACCACCGCAGACGACCTGGGCCGCCCAGGCAGAGACGGCACCTATGGCCACGGCATGATCGATCCCGCGGCGGCCCTGGCCTGGACGCGGGAAGAAGAGGAAGAGGAGGGCGTGCTCCCGCTGCTGCGCCTGCGCGCCACAACCATGGGAGCAGGGCGCGCCTTGCTGGCGTGGAACACCAACGTGGCCGCGCTCTCCACCATCGAGGGCGACAACGGCTACACGTGGTCGAGCGACGTAGCCAGTACGGTCCATCGCGCCTTGCTGCGCGGCGAGTCCGGCAGCGGCGTCAACTTCCTGGTCACCTCGAAGACGGAGGACGGCTCGGCCAGGGGGTCCAAGTCCATCCTGGTGAACTTCCAGTAGGCCCCCGCGCTCGGAATCCCCACCAGGTCCTAGCCCCGTCTGCCGCTCCCCCGATGCCCGGCATTGGGGTGAGCCCACCCCATATGCGTGCAGCGCACCCACCCGCGCTGTGGACACCTGCGGCGCAGACTCGGTGGTACGGCAGTCCGTCCCTTGGCCGCGCCATGGCACGGTTATTGCGAATTCGTGGGGCGACCGAAGCCGCGAGGTGCTCGAGTGCGTTTCAAGCTGGAGATCGGTGTCCACGGCAGGCAGGCGGCAGAGCTCGTCGTGCCTGCAGGTGACCTGAGCCTGCGCGTTCGCGACGCGGACAATGGGCGCATCCTGCGGACGATCCTGCTGACGGACCTGCTGCCCGAGCTGGCTGATCTGGCGCTCTCGGGCGAGGTCACCATGGAGCTCCCCCGGCGCCGGGCCCCGCCCGTCCGGCCACCGCGACCGAGGGCGCAGCGTTGGACCCCGCCGGACGAGGAGCCCACGGTCACAGACGAACCCGAGGTCACCGAGGCCTTCGAGTCCTTCATCAGCGATCCCCACGCCGAGCCCGAGATCCTGGCCGCCAGCGAGCGCTACACCGAGCCCGAGATCCTATCCGCCACCGAGGAGCGGCCGACCTGGGATCACGATGGAGAACGGCCCAGCTGGGACCTGGATGAAGAGCTGCCGACCCTGGACCAGGACGAAGAGCACCCGACCAGCACCATAGAAGAGGACGAGCCGCCTCCCACCGAGTCCGGCGAGAACCACGGCCTGCAAGCCAGCCTGGCCGAGGCCATCGACACGCTGCGGCGCGAGCGTATCGAGTACGTCCACGCGGCCTGGCAGCGGGAGCCCGCGGCGCAGCGACAAAGCATGCAAGACGAACCCACCTTTGCGCTGGAGGTGGATCCCTTCACGGCCGATCTCTCGTTGTCCGATCCCGTGGCTTTCGCATACCACAAGATCGAGGGCGACGATCTCACCCTTCCCCTGCCTGAGGAAGAGGAGCCGCTGCCCGCGCCCACCTCGCGGTCATTCAGGGTCGCCCACGGGACCGCCTTCTACCACTGATCCCCAGCTGATCCTGCGCGGAGCTGCCGCAAAGCGCCCGCCCGCGAAGCCCCTGGCGCCGCTTCAGAGCCCCCAGTGCTCACGCACCTCGGCGCTGCGCCACAGGATCCATTGGTCTACCTGGTTGCGCTCGTAGATCACCGAGTCAAAGGAGCACTCGCGGCGCGGATCCGCCTTGACCTCAGCTTGGATGAGATCCCAGATCTGGTCGGCGCGCTCCTGAAGGACCATGCCGTCGATCAAGTCGAGCACCTCGGCCACCGTCTCGCGCCAGTCCGCCTTACAGTCCGCATGGGACAGGCAGGCCGCCGCCAGGTTGCCGTTGGGGCCGCTCCAGCTGAGGCCCCATTCGCTGGCCCACATGAAGGAATAGTCCAGGTCGGTGGGGATCATCTCCGCCCGGCCGTCTTCGGGATCGAAGTAGACACGGTAGTTGTTGCGGTTCAGGCAGTAGCCGTCGTTCTGACCGAGCCACTGCGAGGCCGCCCACATGCGGTGCAGCTTGGGCCACTCCACCAGCTCGTCCAAGACGGCGTAGTAGTCGGGCGTTCCCCCAGCGGCCGTGTAGGCGCCAGAGATGGCGCTGATGTCCGCGTGCCCCACGTCCACGCCCTCTTCCAGCTGGAAGTAGCTGTCCACGCCGTCGCCGAAGTCCAGCAAGGTGTAGTTCCAGTTCTCGTCCATCCAGTACTTGCCGTCGTAGAGGTTGCCGCTGTCGTCCTCCCAGTAGCGGTCGAGGAAGCGGTCGTCCTGGGTCTCCACCAGCACGTAGAGCCCGTAGTCGGAGTCGTTGATCTCGACGGTCATGTACATGGCGCGCGAGGCGATCACGCCGGTAGCGGCGTAGACATCGGCCGCCAGCATCTCCTTCATATAGGAGTAGTCCACCAGCGTGTTGTTGAGGGACAGGCTCTCGAGGCCGCCGTAGCGCTGGCCTTGAACGTACTGGTTGAAGTCGACCTTGAGCTTGGGCTTGCCGCTGAGGTCGCGGAAAGACCCGTACTTGCCGCGCAGCCTGACCCCCACCAGCTCGAACTCGTCCCCGTCCACCACCACGCTGCCTTCGGTGTAGGTGAAGGGGTCCGCCTGCAGCGAGGCGACCGAGGCGGGCGGCAGCGTGATGGAGACGTGGCCGATGCGGTCGTGGTCGAACTGGAACTCGGGCTTCTCCATGGAGCCCACCTGCTCCGTCTCGCCGGAATCTCCATCCGCTGCGCTGTCCCCCACGTCGCTGTCTTCCAGGTCGGCGTCGTCGACGCCGCTGTCCGGGGGGGACTCGTCCAGGGCTCCTACGCCCGGCGGGCTGCAGGCGCAGATCACCAACAGGATGCAGAGCGGCAGCGCTGGACAGGAGCGGCGCATCTCCACAGCGTATCATCCCGAACCGCCGGCAGCGGGGCGGGCGAGGGTCAGGGCGAGCCGTACAGCGGCCAGAAGCGCATCTGCCCGATCCAGAAGTTGGAGAGCGAGCTGTTGAGGTGCTCGAACTGCTGCTCCTCGGCGTAGTGCATGCCGGCCACGCCCACACCGTAGATCGAGTCCTCGTCAAAGGCGTAGCCCGGGATCTCCACCTGCAGCTGACCTCGCTCCTTGTTGCTGAAGCGGTGGATCTCGACGCCGTTCTGGGGAGCGTTCGTGAAGGTGATCTCGCCGGACACCGTATCGGCCACCACCACCAACAGCGCGTCGAAGTCGTACTCTCGCAGGCTCAGGGTCAGGCTGGCGCCCAGCTCATGCTCCTCGGTCCAGGGGAGGTCGGGGGCGCGGGGTGCCCGCATTCTCACCGCGCTCTCGTCGCCGTCCAGGCCCACCTGCAGCGCGTAGTCCTCGGATGCCCAGTAGCGCAGCCCATGGCGATCGTCGGCGACGTAGGTTCCGCAGCCCTCGGAGGTGAGCCCCACGCGGCCCAGGCCAGGGGCCAGCACAGCCACATGGGCGCCGCTGACGGCGTTCTCCTCGAGCTCGCCGGCGTCGCCCGCTTCGGAGAGAAAGACCTGCAACAAACTGCGGTTGGCGTACTCCGTGCCCGAGAGGTCGAGCTCTTCGGGGACATCGACGCCCAACAGACTGGCCTGCAGCACCAAGGGGCCGGTCAGGCCCATGACGCCCTCCGGCGCGCAGGAAGCGAGCAGCAGGATGCCCAGGGGCAGAGCGAGCATGGCGGAACCTCGGCGGGAACACATCATGGAGTAGCACGCCGAAGCCAGGAATCGCCAACGCCGCGCAGGACGCGGCGCGCAGCCCCCCGGGCCCGCGCCAGTTATGGCGCCGACCAAGCTCCCTCCCCGGGTCACCGACCTTGTCCCCGCCAAGCGCCACCGTCAGCATCTGCCACACCGCCGACTGCGGGGATCCCGCCCTGCACTCGGCCTACCGCCAGCTGCTCTCGCCACGGGAGCGCCAGCGGGCGGACCGCTTCCACTTCACGGCGGATCGGCTGGCTTTTCAGGCCGCCCACGCCCTGCTGCGCTGCAGCCTCTCGCGCGCCTGCCCGGGCGCGCCGGGTGACTGGACCCTGAGCTACGACGAGCGCGGCCGCCCACGCAGCGACGCCGCCTGCGCCTTCAGCATAAGCCACACGCGCCAGGTGGTGGCCTGCCTGGTCGCCCCCGCCGGCCGGGTGGGTGTGGACGTGGAGCGCTGCGGTCGCGTCAGGGATCCCCTGGCCCTGGCTCGCAGCCGCTTCGCCCCGGAGGAGATCCGCCAGCTCGAGGCGCTGCCCGCCCAGCGCTGCGACGCCCACTTCACCCTGCTCTGGACCCTGAAAGAGGCCCTGGCCAAGGCCCTGGGCCTGGGCCTGGACCTGCCCCTGGACGAGCTGGTCTTTCTGAGGGAGGGACAGCGGCTGCGGACTCGCTTCGGCCCAAGCCTGGCCGACGAGAACCCAGCGCACTGGCACTTCGCCAGCTTCTTCCTGGGCGACGGCTTCTTCCTCTCCACGGCCATGGACCTCCGGAGCCCGCCGCCCAGACTCCTGCGCACGGTGCCTCTGAAGGGCGCGGCGACCTGGCCTGCGCGCGAGAAACCGAATCTGCGAGCTGCGACATGAGAATGAAGACCATTCACATCAAGGGCCACCCCCTGCGCTACCAGGTCACGGGCCAGGGCCCGCCCCTGGTGCTGCTGCACAACGCCGGCGCCGACCACCGCAACTGGGACGGCCAAACAGCCTTCTTCCAGGATCGCTATACGGTCTACGCCCTGGACCTGCCCGGCTACGGCGCCTCCGCCACCGCCGGCCCCCAGACCCTGGATCTGCACGCCAGCAGCCTGGCGGCTGTGCTGCGCCAGCTGGATCTGCGCGACGTGCGCCTGGTCGGTCACTGCGTGGGGGGCGCGGCCGCCTGGACCTGCGCCGCCGAGCAGCACTCGCGCATCGCCGTCCTGGTGCTCTTCTCCCCGGCCACGCTGCGCACCGTGCAGGGGGGCCGCTACGGGCCGCTGCACCGCATTTGCAAGCGTTCGCCCCTGCTACACCGCGGCCTGTTCCACACCACCCGCCTGGCCACCGGCCTGGCCCCGCTGCGCCGCGCCTCGGTGGCCAGCATGTTTGGCACTGATGCGCCTCGCGCCTACGTCGAACGGGCCCAGAAGCGGCTGGGTCGCATCGACAACCTGCGAGCCCTTGACGATCTGCTGCTACGGCTGGAGAGCTTCGCGCCCCTGGACAGCTTCCAACGCCCGCCCGGCTTCCCCCCCACCTGCCTGGTCTGGGGCGATCACAATCGCGTGCTGCCCATCGCCGCGCAGCCCGCCATCGAGGCGCTGCTGCGCCCGGAGCGCAGCGTCACGCTCCCCAAGCGGGGTCATCTCTGCATGGTCGAGGCTCCGCAGGAGGTGAACGCGCTGATGCAGGCCTTCTTCGAGGAGCAGGCCCCCCTGCCCTGCGCCCGGAAGAGGCAGAGCGAGCCCAGCGGCTAGCCCAGCCCGCTGGCAAAGGCCCCGATGCGCCGGGCGCACTCCGCGGGCGCCGCCTGCAGCAGCAGGTGCGGCCCGGGGATCCTGGCCACCTCGACCCCAGGCCGCAACCCCGCGATCTCCTCCAGGCAGCGCTCGGGCACCAGCCTGTCATCCGTCCCCCGCAAGTAGAGCAGGGGCACCGGGCAGGCCTTCAGCCAGGCCCGCGCATCGACCTGCAGCACCGCGGAGGTCCTGGCAGCCAGCACCTGGGGCGCCACGGCGGCGATGGCTCCCCGCACCTCGCCCGTCAGCGCAGCCGAAGCCCGAGAGCCCACCAGGTAGCGCCGCAGCAGAAAGCCCGGCGGCGAGAGCCGCGCCAGCAGCCCCAGCGGAGTGCAGCGCAGGCCCCACCAGGCCGGCGGTCCGACGAAGCTGTTGCAGAGCGCGACGCCAGCCAGACCGCGGGGCGCCTGCGCGGCCAGGGCCAGGGCCAGGGGGCCGGAGAAGGACTCGGCTACCAGCAGAAAGGCGCCCGCCCCGGGCAGCCGGTCCTCAACCAGCGGCAGCAGCTGCTCATAGCCCAGCACCTGCCGCTCGGGGTAGCGGATCACAACCGTCGCGACCCGCTCCCCAAGCGTAGCGCGCAGGGGCTCGAAGAGGCGCCCGGTGCCATCCAGGCCCGGCATCAACACCCAGCTCGTCACGGCAGGATGTTCGCTCGCATGACCGCACGCGGCGCCGTCAGGGGTAGCAGAGGGCGGATTTGCCCACCACCTGGCAGTCCTGGTCCGCGGGGCAGTCTTCCGGGCCGTCGCAGATCAGCAGGCACCACCAGCTCTTCTTGCCGTCGGTCAGCGCGCAGTAGGGAGAGCCGCTGTACCCCGCCGAGGTGCAGGACGTGGTGTCCTTCGAACCCGTGCAGGAGGTGGCGCAGATGCCCAGCTCCCCATCGCCCACGCCATCCACGCCCACGCAGTCGGCGCCATCGTCGCAGGTGACGCTGAAATCGCAGCTGCAGGGCCAGCCCGAGTTCAGCGGGCAGTTGGGATCGGTGTCCGTGTCGGCATCGGTGTCGGCGTCGGTGTCCGTGTCCGTGTCGGTATCCGTGTCCGTGTCCGCCTCGGACGAGTCCTTGCCATCATCGCAGGCCGGCAGGCCGAGGCCCAGGGTCAGGCCGGTCAGGAGCGCGAGCAACCAGCTCTTCATCGTTCCTCCAACGCGACGGCTGGCGACACCGAAGCTCCAGCGCCCGGCTGCGCCGTCCATCCATTGCTACCACAGACAGGCGCTGTTTCTCCACTCGCGCCGGGCGCGCTCGGCCAGCGCGCAGGCGTGGTAGCATGCCTGCCGAGCACCCCCTCGCGCCCAGGAGCCCCCCATGCGCCTCGCCGCCCTCTGCGCCCTCTTCCTGCTGTCCGCCTGCCGCACCGAAGAAGACGGCAAGCAGGACAGCTCGCCCTTGCCGGAGGACACCGGTCCCCAGCTCGTGGACGACGACCAGGACGGATACCCCGCCGACGAAGACTGCGACGACGACGACGCGGCCATCCATCCCGGCGCGGAAGAGGAATGCGACGGCGTGGACAACGACTGCGACGGCCAGACGGACGAGGGCCTGTTGCAGACCTGGTACGCCGACGCCGACGGCGACGGCTACGGCGACGCCAGCCAGTCGGAGGAGGCCTGCGAGCAGGGCGAGGGCCTGGCGGACAACGGCCAGGACTGCGATGACGGCGATGCCGACATCAACCCCGACGCCGAAGAGCTCTGCAACGGCTGGGACGACAACTGCGACGGGCTGGCGGACGACGAGGATCCCTCCCTGAGCGCCGCGCCCAGCTGGTACGTGGACGCCGACGGCGACGGCTGGGGCAACGAGGACTACGTCGTGGAGGCCTGCGAGCAGCCCGCTGGCTACAGCGCGCAGCCCGGCGACTGCGACGACCAGGACGACGACTACCACCCCGGCGCCCTCGAAGAAGACTGCGCCGATCCGAACGACTACAACTGCGACGGATCCGTGGGCTACGAGGACGCCGACGGCGATGGCTACGCCGCCTGCGAGGACTGCGACGACTCCAACTCGGCCATCAACCCCGAGGGCAGCGAGGTCTGCGACAGCGCCGACAACGACTGCGACGGCGTGATCGACAACGACTACGCCCTGGACGCCCTGACCTGGTACGCCGACGCCGACGGAGACGGCTTTGGCGACGCCACCAGCACCACCGCCGCCTGCGATCAGCCCAGCGGCTACGTGGCGGACGACGATGACTGCGACGACGACGACGCCACGGCCTACCCCGGCGCCACCGAATTCTGCGATGAGGCCGACAACGACTGCGACGGCGAAGTGGACGAGGACAACGCCGAAGACGCCGCCACCTGGTACGCCGACGCCGACGGCGACGGCTTTGGCGCGGCCGCCTATACCACCGAGGCCTGCGAGCAACCCAGCGGCTACGTCGCATACGCGAGCGAAACGGACTGCGACGACGGGGACGCCGCCATCCACCCCGACGCCAGCGAGGTCTGCGACGGCGAGGACAACGACTGCGACGGCACGGAGGACGAGGACGACGCCACGGACGCCCCCACCTGGTACGCCGACACCGACGGAGACGGCTTTGGCGACGCCGACGCCGCGACCGTGGCCTGCGAGGCGCCCTCGGATCACGTGGCGGACAGCGCCGACTGCGACGACGCCGACACCGCCTTCAACCCCGGCGCCACCGAGCTCTGCGACGGCGTCGACAACGACTGCGACGGCACCGCCG
>CAYVQL010000198.1:0-20540 GCA_964454135.1 uncultured Enterobacterales bacterium | reverse complement strand
CCCCCCCCCCCCCCCCCCCCCCCCCCCCCCCCCCCCCCCCCCCCCCCCACGACCCTGACGCCGCTGACGCCGGGCGAGGTGGGCGTGTTGCTGGGCTCCATGCTGAGCTGGCCGTCCTCGCCTGCGGCGCTGGTGCAGGCGCTCACCAGCGCCACCGGCGGGCAGCCCGGCTACGTGGCCGAGGCCGTGCGCGGTATGGTGCGGCAGGGCCTGCTCGCGGCCCATCGCGGGCCGACAGGTGCCATCCAGTGGTACGACTGCAGCCAGGGGCGGGTGGCCGTGCCCGGGGGCGTGGTCAGGGATGTGCATCGCCAGCGCCAGCGCCTGGACAGCCTGTCCAACGCGCTGCTCGATGCCGCGGCGCTGGCGGGCGAGACCTCCCAGCTGCAGCTGCTGGCGCATGCCACGGAGTCCAGCGAGGCCGAGGCCGAGGCACGGCTGGATCTGCTGCGACGCCGTGGCGCCCTGTCGCCCCCCGACGGGGAGGGGCGCTGGCGCTTCCGGGTGGGCCTGGTGGCCGAGGTGGTGCGCCAGGACATGCCGCCAGAGAAAAGACTGGAGCTGGAGTCCAGGCTGGCCGAGCTCCTGCCCCAGGAACGCGCTTCGGTGGATGCGGCGCGCCTGCTGGCGGCCGCGGGCCGGGCTGATGAGGCCATCAGCGAAGCTGTGCTCTGCGCCCGGCAGCGCCCTGGCGCTTGCCAGTTGGCGGGTTGGCTGCCGGAGCTGGAGCAGGTGGTCGAGCAGGTGGCCCGAGCCAGGGCCACCGAGTCCGGTACCCTGGCCCAGCTCTACCTGGCGCAGGCGCGGGCCCTGGCCAGCCAGCAGCCCCACGAGGCCGGGGCTGATCAGGCCTTCGCCCTGGCACGGGCCTTTGCTGCGAGCGGCGAGACACGGGCTCGTCTGGACCTGGAACAGGCGCGCCTCTGCCGCGTGCGGGGCGAAGGCCTGCAGGAACGGCAGCTGCTGCGCGGCGCCCTGCGGCGCCTGGCCGGGCTGGGCAAGGCCGCCCTCGAGGCGGAGGCCCTGTACGAACTGGGCTCCAGCGCCTGGTATCGGGGTCGCCTGGTCCAGGCGCGTGGCCTCTACCGGCAGGCCATCCTGATGGCCCGTCAGACCAGCGCCTTCGCCGTGGTGGGGCGCGCGCGGGTGGGACATGGCGTGGTCCTGGGCGCGCTTGGACGCCTGGAAGAGGCCGAGGACGAGCTGGTCCAGGCGCACCGGGCCCTGATCGACGCCGGCGACCTGGAAAACCGCTACCTGGCCGCCTCCAACCTGACCCACCTGCTGCGCATCCAGGGTCGCCTCTCCGAGGCCTTGAGCCTGCTGGAGCCCAGCCTGGCGTCGGCCCGCCTGCAGACCGAGCCGCGCACCTACACAGGCATGCTGCTGGGCATCGCCGAGGTGGAGGCGGACCTCTTCCGGTTGGGAGAGGCCCGCGAGCGCCTGGCCGAGGTGGACGAGATGGGCATCGTGGACCGCGAGCCCTTGATCGCCGCGCGTCGCGCCCAGGTGGGCGCGCGCCTGGCCCTGGCGTCGGGAGAGCCCGCCGAGGCTGTGGATCTGCTGGCGGACCAGGTGACCATGGCCGAGCGTAACGAGCTGCCCGTCATCGCTCTGCGACTGCGGGGCTACCTGGGACGAGCCCTGGCGGACATCGGCGCCCGCGAGCAGGGTGAAGAGGCCACCAGGCAGGCCGTGGAGGGGCTGGCCGAGGTGGGGCACCTGCCCGCCCTGGCCTCGGCCTGCGCCTGCCGCGCCCACGCCATGGGTGAGCGGGAGGATCCCGAGGTCTGCTTTGGCCCCGCCATGCCCTGGTTGCTGGAGCAGCCGGCGCGCATGATCCGCATGGAGTACCTGCTGGCGGCGGCCGAGCACTCGGCCACCTGGGGCGCTGGACGTCAGGCCTACTACCAGGTCTGCGCCGCCCGCGATCTGGCTGTCACCATCGCGCGTCAGCTCTCGGCGGCGGATCAGCGCGCCTTCACCATCCACCCCTGGCACCTGCGCCTGCAGGCCGTGGACGAGGGGCGCAGCTTCCGCGGGCTGCGGAGGTGAGGGGCAAGCAGCGCTGCATCTGCGGGCTGCTGGCCGCGTTGACGGGTTGTGGGGGGAGCGGGTTCTGGACCCTGGAGCTCAGCGGTGGCAGTCCGGTGGAGGCGGGGATCCCCAGCTCGGCCTTCGAGGACGGCTGCCAGGCGGACTGGGGAAACTTCGCGGTCCTGCTGCAGGAGCGCGAGCTGCTCGGCGAGGGGGGCGCTCCGGCCGGTGAAATCGCCGGCGCCCAGGTCTACGACCTGGTGGAGGCTGGCCCCCACTGGATGGGCCAGGTCGAGCTGGCCGCGGGGGCCTACCAGGGCCTGCAGCTGCGCATGGCTCCGGCGGATGCGGCCCAGGGCGGCAATGTGGACGATGCGGTGGCCAGCGGCATGGTGACGCAGGGCGCCTCGCTGCGGGTGGGCGGCAGCCTGAGCTGCCCCGCGGGCAACGTCTTCTTCGGCTGGGACTTCCAGCAGGATGTGAGCTTCGATTGTCCGACCGAGGTGGAGGTTCCATCCGACGGCGAGGACAGCAGCACCTTCCTCCTGCGCGGCGAACGGCTCTTCTCGAGCGATCTGGACGATCCAGGCGCGGCGCTGGCAGGGCAATGGCTGATAGCGGCCGACGACGGCGATGGGCACCTGGGCCTGGAGGAGCTGGAGGAGCTGCCCCTGGATCACGCCATCTACGATGGAGGGGCGGACGAGCCAGGATCGATGGCGGAGTTTCTGCGCCGGCTGGTGCCGAGCCTGGGCGCGATGCAGGGTGGGGGGGATTGCCAGGCAGGG
This sequence comes from uncultured Enterobacterales bacterium, assembly GCA_964454135.1. Classification (GTDB taxonomy): domain Bacteria; phylum Myxococcota_A; class UBA796; order UBA796; family JAFGLY01; genus CAYVQL01. Next base: position 17,715 of record CAYVQL010000198.1, on the reverse strand, counting down.
GAGTGAACTCGGCTACCGTCCTCCAGTAGCCCCGACCCCCCGCCCCGGGCTAGGGGAGCCCGAGCCCTCAACGGTCGGATTTTTCATGCTCGAAGAAGCCCTGCAGTCCTCCAGCACCTGGATCCTGGCCTGGACCGGCCTGGCCCTGGGCTTCTTGCACACCGTGCTGGGGCCGGACCACTACGTGCCCTTCGTGATGATGTCCAAGGCCGAGGGCTGGTCGCGGGGGCGCACCGCGGTCATCACCGGCCTGTGCGGCCTGGGGCACGTGGGCGGCTCCCTGCTGATCGCCGCTGCGCTGCTGGCGCTGGGCACCGCCGCCGATGGCTGGGAGGGCTCAGGTTGGGCCGTCTTCCACGAGCTGCGGGGCGACGTGGCCGCCTGGGCGCTGATGGGCGTGGGCGTGGCCTATGCGCTCTGGGGCTGGCGCCAGGCCCGCCGCCGCCGCACCCATAGCCACGCACACCGCCACGCCAATGGTCTGGCGCACGCGCACTCCCACGGCCACCACGGCGAGCACAGCCACGCCCACGCCGCCACGGCTGCCCGTGTCACGCCCTGGGTGCTCTTCACCATCTTCGTGTTCGGGCCCTGCGAGTCTCTCATCCCATTGGTGCTGGCTGCCTGGGCCCTGGGCGGCCTGGCCGCCTCGGCCCTGACCGCTGCGGCCTTCGCGCTGTCGACTGTGGCCACCATCCTGGTCGCGGTGGCCCTGCTGACCACCGGCATCGACCTGGTCCCTCTGGGCCGCGTCGAGCGTTGGACGGGCGTGATCGCGGGTTCTTCGCTGGTGGCCTGCGGCGCGGCGATCCGGTTCTTGGGGCTCTAGGCTCGGGCTAGGTCAACACCGCCCACAGCACCCCAGCCGCCACGGCAGAGCCGATCACTCCGGCCACATTCGGCCCCATGGCCTGCATCAGCAGGTAGTTCTCGGGGTCCTCGTCCAGGGCCACCATCTGCACCACGCGCGCCGAGTCGGGCACGGCCGAGACCCCGGCGGCGCCCACCAGCGGGTTGATCTTCTCCTTCAGGAACAGGTTCATGAACTTGGCGAAGAGCACGCCGCCGGCCGTGGCCAGCGCGAAGGAGAAGGCGCCCAGGGCGAAGATGCCGATGGACTGCCATGTCAGGAAGACATCGCCCTGGGTGCTGGCACCCACGGTGACGCCCAGCAGGATGGTGACCACGTCCACGAAGGAGGTGCGCGCCGTGGCCGCCAGGCGCTCGGTGACCCCCGCTTCCTTCAGCAGGTTGCCGAAGCAGAGCATGCCCAGCAGGGCGATGGCGCCAGGAGCGATGAAGGCGCAGATCAGGAAGGTGACGATGGGGAAGATGATCTTCTGGCGCTTGGAAGGCCGCTTGATCGTCTTCATGCGGATCAGGCGTTCCTTGCGCGTGGTCAGCAGGCGCATGACCGGCGGCTGGATGACGGGCACCAGCGCCATGTAGGAGTAGGCCGAGATGGCGATGGGCCCCAGCAGGTGGATGGCCAGCTGGGAAGAGAGGAAGATGGCCGTGGGGCCATCGGCTCCGCCGATGATGCCGATGGCTCCCGCTTCCTGGGGGGTGAAGCCGATCCACAGGGCGCCCAGGAAAGTGAGGAAGATGCCCACCTGGGCGGCGGCCCCCAGCAAGACCAGCTTGGGGTTGGCCAGCAAGGCGGAGAAATCCGTCATGGCCCCGATGCCCAAGAAGATCAATGGAGGGTAGATGCCCTTGATCACGCCGAAGTACAGGTAGTTGAGTACGCTGCCTTCCTGGTAGATGCCCAGGTTCATCTCTTCGGCGAAGGGGATGTTGCCGATCAGGATCCCGAAGCCGATGGGCACCAGCAGCAGCGGCTCGTAGTGCTTGACGATGCCCAGGGTGATGAAGCACACGCCCACCACGAGCATGATGATGTTGCGGAAATCGGCTTGGCCGAAGCCGGTGTACTGGAGCAGGTCGAGGATGATTTCCATGGCTGGTGCTACCCGATCAACATCAGATCCGCGCCTTCCAGCACTGTCTCGCCCTTGCTGACGTAGATCTCCTTGACCTTGCCGGGCCGCGGTGCGTGGACCTCATTCTCCATCTTCATGGCCTCGAGCTTGATCACTACCTGACCCCCGCGCACGCTCTGCCCCAGCCTGACCGGTAGAGCCAGGACCATGCCGGGCAGTGGGCTCTTCACCAGGCCGACGGGGCTGGGACCGTTGGTGGATTCGGGTTCGGCGACCGGCGCGGCGAGTATGGCAGCCAGGGGCTGCAGGTCCTCCCGCACCTCGATCTCCTCGGAGGCGAAGCTCACCTCATAGGCCTGTCCGTCGACGGTCACGGTGGCGGAATCCTCGTCGAGCCGGTTCACCTGCACCTTGTAGTCGCGCCCCTCGATTCCTATCTTCCAGTTGCCCATCGGTATCGTTGCAGCCTTGATGAATGGTTGAACGCTTAAAATCAGCAGAAGTGGCAGCGCCTTGTTCTATCACGGAGGTCGGTTCATCCCCAGGATCAACGGCGCCGGCGGTGGAAGATGCGCTGCCGCTGCACCTGCTCCGACCAGCGTACTGCGGCCCAGCCCCTGCCAGCCTGGACCTGGTCTTCGCGCGACAGGGCGGGGCTGACCCGCTGTCGGCGCTCCAGCTCCAGGGCCGTGGCGATGACCGCCACCAGCTCGCGCGGGACGGCCGTTTCGGTCTGTTCGGGTTCGTCGGCGGGCTGCTGCTGGTTGGCGCGGGCGGACCCGGGCGGCTCGTAGAACAGCCGGTCCAAGAGCAGCATGACGAAGAACAGCACCGTCAGGGCGACGAAGACCACGCCCATGCCCACCAGCGCCACGTTCCCGCCCTTGGCGGCCAGGATGGCTTCCAGGCCCTTGTGCTCCCAATCCTGGGCGGCCTGCGCCGTCGAGGCGCAGAGCAGCAGGAAAGAGGCGATGGATGTGCTGAGGGGAGGCATGGTCAACCTGGGCGCCGGCGCTCTGAGGGGATGGTGCTCAGAGGGGGATGTTGCCGTGCTTTCGAACGGGGTTCATCTCTTTCTTGGTGGCCAGCATCTCCAGCGCTCTGATCACGCGCCAGCGCGTGCGGCTTGGCTGGATGACGTCGTCGATATAGCCCCTTTCCGCGGCGCAGTAGGGATTGGCGAACTTGTCGCGGTACTCTTGCTCCAGCTCTTGTCGGCGTGTGGCCATGTCTTCGGCCGCCTTCAGCTCGTTGCGGAAGACGATGTTCACCGCGCCCTGAGGCCCCATGACCGCGATCTCGGCCGAGGGCCAGGCGTAGTTCACGTCGCCCCGCATGTGCTTGGAGCTCATCACGCAGTAGGCGCCGCCATAGGCCTTGCGCGTGATCACGGTGATCTTGGGCACCGTGGCCTCGGCGTAGGCGTAGATCAGCTTGGCGCCATGCAGGATGATGGCCGAGTGCTCCTGGGCCGTGCCGGGCAGGAAGCCGGGCACGTCCACGAAGGTCAGCAGTGGGATGTTGAAGCTGTCGCAGAAGCGCACGAAGCGGGCGCCCTTGATGGAGGCCTTGATGTCCAGCACGCCGGCCAGGTGGGAGGGCTGGTTGGCGACCACCCCCACGCTGCGGCCGCCCAGGCGGGCGAAGCCCACCACGATGTTGGGGGCGTAGGCTTGGTGCAGCTCCATGAAGCTGTTGCGGTCCGCCACCCGCAGCACCACCTCGCGGATGTCGTAGGGCTGGTTGGAATCCTGGGGGATCACCTCGTCCAGCAGGGGGGAGACGCGGTCCAGGGGGTCGTCGCAGGCGACGATGGGCGGGTCCTCCATGTTGTTCATCGGCATGTAGGACAGCAGCCGCTGGATGATGCGGATGGCCTCTTGCTCGCTGGCGGCGGCGAACTGCGCCACGCCGCTCTTGGAGGCGTGGGTCAGGGCCCCGCCCAGGTCGGAGGCGCTGACCACCTCGTTGGTGACCGTCTTCACCACCTGGGGGCCGGTGATGAACATATAGCTGGATTTCTGGACCATCACGATGAAGTCGGTGATGGCCGGGGAGTAGACGGCACCGCCGGCGCAGGGCCCGAAGATGCCCGAGATCTGGGGCACGACGCCGGAGCTCAAGGTGTTGCGCAGGAAGATGTCGGCGTAGCCTCCCAGGCTGGCCACCCCTTCCTGGATGCGGGCGCCGCCCGAGTCGTTCAGGCCCACCACCGGACAGCCCATGCGCATGGCCAGGTCCATGACCTTGCAGATCTTCTGGGACTGCATCTCGGACAGGGCCGAAGACGGTGAAGTCCTGGGCGTGGACGCAGACCATGCGCCCCTGCACCTTGCCGTAGCCGGTGACCACCCCGTCGCCGGGGAAGCGCTTGTTCTGCATGCCGAAGTCGGTGCAGCGGTGCTTGACCAGCAAGTCCATCTCTTCGAAGGACCCAGCGTCCAGCAGCGAATCGATGCGCTCGCGCGCCGTGAGCTTGCCCTTGCTGTGCTGGGCATCGATGCGAGCCTGTCCGCCGCCCAGCTGGGCCTGAGCGCGTCGCTCTGCCATTTCCTCGATGGCTTGTTGCCCGGTCTTCTCTTCACCGGCCATGGGGGCTCCTGCTTTCGAACCGCAGGCCTGTAACACCTCTGCAGAGAGGCGTTCGGCGTATTTTACGATTCGGTGTGAGGCCGGATCGGTGGCTGCGGTCCGTGACAGGTTGCTTCCGAGCGTGAAAAACCGCCCTGGTGAGGTTTCTTGAGATTCACGGGCCGTGCGCTGGGCAGGTTGCGCACTTCGTGGTATGGACGCGCTGCTTCAGGCGGAGTGCCTTCGAGGTCGTGCTCTGCAAGTGCGCCTGGCAATCCCACCCTGGAGCTGCAGCCACAGTGGCAGCGAGAGGAACGGGCGCCCTTCGCCCGGTGACAGTCCTTGGCGAGTACTCGAAGGAAGAGCTAGCCCGCCGGGCTATTTGAGAAAGAACGAGAGATCGAACCATGTCAAAGAGACTTTTCGTCGGTGGCCTTAGCTGGAACACTACGGATGACGGCTTGCGGGAGGCTTTCGAAGCCTTCGGCGAGGTGACCGATGCTACCGTGATCACCGATCGCGAGACGGGCCGCTCCCGCGGCTTCGGCTTCGTGAGCTTCGCGGACGCCGGTCCCGCAGACGAGGCTATCGCCCAGATGGACGGCAGCTCCCTCGACGGTCGCAACATCCGCGTGAACGAGGCCCAGGAGCGTCGTGGCGGTCGTGGCGGCGGTGGTGGCCGTGGTGGCTTCCGTGGCGGTCGCGGCGGCGGCGGCGGCGGCGGCGGCGGCTGGGGTGGCGGCGGCGGCGGGCGCTACTAGTCCTAAGCTACCTGCTTCAATGCAGCGGGGCGGCGTCGTTTCGGCGCCGCCCCTCTTGTTTTTTGGGCTGGATTCGATGTTCGGGCACCGACCATTTCCGCCGACAATGTCGGCGGAAACAGCCGGCGCCATTTTCTTGGGGGGAAGACAGATTCTTCCCCCCCCATCCGAGGCGGACACCGCCTCTCCCCCCCATCTTCGCCGCTTGATGAGCGGCGCAGGGCTGCATACGCAGCCCTGAAACAGCGCTGCGGAAGCTCCTCGAACTGTCGGCTGAATCGACGGTTTTTGTTCGGTGCCGATGTTCGCTAGAGCGAAGCCGGATCGAAGGGGTGGCCAACGCGCGAGAACGGAGGCTCAATCCGCCAGCTGCGCTCCTGCCAGCTCGGCCGCCGCCCCCACGGCCATGCGCAACGCGTCGTAGCCCAGGGCGTAGTCGTCCTCTGTGTAGGTCGCGGCCAGATCGCTGGCCTGGTGCCAGTGGGGATTGGATCCATTGCCGATCTCGTCGATGCGGCGGTTCTCGCGCAGGCTGATGGAGGCGCAGAGATCCTCGAACGAGACCGAGTCGGTGCTGCTCATATTGTCGCCGATCTCCGCGGGATAGCGCTCGTTGCTGGTCTTGGTGGCGGCCAGGAGCGCCTCGGCCAGGGCCAGGCTCTCCGCGGCACGGGCCGAGGAGGCCTGGTACTCGATGTCCACGTCGGCGTCGGGGCTCTGCTCGTCGGCCGGAGGCAGGCCGTGGTCGAAGAGCAGCATGTCGCTCTGGATCACGCCCAGCCATGTGGGCTCGGGGTAGAGACCGGAACCGGCGGGCTCCTCCTGCCCCTGCAGGGCAGCGCGTTCGGCTGCGTAGGCCTCGCTGCCCACCAGGCCCACCTCCTCGGCGTTCCACAGGGCGAAGCGCAGCGACCGGTCCAGGATCACGCCTGTATCCGCGAAGACGCGCGCGGCCTCCAGCACGAGCGCCACGCCCGAGCCGTCGTCGTCGGCGGCGCCACCGCCGCCTCTGCCGTCCAGGTGGGCCGAGATGATGTACATCTCGTGGGGCGAGGTGGCGCCCACCCTGGTGACGTAGATGCTGGCGCGGGGCTGTCCGCCGTAGCTGAACTCCTGGCGCTGCACCTCGTAGCCCCAGCTCTCGAACAGGGCGCAAATCCAGGCATCCGCCTGGTCGTAGCTGGCGGATCCCTGGGTGCGGTCGCCCATGTCCGACAGCTGGGCGATGTGCTCGGTGTAGTCCTCGACGGAGAGTCCGCCCAGCAGCGCCTTGGCCGCGTCCCCGCTCTGGGGGGCGCTGTCGTCGCTGTCGCCGCCGCCGGTCGTCTCGCTGTCCTGCGGGCCTGCCTGGCCGGTCTCTTCGCCAGGGCCGTGGCTGGCGGGCGTGGGCTTCTCGGCCACCCCAGGGGGGCTGCAGCCCAGCGCCATCAGGCAGGGGATGAAGCGCATGACACCTCCTCGACCACGAGCATACACGTTCCGGCACGTCATTTTCCGTCAAGCTTGCGCAAGCTGCGGCCCTGCGCCGCCACCGGGTCCGGACGCGCAATATAGGGGTTGATCCCCGGTCCACGCCATGGAGGCCACCATGAACGCTCGCTACGCCGCCGGCGCGCTGTTGCTCTTTTCCGCCCTGCCCGCTGCGGCCCAGTCCCCGGCAGAGGGGGCCAGCGCCCTCGACCAGGCCCTGGCCCGGCTCGAGGCCAGCCACAGTGCGGATCTGCGCATCACCCGCGATGGACCCACCGGGCCCATCGCCACCATCCGCCAATTCCAGGCCGGCCCCTACCAGGGGGCGCCCGAGCAGGCCGCGCTGGAGTTCTTGGCCGAGTACGGCCCGGGACTGGGCGTGCTGCCCGGCGAGGGCGGTTGGCAGCCTCAGCGCACCTCCGCTTGGCGCGGCCGGCAGCGCGTGCACCTGGAGCAGCGTCATGGTGGGCTGCCTGTGCTGGGGGGCCATGCCGTGGTCAAGCTCGAGGCCTCGGGCCATGTCGGAATGGTCACCCTGCGCTTCGTCGAGGACCTGGACCTGGACCTGCAGCCCGCCTTCGACCTGCAGGCGGCCCGGCAGGCCGTGCGAGACGCAGTGCAGGGCACGTTGCAGGCCCCCCCCGAACCGCGCCTGGCCATTCTGCCCGACGCCGACGGCGGCGGCCTGATCTACCAGGCCCTGGTGTACACCTCGGCGCCGCCCGCCAGCTGGCGCGTGCGCCTGGACGCGCGCAGCGGCGAGCTGCTGGAGCTGGCCGACCTGCGGCAGCAGGCCCAGGCCCAGGTCTACCCGGCCAGCCCCGCCAACTCCAAGCTGACCGAGGTGACCCTGGCCGGCCTGCCCAAGGACGCCCAGGTGCTGGAGGGCGACTACGTCGAGGCCTGGAACGTGGTCTCCGTGGCCACGGATGGCACGGTGGACGCCGACCACCTGGCCGTGGCCGACAAGAACGGCGATTTCTTCTACAAGCCCGTGGATCCCGACTTCGAGGATCCCTTCGTCGAGGTCCACACCTACTACCACCTGGACGCCATCTCGCGGTACTTCGCCGAGACCCACGGCCACGAGTTCCTCGCTCGCACGCAGGTCTACGGCAACTTCAGCTACGACGGCACGGCCTACGACAACGCCTACTTCACCACCGACGCCAAGGGCGCCTACGCCATCCACCTGGGCCAGGGCACGGTGGACGTGGGCTACGACGCCGACGTGATGGACCACGAGTTCGGCCACGGCATCGTGCACGACCTCACCCACGTCAGCGAGTACATCTCCTACCCCTTTGGCTTCGACGAGTACGGCTTCGCCATCGCGCCGCATGCCATGAACGAGGGCATGGCCGACTACTGGTCCTCCACCGTCATGGGCGATCCCTGCTGCGCCGAGTACTTCGGCGAGGCCATCTACGGCGCCGGCTCCTGCCTGCGCGACCTGGAGAACAGCTACACCTGCCCCGAGGACGTCTACGGCGAGCCCCACTGGGACGGGCAGGTGGTGGGCGGAGCCATGTGGGACGTGCGCGAGGCGGTGGGCGCCGAGGCGGCCGACGCCATGGCCTACGGCGGCCTGGGCGCGGTCTCGCCCACCCACTCCTTCCAGGAGCTGGGCGAGGCGCTGCTGGAGGCCGCCCAGGATCTGGTGGACGACGGCGTGATGTCCGAGAAGGATCTGGCGGCCACCGAAGCGGCGCTCGAGGAGCGCGGCGTGCTGCGCTGCGGCCGAGCGCTGGAGATGACGGAGGACGTAGCCGAAACAAGTATCTGGCTGGGGGCCGACATCGTCGAGGCCTACCTGGGCTCCAGCGCCTGCACCCTGGCGCGCACCATGGGCATCGTCTTCCCTTTGCCCTTCCAGTACGCCTTCACCACGCCGGCGGCCGAGGATGACGAGCCCCTGTCCCTGAGCTTCGAGCTGGACCTGGATCCCATCTACGGCATGGGCTTCGACAAGGACGACCTCGACTACGGCATCTACCTGCGCCAGGGCGAGCTGGTCACCTTCAGCACCTACAACCTCGGCAAGCTGCTTGGCTTCGACTACACCGTGGTCAGCGGAGTGGACGACTACGACCTGGCCTTCGAGGACGCCCCCTCCTCTGTCGAGCTGACCCCCGACGGCGAGCTGCCCCTGCTGCCCGAGACCACCTACTACCTGGCCATCTCGGGCCTGAACTGCCCCAGCACCAACTACGAGCTGACGGCCAGCCTGCACTACAAGGGCGAGGGAGACAGCGGTGACAGCACCGTGCCTGGTGACAGCGAGACGCCCGGTGACAGCCAGGCCCCGGGGGACAGCGAGGCCGTCGATGACACGGGCTGCGAGGGGGACGACTGCGGCAAGGACGAGGAGGGCTGCGGCTGCCAGGCCTCGCGGGCGCCCCTGGCGCCGGTGGCTGGTGGGCTGATAGTCGGTCTGCTGGGCTTGCTGGGGCTCGCGCGGAGGCGGCAGGCTCGCTGAACCGGGCGGCCCCTCTCTATGGAGGTGCCCATGCGCTTTTCCGAAGCCATCGACTGGACGGTCGGCGGCGACGGCGAATACCGCGGTGAAGTAGACGCCTCCTGGGCCCAGGGCCGTACCATCTTCGGCGGCCTGCTCTCGGCCATCGCCCTGCGGGCCACGCGAGCGGTCGTGCCCATCGATCGCCGGCCCCGCGAGCTGCACACGCGCTTTCTGTTGCCGGCGGCGGCTGGTTCTCTGCGCTTGGCGTTGCGGGTGCTGCACCGCGGTCGTTCCGCTTTCCAGGTACAGGCGCATTGCGGAGCCGAGGAGTCCCCCACCTGCCTGGCGCTGGCCAGCTTCGGGGCCCCCCGCGTCTCGGCTGTGCGCCTCCAACCCGGACCGCGCATGCCGCAGAAGGCGCCCGACAGGCTGCAGCCTCTCCCCTTCATTCCGGGCGTCACACCGGTGTTCACTGAGCACGTGGACTATCGCCCGGCCCATGGCGCCATGCCCTTCACGGGCGCCCAGGAGCCCAGGATCGGTGGCTGGTGCCGCCTGAAGGAGCCCGACACTCCAGGCCCTGAGACCGTCGTGGCCCTGCTGGACGCCTGGCCCGCGCCCGCGCTGGCGGCCATGCGGGCGCCCGCCCCGGCCAGCACCGTGGCCTGGAGCGTCTTCTTCCACCGACCCCCCGCTGTGGCGCCGCCGGGCTGGTGGTGGTTCGAGGCAGAGGTCACGGCGGCCGCTGAGGGCTACGCGGCCACCTGCGGCAGTCTCTTCGCGCCCGACGGCAGCCTGGCGGGCACCATGCAGCAGAGCGTGGCACTGTACGGCTGAGCGCGGAGCTGCTCCGGATCATAGTGCGGCCGTTATGCACCGCCGTGCAACACGGGGGTCGTTATGCGTGGCGGCGCACAACGCCCCGAGGGGGGCGGTACCCTGCAGGACAGGAAAAAATGCTTAGAAATATCGCAATTCTCCCCTTACTCCTCTCTGTCGGCTGTGAGCAGCAGATCGATGAGGACGTCGATACCGGTGCGGACACGCCCGACGACAGCAGCGCTCTCGGCTACCAGCTCACAGTGACCGTCGACGGCGACAGCGCCACGACGGACCTGTCGGAGCTGGCCACGACAGACCTGGCGGGCGAGTCCGTGGTGGCCCTGAGCGTCGTGCTCGAGGCCTCCGGTTTCGAGGTCACCTGGGCCGACCGGACCTATGACTTCGAGGCCTCCGACGGCTACCGGCCCTCCACCAACGACTGCGGGCCCTCCGACTGGGCTGCGATGCAGGGCGGCTACATCTTTCCGGAGACGGGCAACCTGACCTGGGACGAGAGCCTGGGCATCATGGGCTGTCTGTTCGTGGACGGCGTGGTGCTGGTGGACGTGCTGGACGGATGATCCCCACGCTGGCTGCGCTGCTGCTGCTGGCCAGGCCGCTCGCCGCCGAGGACTCGCCCCAGGGCGAGGAGGATGAGCCTTCTGAGTCCTCTGGCGCGGAGGGCTTGGCGGATGAGGTGCTGGTCATCGAGGCCCAGCGGGCGGAGATCTCGCTGCGACGCATCGACGAGGAGGAGGTGCGGCGCAGGGGGGCGCCCTCCGTCGCCGCGCTGCTGGAGCAGGAGCCCTCCATGCACGCCGCCTCGGGCGGACGCGGGGAGCGGCAGCTGGTGGTGCGCGGCTTCGAGCAGCGCCAGGTGGCGGTCTTCATCGACGGCGTGCCGGCCTCGGTGCCCTACGACGGCTACCTCGACCTGGGGAAGTTCCCCGCCACCCTGGTGGAGAGCGTCACCTACGCGCCGGGTGCCGCCGCTGGCATCTACGGGCCCGACAGCCTGGGAGGCGCCCTGCGCATCCGCACTCGCCCTCCGCCCGCGCAGCCCGAAGGCGCGGCCCTGGTGCGCGGCGCCGCCCAGGGCGCCGTGGAGGCCGCCGCCCACACCGGCGGTCCCCTGGGCCCTCTGCGCCTGCGCCTTGGCGGTGGCGGGCGCGCCACGCTCGGCTTTCCCCTGGCTGCGGGCTTCGAGCCCGTGGAGCGCGAGGACGGCGGACTGCGGGACGCCTCGGATTCCCGCTCCCAGGACCTGCACGGCCGCGTCTTTTTGGACATGGGGCGCGCCGGCGAGCTGGAAGCCGGCGCCAACTACCTGCAGGGGGCCTGGGGCGTGCCCACGGGGCTGGAGGACGACGCCCCCCGCTATTGGCGTTGGTCCGACTACCGCGACCTGGGAACATCGCTGGTGCACCGCACGCCCAGCGAGGCCCGTGTGGCCCTGGAGGAGATGGTCTGGCTGGGGGCCAACAGCAACGTGCTGGACGCCTACGACGACGCCAGCCGCACCACCCAGGAGGACGACAGCTCCTGGCATTCCACCTACCGCGACCGGCGCTGGGGCGGCGCCTTGACCGCTTCGGGCCAGCCGGGCCCGCTGCGGATCCGCAGCTGGCTCTTCGGCGACCACCAGGTGCATCGCTCGGTGGCGGACATCGGCGAGGCCGAGGAGCGGGTAGCCACCACGCTGCTGTCGGCGGCGGCCTCCGCCGAGACCGATCTGCCCGGCAGCCTGCAGGGCTTCCTGGGCCTGGAGGCCGATGGGGAGCTGCCAGGCCAGCAGTCCGACTTCACGCCGGCGCCCTTCTTTCTTGGGCCCAGCACAGGCCTGCAGTGGCAGCCGGCCGAGGTCTTCCGCCTGGCTCTGGGCGCCGCGCGGCGCGCCCGCACGCCCACACTCAAGGAGCGCTTCTCCGAGAGCCTGGGCTACCGCGAGGCCAACACCGAGCTGGGACCCGAGACGGCCTGGCACGTGGGCCTGGACCTGGAGCTGATCCCGTTTCACGGCGCCAGCCTGGCCGTGGCCGGCTACGACGCCGAAATGCAGGGCCTGATCGAGGACGTGCCCCTTGGGGGCGGGCGCACGCAGCTGCGGAACCTGGGGCGCGCCAGGCTGTTGGGGGCCGAGGCCCGCCTGCGGCTGCTGCGCCCCGATTGGCTGGACAGCAGGCTGGAAGCCGCCCTGCTGCGCGCCCAGCGCCTGGACGTGGAGGCGCCGGATCGCCGCCTGGAGTGCCGGCCCGCCTGGCAGCTGGCCTGGAGCGAGATCCTGCGCCCCTGGGGGCGCCTGGAGCTGTGGGGGCGCTTGCGCGTGGTGGGACCCCAGTGGTTCCTGAACGACGACACCTTGGCCTGGGGACGCCTGGGCACCTACCTGCTGGCGGACGCCAGCCTGGCCCTGCTGCCCACGCCGGCATCCACCCTGCGGATTCGAGCTGCCAACCTGCTGGACGCCGACGTCCAGGCGCGCTTCGGCTACCCGGATCCGGGGCGCGAGCTCTGGTTGGAGCTGGAGATGAGGTTTTGAACATGAGGCAAGCCTGGTTTCTCCTGGTCTGCGGCGCCTGCGGCGCCCAAGCGCCCGCTCCCGCCCCTTCGGCCCCGGCGGTGCCGTCGCCCGCCTCCACGGCCTACAAGGGCCATGCGGACGACCGCGACATGGCGACGCTGGTGGCTGCCTGGCCCGAGCTGGCCGGCACGCGCCTGGACGACTGCCGCAGCTGCCACCGCGGCGGCGCCCTGCCGAGCGAGGGTCGCTTTCGCAACAGCTGCGACTGGTGCCATCTGCTGGTGCAGCCCGATCCCGGCTGGGACGGACCCGTGCCCGCCAGCTGGCAAGGGACCCTCAATCCCTTCGGGCTGGCCTACCTGCAGGCGGGCCGCGACCAGGCCGCCCTGTGCTCGCTGGCCGGGCTCGACAGCGACGGTGACGGGCACGCCGACGGCGCCGAGCTGGCCGCGGGCTCCTTCCCCGGCGAGGCCGGCAGCAGGCCCGGCGTCGCCCCGCTGCCCGCGCGGGTCTTCGGGCTGGCGGAGCTGGCGGCCCTGGGGGCCAGCGAACAGTGGCTGCTGGTCAACGACCACACCGGGGCCGTCGATGCCTACGCCCGCTACGAGGGCCTGGAGCTGGAGAAGCTGTTGCCCGCCCTGGGCCTGGATCCCGCGGATCCGGGCCTGCAGGGTGCCACCCTGCGGGCGCCTGACGGCTACCGCAAGGACGTGCCCGCGGCCTGGTGGCGCCTGGAGGCGCCCACGGCGCGGTTCCACGCCGGCCTGGACGAGGGCGCCCTGGGCGCAGGTTGCGGCGTGGCCCGCTACCCGGCCGACGTGCCCTGGCAGGACGGCCAGCGCCTGCCCGCCGTGCGCGTGGCCCTGGCCTGGGCCCGCGATGGCCAGCCCCTGGAGCCTGCCAAGACCGAGCCCGTCAGCGGCAAGCTGGCCGGCGAAGGCCCCATACGCCTGGTGGTGCCCCAGTGGCGCCCCGGCCCTCCCGACCGCGGCCAGTCCGTCTCGCCCACCAGCTGCGGCGACGGCCGCGACTTCGACGCCGAGGCCGACCACAACGCCGGCCACATGGTGCGCGGCGTGGTGGCCCTGCGGCTGGAGCCGGCACCGGTGGGCACGCCGCCGCTGGAGCTGGCCGACAGCTGGGATCTGGTGGAGCGGGGCGAGCTGGTGGTGTACGGCTACGGGGTGGGTGGCGAAGGGACGCGCTAGCCTCGGTTGGGAAAGCTCAGCGGACTGCCCCTTCCGGCGCCGAGGCCGAGGAATTGCCCGACGCGCTCGCTCAGCAACGAGACCTATCTCGAACCGAACAGATCAGCGCCAGAACCGGGTTGAACCGACCAGCAAGGCTCTGTTCCTTATCTCTTGCCCGGAGGGGGCGCTGAGAAGCGGCGTTCCCTGGTTGGTGGCGATTCCTCATCCCTCGAAGTGGTCGGTTCGCGGGGCTTCTGTCGCGGAAACGGTCGGTTCGGCACGCTTCTTGTCGCTGCCACGCCGGCACCGCAGGCGCCATCGCCCTCTCCGAGCGGTCCCGCCGCTTCCCGCCCCCCAGGTAGCCCCCCGCCCGCGCCCGAAATACCTGTCGCTCTCCCCTCGCCATCCCCGGAAGCCCCATGCGCCGTTTCCTCGCAGCGGTCCTGACCCTGCTGCTGGCCACCAGCTGCGTGCGCTACGCCTACCGCACTGCCGCCCCCTCCTACGTCGAGCCCGAGGTGCTGGCCCAGCAGGCAGCCCAGGCCGGCGACAAGCCCGTGGTATTGCTGATCCCCGGCTCCATGATCGTGGGCGCCTTCTACGATCCGCTGCGCGACTGGCTGACCGAGCGCGGCTACGCCCCCATCGTCTACCAGCCCCCCGAGCTCTTCACCGAGCCCATCAAGCGCGGCGCCGAGCGCGTGGCCGAGGCGGTGGCCGCCGTGCAGCAGGCCTCGGGCCAGGAGCGCATCTTCGTCATCGCCGAGTGCGACGGCGGCATCGCCACTCGCTACTACGTCGAGAAGATGGGCGGACATGAGCGCATCTCGCGCTTCATCTCCTTCGTTTCGGCTCACAACGGCACCACCGGCTTCCCCCTGGCCTGGTTCCCGGCTCTGCGCGACATCGATCCCGCTAGCGAGCTGGTCTGGGAGATGCGGCACAGCCGGCTGCCCGCGCGGGCCGATACCCTGGTGGCCTCGGTCTACTTCTGCGGTGACGAGGTGATGAAGCCCCACAGCACCTCGGCCTACCCGGGGGCCATCAATATCGAGATCTGCGATCCGGCCCTGGCCGAGCGCGCCGCCCAGCGCGAGCCGCTGCAGGTGAACCACGGCCTGGGCCAGTCCATGATCCCCCGCTACCCCATCCACTTCGCCGGGTTCTGGGACGAGCAGGTCTTCGCTCTCTACCAGACCATCCTGGAGGGCGCGGAGGCCGACATTCGCGGCTTCCAGGGGCTCTCCATGACCGTCACGGACTGAAAAAGCACCCGAGGCAGCGCCATGCATCTCGCCATCCTCCTCCTGGCCAGCCAGGCCATGGCCGAAGAGGCCATCTTGATCACCCACTTCGAGGGCGCCCAGGAGGTGCCCGTGCGCCGCATGGTCGCCCTGCCCAAGGAGCTGGGCATCGCCCTGGACGACGACTACCAGGTGCTGACCGCTCGCGACGTGGCCTACATCAAGGACATGACCGGCCAGGCCTACTTGCAGGCCTGTGCCCCGGAAGACCTGATGGGCTGCAGCTTCAAGCTGGGCCAGACCGCCGAGGCCCGCTTCGCCCTGACGGGTCGGGTGCGCAGCTGGGCCATCGACGAGGAGGAAGGGACGCCGGTCACAGTTGAGCTGGTGGTCTCGGTGCTGGACGTGCCCGAGGTGGAAGAGGCCGCCGAGCTGGTCTTTCCCTACGAGGGTGGCGCCTTCAAGGAGTTCCCCGCAGGTGTGCTCGAGGCGCTGGAGGCCCTGCTGCAGGGCCGCGATCCCGAGCGCACGCGCTTTGGCATCGACCAGGCGCCGGAAGAGGTGTTCGAGCCTGAGATCTACGATCCCGAGCTGGATCCGGACGCCATGGGCCGCACCCTGGACGGCATCGAGGACGAGGCCGACTCGGATCTGGACGGACCGCGGCGCGAGGATCGCGAGAAGCTCACCATGGAACAGCTGCTGGAGACCAAGGGCGAAGAGGAGCCCTGGGAGCGCCTGGATCTGAGCGCCCGCCAGTACTTGTCCTGGTGGAACAGCGGCTGGGACCTGGCCAGCTGGCGCCAACGCGTGCGCGGCCGGCGCGGCCAGCTGCTGGTGCGCGTAGCGGCCGGCGCCGGCAATGGCCCGGGCAGCGCGTACTACCTGGGGCGCGTCGCGCGCGAGTCCAACCAGCTGCTGGAGCACTACTCCATGCGGCAGCTGGAGAGCGCCTGGGCCAGCAGCCTGGGGCTGCAGCTGGGCTTCGGCCTGCTCTCCTTCCTGGAGCTGGAGGCCGGGATCGGCCGCGAGGGCGGGTCCTTCAAGGTGGATGTGATCGAGGAATGGGGGGACGTGTCCGAAGAATACGCCATCCAGTCCGAGCACGTGAACAGCAACCTGGCCCTGCAGGGCGGCCTGCGCCTGGTGCCGCTGCCCCTGTCCAGCCTGCGTCCCGTCCTGGGGGCGGGCTTCTTCGCCATGATCGGCGCCAACGTCGCCCGCTACGAAGAGCTGCCCATCGACGAGCTGTGGGTCTTCGACTCCCCAAGCTTCATCGGCCTCTACGCCCAGCCAGGCCTGGAGCTGCGCCTGGCTCGGCGGCTGGACCTCTTCTTCCAGGCGCCTATCCGTCTGCTGCTGAAGGGTGGCGAGGGCGAGCTCGTCCTCTCGGACGACAGCGAAGACGCCCTCCTGCTGGACAAGCAAGATCCCAGCGAGCCCTCCATGCTGGCCTTCGCGCTGCAGGCGGGCGTGCAGCTGCGGATCGGGAAGTAGCGCGGCCGTCGAATGCGCCGCTAGCGAAACTCCCGCGCGATCTCCCCAATCCGGCGTGCCAGCAGGTCCATCTCCTCGGCGGTGTTGTACACGTACATGCTGGCCCGCAGGGAATCGGGCGTGCCGCTGGCGTTGTACCAGCTGTGGGCGCAGTGCTTGCCCGCCCGGATCATGATGTTGTCGGAGTGGCTGAGCACCTGGGCTACCTCCAGGGAGTCCAGGCCGGCGATGTGGAAGTTGACGATGGAGCCGCGCTTGTCCGCCGATGGCGGGCCAATCAGGGTCACCCCGTCGATGTCCCTCAGGGCGCCCGTGAGTCGTTGGTTCAAGCTCGTGATGTGGGCCCCCATGATCGGCCAGCCGATGCGCTCGATGGTGCGGATGGCGGCCGCCGCGCCGATGATGCCGGCGTAGTGCTGCAGGCCGGACTCGAAGCGATCGGGCAGGTCCGCCGCCGCGTAGGACTGGTAGGTGGAATCGACGATGCCCTCGCCCCCCACGAAGGGAGGGCTCAGCCGCTCCAACAGCTGGCGCCGGCCGTAGAGCGCCGCGATGCCGGTGGGCCCCATCATCTTGGGCTCTTCCGGATCCCGGTGTGTATCGGCCTTGTCATCACCCGGCGGCCGAGGCCTGGGTCAATACGCCGTCCTCCGACGACCTGGAAACCTCTCCAGAGAGCACGACTGGTTCGAAGAAGAGGAGGAGAAGGAGAGCAAGGACCTCCTCCTGGCAACTCCGCCAGGCCTCCGCGCGGCCTGCACGGGAGTGGGGGACAGGAGAGAGGCCTCTGCACACGTCCGGCATAGGAGCACACACACGGGAGAGGGCTCCATCGCCATCCAGGTCGGGCACGAACGTGCCCCAGATGGCGGAGTCGTTTCGGCTGATGAGCATGGCATGAGTGGTCGCTACGCGAGAGCCGTCAGCGATAGACGGATACGCTCTTCGTAGCCACCGCGGTCACGTGTCCGTGAACGCTCCTGGCAGCTCCGGGTAGCCGCTCCGACAGCGACGTTCCCGGGGCACGTTCGTGCCCGACCTGCGCTCCCCTCCCTCCCCCAGCTACACGCCCGCGAGCTTGAACTCGGACTCGTGGAGGAAGAGGATGCGAAGTCCGAAAAAGTCTGGATCGCGGTACCCGTATGACACCCTCTTGAGCACCTTGATCTTGTTGTTGAGCCCCTCGAGGGGGCCTGTGGTGATGGGGTGATCGTACCAGGCAAGGATGTATTCCA
>CAYVQL010000197.1:0-20817 GCA_964454135.1 uncultured Enterobacterales bacterium | reverse complement strand
CAGAGCCCGGTCAGGTGACGTGTGGCGGGGACGAGGCGCCGTGGGGCCCTACAGGCAGGTGCTGCGGAAACGCATCGACCATCTGACCATCGAGGGAATGCGCTCGCAGACCCCGGTGACGTGGGACCTGGTGCGGGAGATGTTCGAGCTGTTCCACGGCGACCTGCGGGGCATGTTCGCTGCGCTCGAGGAGGCCTGCTTCTCGGCGCTGGGCTCGCTCCGAGCCGCGCCTCTGGAGCGAGCAGAGGCCAGGCTCGTCCTGGCCCCGCTCTATCGCGAGCAGCTCCTGCGGGACCTCACTGCGACTGAGATCGAACACCTGGCTGGGCTCTCGCAGCTGGATGGGCTCGAGTTCAGGCAGTCCGACGCCATGACGCGCCTGGGTCTGTCGCAGGGCAGGATCAGCAGGCTCTTTGGCTCGCTGGAGCGCTCCCAGGCGATCATAAGCACCCGCAGGGAGGGGAGGACTCAGTTCTACTGCCTGGCCGGACGGGCACGGCTGGCGCTTGGTTTGGGTGGATAGGGGGTTGGATGGTGGCTCTGTGGCCGCGTCGATCCGGACTCCGCGAGCATCCCCCGACTGGGGTGCCTGGCAGAAGGAGACGGCGGTGCCGCCGGCACCGGCGTGCGTGGCGCGGCCGATGCGGTGGGCGTGGGTCTTGGGGATGTTGGGCTGGTCGAAGCTGGCGACGTGGGTGATCCCTTGCACGTCGATGCCGCGGCTGCGCGGTCGGTGGCCACTGGCGAGGGCATGTCGCTGTGGCCAGAGCCATTTGGGGGTCCGCGTTCGGGTGCCCCGGGACCTGTTGTCGGGGATCGCCGCGCGATGATGGAGGAGCGAAGGAGGGCACCTCGTCTGCAGGGCGCGCGATAATGCGCCATCTATGGGTGACAAGAGGGGAATGGTAGTCAATTCGTCCTGACGCCATCGCCTGACCCCATCGCCCTGACCGCTGGGCTCCTGGCGAACGCTCGGACTCTGGAGGGGACTGACCGATAGTGGCCTTACTTCGCAAAGTATGGTAATACTGCCTATCCACTTGTGAATTATGGTTGAGAATCATGGAGACAATAAATCTGGGTAATCGGGATCCCGGTGTGTGTTGAGGAGTCCGGTTCACCTACACTCCCGTGGTCCTGAACCGGACCTCGTGGATGAAGAGCAGGCGTAGGCCGAAGAAGTCGTCGTCGCGGTAGCCGTAGGCCATTCGCTTGAGGACCTTGACCTTGTTGTTGATGCCCTCCAGCGGCCCGGTGCTGATGGGGTAGTCGTACCAGGCCAGGATTGCGTGGAGCCTCCGCGTGATGGTCTTGGCGATCCTGGTGGTGTGCTTGTTGCCGAGGGCGCGGGCCTCTCGGCACCATCGGCAGATGAACTTCTCTGCCTTCTTCCTGGTTCCCTGCGACCAGAAGAGCCGCAGATCTTCCTTCAGCAGGTAGACCTTGTGCAGCAACTCGTTGGCCTCCAGCAGTTTGTCGAGGCGTGCCTTCTTGTCGGGCTGGCCGTCCAGCTTCTCGCTGGCGTACAGCAGCAGGTAGCGTCCTCCCTTGATGGTCTTCTTGCCCTCGTCGTCCAGCCGGTTCTGCTCCTCACGGCGGACCTTGTCGATCACGCCGTTCATCTCTGAGACCACGTGGTAGCGGTCGTGGACGAGCTTCACGCCCTTGGGGGCGTACAGCCGGATGGCCTTCAGGTAGGCCGCGCTCATGTCCACGGCGATGGCCTCGAGCTTGGCCCTCGACCGTCGCAACCTCCGGAAGAAGGCCTCCAAGGCCTTGTGGTCCTTGCCTTCGGCCCAGTAGAGCACCTGGCCGCTGTCCGGATCGACCACCAGGGTCACGTAGCTGTGGCCCTTGCGGACGGCGAACTCGTCGATGGCGATGCGCTTGACCTTCCGCCAAGAGCGTCTGCGGGCTCGACGCAGGAGGTCGGTCTTGATGATGCTCTTGACCAGGTGCCAGCCCACCCGCAGGTAGCGGGCGATGTCCAGGATGGTCATCTTCTCAGCCAGCTCCAGGACCAGGCGAGCGAAAGCTCGGGTGTATGACTTGCGGGCATCGGCGATGTCCCGGCTCTCCTGGCGGCGGGATCCACAGTTCATGCAGATGAGCGTCTACACCTGCTGACAACCTACGCCGGATGGCGCCCTTGGATCCTCGGGGTGTGGAAGATCCCCACCGAGTGGGACGACGCCATCCTGCCCAGGCTGCGGGATGTCGGCGCTCTCTTCGGCTCGACCCGGGCCTTCGTCCGGAATCTGGGCGGGGGCCATTATCCCCGCCATGGGCGTTCCGGGCGCCGAGCTGGATGGAGGCGTTCGCGGATATGGTTGGCGCGGACAAATAGCGACCACCATGATGGGGGAAACCCCCAAAAATAGGTCATATTCCGTCCTGCTTCTCCTTGCCTTCCACCAAAGGGCGTGATAGATCATATCCATGATTCAAGGCGAAGATATTGGCGGCGCCCGCTCTGCGGGGCCCCTGGGGTGCGTGGCTCCATCTTCCTGGGGACCGCCTGGTTGTCAGGCGTGGGCCCGGCCCTTGAGCTACGTCCTTCCGGACCCAGAGCCGCCGCCCCTGGCGGCCGAGGGCGACGGATCCGAGCACGATCCTGCAGCGCCAGATGAACCCCAGCCCACCCGCGACCCCGAGCCCTTCGCCGAGTATCGGGGCTGGGTGCGCGAGCTCTGGCTGCACGGTTGGGAAGGGCCCGTGGAAGACGACGACGACGAGGAAGGGACGGCTCGCGAGCGGGCGGCCCGCACGCTGCTGGGCCGCATGGCCGCCCTGGCCGGCGGCGGCAAGGCCCTGGACCTGCGCCTGGCCCGCCTGCTGGCCTGGTTCCGGCAGAAGGACCTGTCGCACCTGGGCTATCCGAGCTTCGCGGTCTTCATGCGCGAGCGCTCCGACTGGGCCCGCAGCCAGACCTACCAGCTGATGCGGCTGGCCTCCTGCGGCCTTCCGCGCATCCAGGCGGCCGTCTGCCTGGGCTTGATCAGCTTCGAGCAGGCTTTTTCGGCCGTGGGCGAGATCGGCCCCGACGAGCAGATCCGCTGGCTGCAGGACGCGCTGGCGGGGCGCGTGGAGGCCTGGCGCGAGAAGCGCCCGCAGCCCGACGACGGGCCCGAGCCCCTGCGCTGGGCCGTGGATCTGCAGGGCGAACAGCTGACCGAGATCCGCGAGGCGCGCCACCTGGCCCACCTCTGCATCGGGCGTCCGGTCAGCGACGAACAGGCCGACCGCTACATCCTGAAGGCCTGGCGCGCCAGGCGCCCCGGCAAGGAGATCCTGGCCGAAGCCCGCCAGGCCCCGCCCGTGCCCGACGTGGGCGAGAGCTCCTGGTGCGACGCGCCCGATCCGGCCACGCCCCTGGTGGGGCCCTGGGAGGAGCCCCGCGATCCGCAGCACGGGCTGCAGCTGCTGGAGCGCGTGCAGCGGGTACGCCGCATGCGGGTGCTGGCCCTGGGGCGGGCCTACCAGATCGTGGTCAAAGAGAAGCTCTGTCCCGAGATGGGCTACCACAGCCTGGGCGGCCTGGCCAAGGACGGCCTGGGTCTGAGCAAGCGCAGCCTGGAGCGCCTTCGCGCCCTGGCCCTGCTGATCGACGAGCTCGTGCCGGTGCGTCAGGCCGTGGCCCGCGGCCTGGACCTGGACCGCGCCCGCATCGTGGCCGACATTTCCTGCGAGGAAGACGTGGAGGACTGGCTCTGCGTGGCCCGCTGGACCGGCAAGGGCGAATTGCGACGCGCCGTGCGGGCCGTGGGCAGCAGCAAGCGCGTGGCGCGCGAGCTCTTGGCCCAGTACCGGCAAGCCATCGAGCTGGCGCGCGAGCTCGTGCCAGGGGCCGCGCCCATGGGGATCGCGCCCGTCGAGGACGAAGAAGCGACGGAGACCGGAAGCGGGGCCCAGCGGGAAGCGACAGGAACCGGACGCCGCCCCCCTGCGCCCAGGCCCGGCCCCATGCTGGCCGTGGCCCTGCGGGCCGTTCTCGCCCCTCCTCCTCAGCCCCGCTGGGAGACCGTGAACGCCCATCTGCCCGTCGCGGCGCGCTGGTTCCTCGAAAACGTCAAGCCCGAGCCCCAGAAGGGCTTCGGAAAGGTCAAGGAAAGGGACGATTTCCGCTGTCAGAATCCGGAGTGCCGCCGCCGCACGCTGCGGACCCACGCCCACCACAAACACCAGCGCCAAGAGGGGGGCGACGATTCCCCAGGAAACGGCGATACGCTCTGTCCTTCCTGTCATCTTCGGCTGATTCATGCCGGGCGCGTGGCGATGGAGGAGATCCACCTCGAAGGCATGGGCCTGGTACTGGTCTGGCGCTACCCGGGGCGGGTTGTGGTGGTTCTTTGAGGTCGCAGGAGGCGGACGCTTCGAATGCCCTTCCGCGGCTTCCGAGCTCGGAGGTCCGACCGCTCCATGTCGCGCCTGGCGACGATGCACTCGGTCGGCGAAGGGCGGCGGAGGGCGGCATCTCGCCCCCCCCCTGGCTCGGTTGTCAAGCGTCGTTTCTGGCAGCACCAGCCCCCGAGACGAATGATCGCTTCCGTGAAGTTGGGGACCACTTGGCGCTGAGAGCTAGCGCTCAAGTGCTGCGAGGCCTCGTGTGCAAGGCAACCTACCTGAATGATGGGCCTGAGCAAGGAAGCTGCCCCGAGTGACAGATCAAGCCGCGCGTGTAGCGCCATTCGGCCTGTGCAGAGTGGTTTTCCAGGTGAATCCGGTCCCGAATTCGGGCGACGACGAGGGTCGCCTATCACTCACCCCCGCTTCCTTGCGCAACAGGAGCCGGGCGGCGACTTGGACGTCGGATTCTGGCAGCATCACACCCCGAGAAGTCTGGTCGCTTCCGTAAGAATGGGAGCCGGGTGGCGGGGTGGCTCTTTGGGAACCGATCGACGAGCGGCGAGCCCTGCATGGGGCGGAACCCACCTCAATGCGCCGCATTGACCCTGGTTGTGGGACATCCTCCGTGCCGCTCGCGGAGAAGCCAGCTCACGGTGGTCTCTGGGCGGGCGACCCTATTCGCCGCGGCCGATTCGACGGTGACGGTGGGCTGGCACCGCCCCCGGGGACCGTCGCTGTGACAGCTCGGTTGGTCGGCCAACACTCAAGAACCCGGCAGAATGAACCGACACGTCGGCCCGCTGGCGCGCGCCAGCTCGCGGTCGAGGGTCGCCAGGGGCAGGTCGAGGGCTTCGGCCAGGGCCACGTACATCGCGTCCTAGCTCGTGACGTTCTTGCGCAGGGTCCATAGGCGCTCTGAGACGGGCTCGAAGGGGACGAGCCCGATGTGGAGTCGCATGAGATCTCGCTGGGCGGATGTGGCCTCTTGGGACGAGAGGCGGCCCGCCAGCTCCAGCCGTCGGAGGATGTTGGTGGCCTCCACCAGGGCCAGCTCGGGGGCGAGGAGCGCGAGGCGCGCGATGATGCGCTCGGCCCAGTCAGCCTCCGGACCGCTGCCCGCGACCGCGGCGACCAGGGCCGTGGCGGCTCGTCCCCGTCCCGCCGCCCGCCGGCCGTTCCTACTGCGCCGGCGGCCCCTCCATCCAGGTGGTGTAGCCCAGGGCCCCTCCCATGCCGGCGCTCAGCTGCCAGATGGGCTCGCCCTCGGGCGTGACCTCCTGGATCTGCCCCGAGTAGGAATAGGTGACCAGGGTGTTGCCGTCGTCGAAGCGGTGCACGTCTCCCAGGATCAAGTCCGTGTGGGCCGGATCGGACCAGTACTCCCAGCGTTCCTCGGCCCACAAGGCGTCCTCGTCCATGGCGAGCTCCACGGGGTGGGAGGCGCCCCCGTGTCCGTCGCCGTTGGAGAAGACCAACAGCGAGTCTTCCAGCACCTGCATCTGGTGCTGGTGCCTGAAGTAGTCCGTGCTGCCATCCGAGCGCGCGAAGTCGCTCAGGTAGCCCCCCAGCCTCCAGTCCACGCCGCCGCTGGACCTGTCGATGCGGAAGATGGACTCCAGCGACAGGAAGGACACCAGGTAGGCGTCTTCTTCCTCCAGGTAGTCGATGGCGTTGGCGTGGGGCCACATGCCGTCCTGCAGCTCGTCGTTGGCGCGGAAGCGAGCCTCCTCGTCCATCCAGATGTTGTAGACCTCCACGATGCTGCCGTCCGGGCGCAGCTCCTGCACCGAATCGCCCGCCAGCTGCTCGCCCCTCACGTCGCGGGGCTTGTAGGAGAGGAAGGCGATGCTGCCGTCAGGCAGCTCCAGGAAGTCGTGGTGGGCGTCGGGCAGCGAGGTGGTCTCGTGCTCGCTGCCGTCCAGGCTGACCCGGTGCAGCGCATTGGGCTGGTCTCCCATCAGGTTGATGTCCATGAAGAGCATGGAGCGCCCGTCGCGGGAGAGCGCGCTGCGCCCCAGCAGCTTGATGTCCTCGGGCTGATACCACCAGACGTAGTCGCCGTCCTCGTCCAGGATCACCGCCGCGGCGGGCACGGCCACCACCGAGGTGCAGAGCAGGCCCTGCCAGCTGTCCCTCGCTCGGCCCATCTCCAGCGCCAGCTCCGGGAACTCCGAGGGGTACAGGCCGGTGGTGACCAGCTGCTCGTCGCTGACGTACTGCTCGCCCTGGGCATCGATCACCACGCGCACCTTGTACTCGTGGACGGGCTTCATGCCGATGAGCACGGCCTGGTAGGGGCCGCCACCGGACATGTCGGCCTCGACGCTGTACTCCACCTGGTCGCGGCGCCCGAACTCCACCCGCGCCCCATCGATTCCGTCCAGGTCCACGTCCCAGCTGGCCGTGAAGACGGTGGGGATCTGTTCGCTCCGGAGCAGCTCGAGCTCGAAATCCCCCCGCTTGCAGGCCGGTGCCAGCAGCAGCGGGGCCATCAGCGTGAGTGCGAGCGGGCCTTGGGATCTGCGCATCATGGCGGCCCCCATACCGCGCGGGTGTCGGGGCGAGCCACCCGGCCCGCCGTCAATCCATGAAGACCCCGGGGTCCATTTCGTAGTCGTCGATGCTCAGCAGGCTCATATCCGGGCCCAGGTGCACCACGGTGCCCGGGCCCATGTCCAGCTCGAAGCGCAGGTAGAGGGACTCGGGGTAGGCCTGGTCCTCTTCGGGCACCGACAGCACGGGCACGGTGACGAGCCCGAACTCGTCGGCCCACTCGTTCTGCTCTTTCAGGGTGGGGGGAGAGGACCATGCGGCGGTGAGAGGGTTGATGAGCTGGAAGCCGCGCGCGCCGTACTTGTCCTGGATGGCTTGGGCCGAACTGGCCTCGTCCTGACAGGACACTCACCAGAAGGTGCCGAAGATCAGCATCACCTGGTGACCGCAGAAGGAGTAGAGCTGCACCTGCTCGCCGTACTGGTCGCGCCAGGAGAAGTCGTCGGCCACGTCGCCCAGCGCGTAGACCGGCCACTCCAGGTAGTCGGGGGGGCCGTCGTCCAGCTCGAACCAGCCGCTCACCGTGTCCGAGGGGCCGGTGGGCTCGGGCGGCGTCTCGCAGTAGCCCACGTTGTAGCCACCGGTGTAGGGGTGGCTGGGCTGGTAGAGGGGGTTGGTGCCGACGGCGACCTCTTCGCCGTCGTCGAAGCCGTCGTCGTCGCTGTCCGGGTCCTGGGGATCCGTGCCCAGCTCGGCCTCCTCTTCGTCGCTCAGCCCGTCGCCGTCGGCGTCGCCGGGCAGGCCGGGGCCGGCGGTGTCCTGCGGGCCCGACTCCGATTCCGTGGAGGAGGGGGAACAGGCTGCCAGCAGGCAGAGCAGGGCGGCGGAGCGGGGTGTTTCCATCTCGCACGCAGGGTATCACCGCGGTTTGCGGTCTGCGCGGGCATAGGAGTAGAGACATGGAGAAGCGAGCTGGAGACGCGATGGAGGACGGGCCCGGAGAAGACAGGGACGAAGGCCGGGCACGGCGGTGGCCTTGGCTGGCCATGCTCGCGGCCCTGCTGCTGGTCGGGCTGCTGGCGTCATCGTTTCTGTCCGCTCCGCCCCCCCCACGAAGAGACGTGGAGGCCGTGCGTCCGTCACAGACCCGGCGGGCGCGTCGCGCCGCGGAAGCCCCCAAGCCGACGCAGGCGGACGAGGGAGAAGCGGAGGACGCCGTTGCCGCCGTACGGGAGCCTCCGCCCTACAGGCTCGTCGTGGAGGCCAGCGAGCTCCGGGTGCGGGGGCGCGGCTACTTCGATCCGCGCGGCTTCATGCGCCCCTCGACCTTCTGGCCGGATCCGGACGAGGCGCCGCTGCCTGACACCGAGTGGTCGCCTGGCGAGGATGAGTTCACCGCCTGCGTGGACAGCGCAACCGCCGACGCACCTGCTCAGCCGGAGGGCAGGGCCGTGCACCTGTCCGTCTACCGCCAGAAGTTGGCCGAGACGTCCATGCACTGAAGGGCTGCGCCGCCGAGAGGCGCGGCCATCCCCAGGAGCGCCCATGAAGCTGGAAGAGGCAAAGAAAATGGAAGAGCGCGGGAACCCGCAGGCCGCCATGGCCGCCTACCAGGAGCTGATCCGCAGCTGTGCTCAGGAGGAGCGGTGGGAGGAGCTGGCCGACGCCCTGCAGGCGCTGGGCCGCGCCCTGGACTGGCATGCCTCGGACTATCCCGCATCCCAGGCGGCCTACGAACGGGAGATCAGGGTCCGGCAGGCCCACGGTCTGGCGGGCCTGGATCGCGCCCGCCTGGGCCTGGCCATCGTGCTGCACTTCCAGGGCCATGACCAGGCGGCCCTGGAGCAGGCGCAGGCCGTGCTGTCGCAGAGCGCGGATCCCGTGTTGCTGGGCAGCGCCTGCAACCTGGTGGGCGACGTGCTCCTGCGCAGCGACCCGCAGCGCGCCGCCGAGCACCTGCGGCGCTCCGAGCGCCTGCTTGTCAACATCGATCAGCCCTACAAGCTCTGCCATGCGCGCCTGAGCCTGGCCCTGCTGGACGCCTGCCAGGGCCGCTGCGCCGCGGCCTTGGAGCAGGCCCACGCGGAGCTGGCCACAGCCGAGGCGCTGGGCGAGCCGGGCGTGGTGGGCACCGCGCAGCTGCGCCTGGCCGAGATTCGTCAGCTGATGGGAGAAACGGAGCTGGCCCAGGCCCACGCCCGCCAGGCCCTGGAGATCGGCCAGGAGCAGGGCTGGGCCGTGATGTGCGAGGAGGCGCTGAGGCTGCTGCGGGGCTAGCCCGGCGGCAAGCTCGTCGGCACACGCCGCCTGCGATCCGCCAGCACCGACACCAGGCGCTCCTTGAGGTAGGTGCCGTCGCCCCGGCGCAGGCCGCCGTAGGTCAGGTTGCACCAGCGGCGGCCGCGCTGCAGCTGGACCATGCCGGCGTCCAGGGCCGGGGCCAGCCCCCGGGCCGCGCGCTGCCGGCGGCCCTGGCCGCGCACGAAGGCGCTGTCCGCCAGGCGGCGCACCAGGGCTGGCGGGGCGCCGTCGTTCAGGGCGCGCCAGACCAGGTTGATGGGCGTGGGGCGCACGGCGGTCAGCACGCGCGGGTAGATGCGCGAGCGCTCCTCGCTGGGGTCCAGCAGCCCGGCCTGCAGCAGGGCCCGGCGCACCGGCGTGCCCGGGTAGGGCACCAGGCCCGAGCGCTTGAGCCAGAAGGGGCGCGGCAGGCTGTTGACGAAGCGCAGCGTGGCCAGCTGGGCCTCTTGATCCTCGAAGGGATCGTCCAGGATGACGTGGTAGCAGGGCCGCATGGTCTCGCCCGAGACCTGGGCCAGCAGGTCCGCGGCCTGGCGGATCTGCTGCGAGGCGTCGCGGCGCTGGTAGCGCTGCAGGGTCTCGGGGTGGGCGCTCTGGATGCCCATCTGGAAGTAGAAGGCGCCCGCCTCTTTCATGGGCAGGATGCGCTCGGGCCGCACCAGCTCGGGCGTGGTCAAGAAGTGGAAGGCGCGCCCCACCTCGCGCGGGAAGCGATTGTAGAAGACCTCCAGCTCGGCCATGGGGCGGGCCGCGAAGTCGTCGTCGGCGAACTCGATCTCTTCGACGAAGGGGAAGCGCTCCGTCAGCTCGGCCACCTGGTCCACCAGGGCGTCCATGCTCAGCCGGTTGCAGCCCCAGCTGGGGCCGTAGAGCTCGTGGTAGCGCGCGTTGCCGCAGTAGGCGCAGCGATGGGGGCAGCCGCGGCTGCCCAGAAAAATCAGCGAGCGCAGGGCGCGGCGCTTGCTGGCGCGCACGTGGTGCATGGCCGCTCGAAAGCGCCCCTCGGTCAGCGGTGCGATGCGCCCTGTGCGCAGGTCGCGCAAGAAGTGGGGGGCCAGGTCCATGTCGGGCGGGGGCAGCTGATCCATGTCCGGGCCCCGCGGCCGGATGGGCGTGCGCAGCAGCTCGCCCGCGGGCCGCGACCAGATGTTGGGCACGCCGTGGGGCTCGCCTCCGCCCTCGATGCGCTCCATCAGCTCGCACAGGGCCTGCTCGCCTTCGCCCACGCAGATATAATCGGCGTGATCCAGGCATTCCTCGGGGCGCACCGTGGGGTGGATGCCGCCCCAGATCACCGGCAGATCGGGCCGAGCCGCCTTCAGGTCGGCGGTCAGGCGGCAGGCCAGGTCGTAGAAGCAGGTCAGCAGCGAGAGGCCCACCAGCTGGGCGTCGCCGCAGAGCTCCACCACCTGCTGGCGCACGGCGCGCGGCAGCCTGTAGCGAGCCAGCAGAAAACCCTCGCGATCCCGCGACAGGCGGGCGTCGGCGGGCAGGAAGAGCAGCCGCACCTGGTGGCCTCGGCGCCGCAGGTAGGCGCTCAAGGCCCGCGCGCCCGAGCCCAGCAGCGAGCGCTGACTGGGGACGATCAGGACGAGGCGCATGGGATTCCTAGGGCTCGACGAAGCGGTCGTCCTTGAGGAGCTTCTTGTCGAACGTGGCGATCTTCGCGCAGCCAGCCTCGACCGCCTGTTCGGCTATCAGGTAGTCGGCGTAGTCGGCCGGGCCGCTCTCGTAGCGAGCCAGGGCTCGGTGGGCCAGCTCGATGTCCTGGATGACGAACTGGGCGGTTCGAAGGATGGCGCCCAGGGCTCTGGCAATCTCGTCCCGGCGAAGCCCATATGCGGCCCTCAGGACCCAGACGAGCTCGCAGAGGACGATCGGGGACACGAAGAACCGCTCACGCCGGCGAAGCGCAGCATCGATGAGGGCGGTGACTCTCGCCGCCTGCTGGACGTCATCCTCTACGAGATACCGGACCAGCACATTCGTATCGAGAGCGATCAAGATGACGCCTCCCGAGCGATGACCTCTTCCATCTCTTCGACGCTCACGGCCGGGCCGTCATGCGCGAGCATCCCTCGTAGGCTGCGAACGTCAACCGTCTCCGCCTCCACGACGACCTCTCCTGCTGGCCGCTGCACAAAGACCAACCTGTCCCCCGGCTTGACGCCGAGCAGATCCCGGATCGCCTTGGGGATCGTGACTTGTCCCTTCGACGTGATCGTAGCGGTGGGCATGTTCCTTACCTTTTTGACTGTTCCTTACCTAGTGTAAGGCGCGTTGCCGCCGCCGCCAAGTGCCTGGTGTTATCCTGCTCAGGCCGGACCAGGAGGAGCGAACGCCCCCCATTGATAGCGATCGCCCATCAGAGGACCGCGCGCTGTCGACGGCCGGGGGAGCGGCTGGCTATCCTCCAGGCATGGAAAAAAGCAGCCCGTACGACCGGGTCGAAGAAGCCAGCTTCGAGATCGAGGCGCGGCTGCGCGAGGCGGGCAGGATCCTGCTGGCGCGCCGAGAGTGGTGCGGCAGCACGCGAAAAGCCGACGACACGGTGCTCACCGCGGCCGATCTTGAGGTGCAGGGGATGCTGGTGAAGCAGCTGCGCCGGCTGCTGCCGGGCTTCGCCATCATCGCCGAGGAGGACGGCCTGGACGGCACGGCCCCCGCCGGCTCGCCCGCCATCTTTCTGGATCCCCTGGATGGAACGCGGATCTACGCCGATGGCGGCTCGGACTGGGCCGTCTGTTGCGGGGCCGCGGCCGGCGATGGTGCGCCCCTGCTGGGCATGATCTTCCAGCCCGCCCGCCGGCGTTTCTTCCTGTGGACGCCGCGCCGCGGCCCCAGCTGCAACGGCCTGCCGCTGCCCGCCTGCCAGCCCAGCGCGAACCTGCCCGGCGCCTACCTGCACGTGCACTCCGACGGCCATCGCCACCTGCCCCCCGGAGACGAGTGGTACAAGCTGGCGGCCCTGGGCTCCACCAGCGCCCACTTCGCGCGCCTGTTCGAGGATCGCGCCGGCCGCGTGCTGGCCTTGCTGATGTCGCGCTACGGTCGTTGGGATCTCTGCGGCGGCGCCCTGCAGATCGCGGCGGCCCTGGGCGCCCAGGTCCGCACCCTGGGTGGAGAGGTGCTGGGGCCCGAGCAGCTGCTGCTGGGCGCCATGCGCCACCGGGATTTCAAGCCCCTCTGCCTGGTGGGTTCTCCCGCCAACCTGGACGCTCTGGCGTTGTGAACCCAAAGGAGCCGTGATGCGCTACACCCCCCTGGCCCGCTTCCTGCGACACGTCGGAAAGACCGAGAGTCACGTGGCGAAGAAGGTGGGGGTCAAGCAGCCCACCATCTCCAACTGGAAGAAGCTGCCGGACCTGAGCGAGATGGCCCGCGCCGAGGAGCGCAAGAAGAAGTTCCTGAAGGCGTTTCCCAAGTACGAGGCTGTGATCCGCGCCATGTTCGAGGGCCGGCAGTTCGATCTGGCCCTGTCCGACCTCACGCAGCTCCCGGTCCCCTCGCCGCCCGAGGACCGGGAGGTGGAGCGCGCCGCTCGCGCCTTCGTGACCCCTTTCCGCACCGAGAACCTGCTGGATCGCCTGGCGCATCTGGCCCGTACCGAGGGCCTGCGCGCCGAGCGGCTGGACTACGTGCCCTACGGGCTGAAGGCCCTGAAAGATCCCGCGGTGGTCCCCTCGCCTCACGGCGACCTCTTCTTCCCGCGCAACACCGGCGCCGGCAGCGGCCTGCACGCGGGCGCCGCGGTGATCCTGGGCTCGCCCAACCGCCACCCCCTGGCCCAGCTGATCCTGGACATCCTGGCGCCCAAGCTGGGGGTGAAGGTGCAGTTCTGGCGCTCCCCCGCCCAGCACCGCAGCTACCTGGGCTACTGGGCGGTGGTCAACGACCTGGTCATCGGCGATCGACGGTTGGTCTCGCAGCGCTCCGTGGATCACGACGATCGGGTCCGCTACCTGGACCACGGCGTGCTGCTCCACGCACCGGCCGAAGAGGTGGTCATGCCCGGCCAGCACGCCCTGGGCGAAGGCGTAACCAACCTCTACCTGGTGGCCGGCGCGCATCGCTTGGCCACGGGCGCCGGGGTGCGCCTGTTCGAAGACCCGGCCTTCCGCGAGCGCTGCCTGGCCCGGAGCCACGATCTGCGCGGCTTCGGCTTGGTCGCCTACCGAGTGGAGGCGGCCTGCGGCACCTGGCCTGAGGTGGTGCAGCTGTCGCACCTGCACACCTGGAGCGCGGGCGAGGAGGGCGCCCCCGACTCTTGAGCGGCCGTGGACCATGCGCTGCTATGCTCAGCCCGACGACCCGTGACCTTCGAGGCATCCATGCGCGCTTCCATCCTGCTCCCCTTGCTCTGCCTGGCCTGCAAGCCCGACGCGGATGACTCTGCCAACAACGACGCCTACGCGCCCGACCTCTACTGCCCCGGCGATCCCTCGGGCATCTGCGACGCGGTGAGCGGCGCCGCCCTGGAGGCCGGCGCGGCGCGGGTGTCCATCGTGCCCTCCTGCTTCGAGTCCTGGACCGACAAGGACGGCGACGACGAGTACGACTCGGGGGATGCCTTCCACGACTGCGGCTGCGACCGCCTCTGCCAGGGCGACGAGGGCTGGACCGCGGCCGATCAGGGCGAGGGCGACGGCGAGTTCCAGGCGGTGTGGATCGCGGGCTTCGGCCAGGGCCGCGCCGCAACGGGGGTGCGGGGCGCGGACATGGGTCTGCGCGGCGAGAACGACGGCCTGTGGGCCAGCACCGTCGTGCTGCGCCAGGGCGAGACCAGCATGGCCATCGTGGCGCTGGACCTGGTGGGCTTCTTCAACGACGACGTGCTGGCCGTGCGCCGGGCCGTGGCCGAGGCCGGCCTGGACGTGGACCACGTGCTGGTGCAGAGCAGCCACAACCACGAGGGCCCGGACACCATGGGCATGTGGGGCCCCAACATCACCACCACGGGCGTGGACCCGGACTACGAGGCCGAGCTGAGCGAGGCCATCGTCGCCTCCATCGAGCAGGCCCTGGACGACATGCGTCAGGTGAGCTTGACCGCCGGCCAGGCGGACGCGGGCAGCTACCACGCCGAAAAGGGCTTGGAGAACCTGGTGCGCGACAGCCGCGATCCCTGGATCGTGGACGAGCGCCTGGGCGCCCTGCGGCTGCAGGACGACGCCGGCGACACCGTGGCCACGCTGGTCAGCTGGGGCAACCACCCCGAGGCCACAGGAAGCGACAACACCCTGCTCACCAGCGACTTCGCCCACGCCCTGCGCGAGACCGTCGAGAGCGGCGTCAGCTGGAAGAGCTACCAGCGCGCCGGTCTGGGCGGGATCTGCCTCTTCGTCAATTCCACGGTGGGCGGCCTGATGACCCCTCTGGGCATCGAGGTGGAGGATCCGGACGGCAACGCCTGGTCCGAGTCCAGCTTCGAGAAGGCCGACGCCTTGGGGCAGCTGCTGGGGGAGATGGCGCTGGATGCCCTGGAACAGGGGGAGCAGGCCGCGGATCCGCAGCTGGCGTTCAAGATCGAGGCCTTCGAGTTCCCGGTGGAGAACTACGGCTTTCAGGCCATGATGAACCTGGGCGTCTTCGCCCGCGAGGTGGGCTGCTACGACCCCGAGCAGGACATCGACGAGGACAACCAGCCCTGCCTGGCCTCGGAGGTGAACGTGGCGGACATCGGGCCCGTGCAGCTGCTCACCGTGCCCGGCGAGCTGCTGCCCGAGGTGGCCATCGGTGGCTACGACGGCAGCCATATGGGCGCCCCGCAGCAGACCCTGGTGGACGACGACAACCCCAATCCCCCGGATCTGGAAGCCGCGCCCGCAGGTCCCTACCTCGTGGACCTGATGAGCGGCGACTTCAACTGGATCGTGGGCCTGGGCAACGACGAGGTCGGCTACATGATCCCCAGCTACGACTTCGTGCTGCACGAGTCCGGACCCTGGCTGATGGAGGCCGAGGGTGACCACTACGAAGAGACCAACTCCATCGGCCAGCAGACCGTGCCCATCTACGAGGAGCAGGCTGAGCTGCTGCTGGCCTGGCAGCCCTGATCAGGGCGCCGGCGCCCGCAGGCTCTCGGCGCGCTCCGCCTCGTCGGGCGCCCAGGCGTCGATGAAGTCGGCGATGGCCAGCTCCAGCTCGCGCGGCCCTTCCAGCGCCAGCTCGGCGCCAGTCGCCGCGCGGGCCTGGGCCAGCGTGTCTTCGCCGAAGGGCAGCAGACCGGCCCCCAGCGCAGCGGCCAGCTGCCCAGCGGCCTGTTCGCCGTCGATGCGCTCGGGCAGGTCGGGAGCGCCGAAGTAGATGGGTTCCGCTGCCAGGTCGGGCGCGCCGGGCACCAGCGCCAGCAGGCGCCCCGAGGGGTATCCGACGTTCAGGATCTCGGCCGGGACGGCGCCCACGTAGAGCACGGGCTGGGCCACCTGGCGCGGACGGGCCAGCAGCGGATCCACGTCCAGCGCCAGCAGCAGGCCGCTGCGCAGGGGGGCGTGGTCCTTCATCCAGGGGTAGGGCCGGTCCTGCTGCAGCGAGAATGCGCGCAGGGCCAGCAGGTCCGCCGCGGCGGTGGGCTCGAAGTCGCTCACCTGGTCCTGGGCCGCCAGGGACGGGGCCAGGGCGAGCCAGGCCAGCAGGCAGAGGGCGAGGCGGATCATCGGGTCACCTCCAGGTCGTCGATCCCCACCCGGCCTTGGGCCGAGCCGAAGACCTCACCCAGCTCGAAGCGCACGGCGGCGATGTCCGACAGGTCGATCGTTGACCCGTCGGTCTCGAAGCCCTGCAGCGGGATGCGCACGGTCTCGAACTCGTTGGCCCAGCCCGCGCCCTGGCCGCCGCCCGTGCGCTTGTAGGGCGAGGTCAGTCCGCCCCAGGCCCCGAAGCCGATGGAGCTCTCCACGCCGGCCCCGTCGACGATGGTCACCGTGAAGTCCAGCGGGGCGTCCAGCGCCAGGGTGTTGGGATGGCGCGTGCCCTGGCAGGCCCGAAAGGAGAGGAAGGCGTAGTCGGACCAGTCGGCCAGCTCCAGCGGCACCTCCCACTCGATCCAGGCCTCCTGGCCCTGGGCCCACTCGAAGACCCGGCCTGCGTCCACGTCGTCGCGCTCCTCGGCCCAGGTCATGCCGTTCATGGGGTCCATCTCGCTCCAGGTGAAGTTCGTGTTGGCGTCGTCCAGGATGTCCATGGCCACTTCATCCAGGTCCCAGGCCACCACGGCCCCGGCCGAGGAGAGGGCCGGGTCAAGCTGGGACTGGTGGTCGTCCAGCACCAGCTTGTCCTCGACGGCGGCCCGGCGAAAGACCCCAGCGACGACCGTGCTGTCGGCGATGCCAGTCGGGTGCAGGTCGTCGTACATGCGCTGCAGGTACTCGCCGGCCTGCGCGTCGCCCCCCATGTAGTGCTGCAGCAGGGCCAGGTAGTAGCCCTTGGCCACGGTCTGGGCCTCGTCCCGCCCGATGGTGTCGGGGCCTGTCGCGTCGTTCCAGCCGCAGCAGTTGAAGTCGTTGTGGCCGGCCCCCTGCACATAGGTGACCTGCAGGTCGCCGGTGGCGGCCGCGGCGATGCGCAGGAACTGGCACTGGGAGCAGTCCACGGAGCCGTTGACGTCGCCGTCCGCCGCGCCGCCCAGCAGGTGGAAGGTGACATCGTGGGGATTGCTGTCCAACACCGAGTTGAACACGGTGGGCGCGATGCTGCTGATGAGCGCGATGTCGTCGGCGCTGTAGTTGAAGGGCGTGTACACGCCGTCCCGCAGCCTGTCGTAGGCCCGCACCACGCCTTCTCCGCCGCGAGAGTGCCCGATCCAGACGATGCGCCCAATGTCCACGTGCCCCTGCAGCGCGCCGCCGGCGATGCTGTCCAGGTTGCCCAACAGGTAGTCCGTGTTGGTCAACGTCGTGGTCGAGGCGGTCTCGATGCCCGGGCCGGTGTTGTTCTGGTGCGACATGACCACGTAGCCATGAGACGCCAGGTGCATGCCCAGGTAGGCGTACCAGGTGTAGTTGTGGCCGTTGCCGTGGCTGATCACGACGATGGGAACGTCGCTCAGGTCGGCGATGTCGCTGGGATGGTAGAGTTGCTGGCCCAGCCAACTGCCGCCGGAGTAGCTCTCCATCTCCACGCCGTGGGGCCCGCTCTGCGTCAGGTCGGCGAAGACCCTCAGGCCGGGAGCCAGGTCGGACAGGCCGTCGATCAGGTCGCCCGGGCTCAGGCTGCCGTCGCCGTCGAAGTCGAGCACCAGGTCGTAGCTGGCGGTCTGGTCCGGCGTGGCGTCGACGGTCCAGGCCGCGACCTGGTTGCCAGCCAGCGAGCCCTCGAGCAGGGTGAAGCTCTCCACCTGGCCCGTCACGTCCTGCAGCGTGGCGTCGGCAGTCCAGGCTGCGGGTTCCTTGTGCTCCACCACGTGCACCTGCGCCTGGTGGCCTACCCGATCCGGGAAGCGGGTGGCGTCCAGGGCGGCCCAGACCGTACCGTCGTGGTTGAAGGCGTCGACGAAGGAGAAGTGGGGGAAGCGATCCAGGGGCTGGCCCGCGGGCCCGGGCAGCGCGGCCACGCGCAGGCGCAGGCTGTCTTGCACGTCTTCGCAGCCCTCGCGGCTGTGGGTGGCCACCAGGCTGGCGTCGGCCCCCGCGGCCAGACCATCCAGGTAGAGCGTGGCGGGCAGGCGCTCGGCGCCCAGCTCCTGACCGTCGAAGATCAGCTGGCCCTCCTGGTCGTAGACCGCGATGCCGGCCTCGGGAAGCTGCAGCAGCACGCCGCCGGCTTCGGCCTGTACGGTCAGGCTGCGCATGGCCAGGCTGGCGCTGGCGAAGTCCGGAACCTCGTCCGGGTTGGAGAGGGCCAGCACCGCGCCGATGCTGTCCTCGTCTTCCTCGGTCACGTACACGTCCGCGATGTCCGCCGTGCAGGCCACGCAGCCGATGCCGTCCTGGCACTCGCCGCCGAGGCAGGTCTCGCGCGAGGCCACGTCGCCCGCCTCGTCGCAGGTGACCGCGTCCGCGCCATCGCAGAAGACCTGGCCCGCGCGGTCGTCGCACTCGTCGGGCTCGGGTTCGGGCTCGTCGGTCTCTCCCGGCCTGTCCGCGTCCCCGGGGTCATCGGGGCCCTGGCCCTTGGGCGTGTCGTCATCGCAGCCGGCCAGGGCTGCCACGAGGAGCGTGAGGAACAATGCCAGGCGCTGCATGCGGTCTCCGGGGAGGGACGGCCTGCACAGAGGAGTAAGCCGGAACCCGAGGGCTGATCGGAAGGAAATGTCAACTCTGGGTGCCAGGCTGCGGGGGGCCTGCGGGTGGCCAGTCTTGTCGCCGCCAGCACTGCGGATCCACGCCGCGCCAGTCCCCGCAGTGCCCGTGGGCCACGGCCCGGCAGCCGCGGCAGTGCAGCAGCAGCTCGCAGCCGGCGCAGCCTTGCAGCTGGCCTACGCGGCGGTAGCGGGCCATGGCTGACGAGCGCATGAAGATCTCTTCCAGGCTCTGCTGGGGGAAGCGCCCCACCGGGCTGGGGAAGCGGCGGCAGGCCATGGCCTGGCCGTCGGCCAGCAGCACGAAGAAGCTCTGGCCCATGTGGCAGCCGGCTTTGGTCTTGCCCGGCTTGACGTGGGGGTGGATGCGCAGCTCTCCCAGCTCCTGTAGCAGGGGCGTCCACAGGTGGTCCTTGCGAGGGAAGCGCGCCGGGGCGCCCTGGCGCTGCAGGCGGGTCTGCAGCGCGTGGACCTCGAGCAAGAGCGCGCGGTACTCGAAAGGGTCCATGGCCAGGTCTTCCTGCCGGGCCTGGCCCACGGCGGCGGCGCGGGCGAAGGAGAAGACATCGACCCCGCGCTCGGTCGCCAGCTCGATCAGCGCGGGCAGCTCGGCGGCGTTGCGGCGCCAGACCGTGCTCATGATGTGGGTCTTGATGCCGGCCCGGCGCAGGACCTCCAGGCCGTCCAAGGTCTTGGCGAAGCTGCCTGCGCCGCGGATGCCGTCGTGGGTGGCCTGCAGGCCGTCCAGGCTCAGCTGGTAGCGGCGCACGCCCAGCCGCAGCAGCTCGGCCGCCACCCTGGCGTCCAGCAGGTCGGCGTTGCCCAGGATCATGCTGTCGTCGCTGTGTTGTGCCACGGCCCGCAGGATCTGCCAGAAACCGGGGCGCAGCAGGGGATCTCCGCCTGACAGCAGAAAGCGCGGACGGAAAGCGATGCCCGTGACGGCGCTTATTCGCTGACAGAGCGCTCGGTGCTGGCGCACCACCTCCAGGCAGGCCGGCAGGTCCAGTTCGGGTGCGCCGGGCGCGTCCTCGTCCCGCGCGTAGCAGTGGGCGCAGGCGTGCTGGCAGCGCTCCGTGAGGTGCCACTGCAGGATGAGATCGCGGCGCTTCAAGAGGTGTACCCGGCAGGCACTAGCTGCACCCACCGCAGCTGGAGCAGCTGGAGCAGCTGGAGCAGCTGGAGCAGCTGGAGCAGCTGGACTCGCCGCCCGAACAGCTGGAGTCCTCACCCGAGGAACAGCTGGAGCCCTCGCACTCGGCCCCGCCCTCGTCATCTGCGAAGCCCTCGTCGAAGAAGCCGCTGTCTCCGGGGTCGAAGCGGGGCTCTTCGTCCAGCGCGACCTCTTCGGCCGCCTCGATCAGCGCGCTGAGATTGCCGTCTTCAAGCAGCTCGCCGGCGGCCAGGGCCCAGGCCGCGCCGTCCGAGGCCAGCTCGCCCAGGTCTCCCAGGGCCTCCTGGACCGCCTCCAAGCCTTCGCCCAGGGGCTGACCCAGGGCGTCGAAGAGGTCCAGATCTTCGAGGAGATCCGGCATGTCCAGCAGGGCGTCCAGCAGCAGCAGGTCCGTGAAGGCATCGAAGGGATCGTAGTAGTGGAAGCTGTAGGGGTCGTGGTGGAAGCCCAGGCTCTTTCGCGAAGGCAGCTTGAGGCGGAACTTCTTCTTGTGGCTGGTGAACCGCTTGCCGGCCAGATCCTTCAGCGCGCCGCGGCTGGGCTTGAAGACCCCGGCCTGCTCGTAGACCAGCTCGGGATCGGCGCTGCCGGTGTTGCGCTGCAGGAAGCGCCCCAGCTCGTTCATGAAGTTGCGGAAGTGCAGGCGGCGCATGGACACGAAGCCCGAGCCCTCCTTCAGCAGCTGCTGGATGCGCCCGCGAAAGGCGGGGGCGCCCTCGTCGGGCTGGGGGCTCAGCTGGTCGATCTTGGCGGCCACCACCACGTAGGCCTCGTCCTTGCCCTTCTTCACCGAGCCGCGGATCTTGTTGTCCAGCACGTAGTGCAGCCCGTCGGCGCGGTGCTCCATCACCAGGTGCAACACCTTGAACTCCGTGTCCAGCAGCTCGCGCTGCCCGTCGATGGCCTCCAGCATGGCGTCCAGGTCGTCCTCCACCTCGTCCTCGTCGAGGAAGAGCGCGCGATCGTCGATGCGCAGGGAGATGACGTTGGTGATGCCCAGCTGGCGATAGGCCTGTACGAACTGGTCGAGCACGGTCAGGGCCGTGCCCAACACGCGCTCCTGGCCCGTGCCCTTGGGCTTGAAGCCGAAGAAGCGGGCGATGGGGCCGGGTTGCTTGAGGATCTCCTCGCTGGGCAGGTCGAGCTTGAGGGCGGCTTTCAGTCTCATGGGGGGCTCCGGGGGGCGGGCGGCTCGCTAAGCCTACTCTAAGAGCAGGCGACGGAACGCCATGGGGTAGCATGAAGGTGGACAACCAGCGCCGAC
>CAYVQL010000196.1:0-20870 GCA_964454135.1 uncultured Enterobacterales bacterium | reverse complement strand
CCCGGAATATGCTCCCATCCTCAAGGAGCCAGACCCATGCCCCACGATCCGGACCAACTGGTCGAACAAATCGTCGCCCGCGTGCGCTCACGCATGGCCGAAGAACACGCCGCTCCCCTGCCCGCCGCCCGCGGCACCTGGGAAGACGAGGCCGTTATGCGCTTGGGGCTGGCCTCGGGCGCCGACCGGCTGGGCAGCAGCGGCGCCGAGGCCACGCCCGCGGCCGTGCCGCGGGACATCGCGCGCCTGATCGACCACACGCTGCTCAAGCCAACGTCCACGCGCAAGGACATCGAGCGCGTCTGTGCCGAGGCGCGGCAGTACGGCTTCGCCAGCGTCTGCCTGAACACCACCTGGATCCCGCTGGCCGTGCGCCTGCTGCAGGGC
Organism: uncultured Enterobacterales bacterium; assembly: GCA_964454135.1. Classification (GTDB taxonomy): domain Bacteria; phylum Myxococcota_A; class UBA796; order UBA796; family JAFGLY01; genus CAYVQL01. Next base: position 20,483 of record CAYVQL010000196.1, on the reverse strand, counting down.
AGCGGCGTGATGCCCATCTGCGTGGTGGGCTTCCCCCTGGGCGCGGCCGCCACCCAGGCCAAGGCCGCCGAGACGCGCCTGGCCGTGGAAGCGGGCGCGGCCGAGATCGACATGGTGATCAACATCGGCACCCTGAAGGGCGGTGACTACGACTCCGTGCTGGACGACATCCGCCAGGTGGTGGCCGCGGCCCAGGGTCGCCCCGTCAAGGTCATCCTGGAGACCGCCATGCTCAGCCGCGAAGAGAAGATCGCCGGCTCGGCGCTGTCCAAAGCGGCCGGGGCGTCCTTCGTCAAGACCTCCACCGGCTTCGGTGGCGGCGGTGCCACGGTGGAGGACGTGGCCCTGATCCGCGCCGTGGTGGGGAAAGAGATGGGCATCAAGGCCTCGGGCGGCGTGGGCTCGGCGGCCGATGTGGCTGCCATGGTGCGCGCCGGGGCCACGCGCGTCGGCGCCTCAGCCAGCGTGGCCATCGTCACGGGCGGGCGCAGCAAGGGCGGCTACTGATGCGCGCCACCCTGATCGTGCTGGACTCGGTCGGGGTGGGGGCCATGCCCGACGCCGCCGACTGGGGCGACGCGGGGGCCGACACCCTGGGGCACACCGCCCAGGTCGCCGGCGGTCTGGCCCTGCCCAACCTGGGCGCCCTGGGCCTGGGCTGCATCCACCCCGTGGCCGGCGTGCCACCAGTGGAGCGGCCGGGCGCGGGCTGGGGCCGGATGGCCCTCCGTTCCCCGGGCAAGGACTCCGTCACCGGACACTGGGAGCTGGCGGGCTGCATCCGCCACGAGCCCTTCGGCTACTTCCACCAGGGCTTCCCCCCCGCCATCATGGAGCCCTTCGAAGCCGCCTCGGGCAAGCCCTCGCTGGGCAATATCGCGGCCAGCGGCACGGTCATCATCGACCAGCTGGGCGCCGAGCACCTGCGCACGGGCAGCCCCATCGTCTACACCTCGGCCGACAGCGTCTTCCAGATAGCGGCCCACGAAGAGGTCATCCCGCTGCCCGAGCTCTACGCGCTCTGCGAGCGGGCCTTCGAGATCGTCTCGCCGCACCAGGTGGCGCGCGTGATCGCCCGCCCCTTCCTGGGCCAGCCGGGCAGCTTCCAGCGCACCGAGAACCGCAAGGACTTCTCCATGCAGCCCGACCGCGACACCCTGCTCGACCTGCTGCTGGCCGCCGGGCAGCCGGTCACCGGGGTGGGCAAGGTCTCCACCCTCTACGGCGGGCGGGGCTTCCAGCGCACCGTCAAGGCCGGCAACAACGAGGCCGTGACGGACAGGCTGCTGGAGGTGCTGGATCAGCAGAGCGCCGGATTGATCTTCGCCAACCTGGTGGACTTCGACATGCTCTACGGCCATCGGCGCGATCCGGCGGGCTACGCGCGGGCCCTGGAGGCCTTCGACCGGCGTCTGCCCAGCATCATGGAGCGCCTGGGCGCCGACGATCTGCTGCTGATCACCGCCGACCACGGCAACGACCCCGTGCACAGCGGCTCGGACCACACGCGCGAGTACGTGCCCGTGCTGGCCTGGCGGCATGGCAACGCGGGCCCAGCCCTGGGCTTGCGCCACCAGCTGGCCGACGCCGGCGCCACCATCGCCGAGCACCTGGGGCTGGCGGCCGGGGGTGGGCGGGTGGGGGAGGAAGGCGGAAGGACCGGCCTCGCTCCGCTGGTCGACGGCGAGAGCTTTCTGCCCCAACTGCAGGGCCGCACCCCCGGAGTTTCCCCATGAGCCTGGCCATACACGACATCCTCGAGCGCAAGCGCGACGGCGGGCGCCACGATCCCGAGGAAATCGAAACCCTGATCCGCGGCGTGGTCGACGGCAGCATCAGCCGCCCACAAGCCGCCGCCTGGCTGGCCTTCGCCTACCTGCAAGGCCTGGACGCCGACGAGACCGTGGCCCTGACCCACGCCATGGTGCACAGCGGCGAGACCCTGAGCTGGGAGGGAATCCACGGTCCCTTCGTGGACAAGCACAGCACGGGCGGCGTGGGCGACAAGGTCTCGCTGGTGCTGGCGCCCCTGTGGGTTGAGCTGGGGCGGCGCGTGCCCATGATCAGCGGGCGCGGCCTGGGGCATACCGGCGGCACCCTGGACAAGCTCGAGGCCATCCCGGGCTACCGCTGCGACCTGCCGGGCGATCGCCTGCGAACCATCCTCGAGCAGGTGGGCTGCTTCATCAACGGCCAGACCGCCCAGGTAGCGCCGGCCGATCGCCTGCTCTACGCCCTGCGCAACGAGGTCTGCACCGTCCCCTCCATCGCCCTGATCACGGCCTCCATCCTGTCCAAGAAGGTGGCCGAGGGCATCGACGCGCTGGTGCTGGACGTCAAGGTGGGCTCGGGCGCCTTCATGAAGGACCTGACCCAGGCCCGCGCCCTGGCCGAGAGCCTGGTGCGGGTGGGCAATGGCTGCGGCGTGCGCACCCGCGCCCTGCTGACCGACATGTCCCAACCCCTGGGGCTCGCCATCGGCAACGCCCTGGAGGTGCGCGAGGCCGTGGACTGCCTCAAGGGCGGCGGGCCGCCGGACCTGGCCCAGTTGACCTGCGCGCTGGTCGGCGATCCTCGCGCCAGCGAGCTGCTGGTCTCGGGCGCCGCCTACGAGCGCTTCCAGCGCATGGTGGCGGCCCACGGCGGCGACCTGCGTGCCCTGGAGGACTACGAGCGGATGGCCGGCGGCGCGCAGCTGCGCCCGGTGCTGGCCCCACGGGCCGGCTGGATCGTCCAGTGCGACGCCATGGCCATGGCCCGCGCCGCCTTCGACCTGGGTGCCGGGCGCTCACGCGCCGAGGACCCCATCCACCCGGGCGTGGGCCTGCAGCTGTTGCACAAGCGCGGCGAGCGGGTCGAGGCCGGCGAACCCCTTGCCGAGCTGCACCACGCGGACCGGCAGGTGGAGGCGGCCGCAGCCCTGGCGCAGGCCGCCTTCGTCATCGCCGACGAACCACCCACCGCCGTAGAACAGATCCTCGACCGCGTCGACTAGCTTCCCAATCCTCCCCGGAGTCCCCCATGCTCCCGCTCCTCTTCGTCTCCGCCGCCCTGGCCGGCTGGACCCAGACCGCCCAGAAGAACGACTGCACCTTCTTCAAGGGGCCCGCCGAGGGCGCCGTGGTGCCCCTGCGCGCCGAGTGCGAGTGGCCCATCGAGCCCCAGAAGCTGATGGGCCTGCTGGCCAAGATCGAGGACCACGACCTCTACTTCTCTTCGGTCTCCACCAGCGACGTGGTAGGGCCGGTCGCCGGGGGCAGCAACGTCTACCAGGTGCACCAGGCTGCCGGCATCTCCGACCGCGAGGCCATGCTGATCTACAGCGACGAGGCCATCCCGGGCGGGCACCGCTACTCGTGGACCAAGAATCCCGATCAGACCGGCGTCACCGGCGAAGAGGTCGAGATGCCCGTGGATACGGGCAAGTGGGAGATCACGGCCTCGGGCACGGGGAGCCACGTGGTCTACGAGCTGCGCTACGACCCCGGAGGCAGCGTGCCGGGCTTCGTGGTGCGCTGGTTCCAGGGCTCGGGCGTGCGCACCCTGGTGGGCGAGCTGCGCTCCTGGGCAGAGAGCCACTGAGCGGGGGAGGCCTCCTCCCCCGCCAAAATGCAGGGCCCCTCAGTCCTGGTCGTCCTCCAGCGCACCTAAAAAGGCGTCCTTGCGCCCGGTGGCCTCCAGGGGATCGCTCTCGCCCACGGCCTCGCGGATGGCCTCGGCGTCGGCATCGCCGGCCTCTGGCAGGCTCGGATCGCAGAACAGGATGTACCAGCCCTTGGTCAAGCGGGTGCTGTCGTCCACCCACTCGGCGAAGGCCTGCAGCTCCTTCTCGTCTTTCTTGGCCTGGCGCAGCTGCGGCACGGCCCCGCCCTTGCGCACGCATTCCCGGTAGCGCCGCTCGCGGGTGGGGGTGAAGGCGGCGAAGACCGTATCGCGGCACTTCTCGATCTTGCCGCGCGAGCCGCGCTCGCAGATCTCGAGGGCGGCCTGGGCGCGGAACTCTTCCCAGCGCACACCCAGGGTCTCGGCCTTGGCGTGCCGCATCTCGGCGCGCGCCACGGCCACCTCCTGCACGGCCACCTTGAGCTTCTCCACCAGCTCTTCGCGCTGCTGCTCGGCCGCCTGCAGGGAGCTCTTCAGCTCGCGCAGCTCGGCCTTGCGCCGCTTGACCTCCCTGCGCAGGGAGACGTTCTCGACCGCCGCTTTCTCGAGCTTGGCGATCTCCTCTTCCTTGTCGGAGATCTCGCCGCGTAGGCTCTCCACGCGCTCCTGGGCCTCGATCAGCCGGTCCCGCTCCGAGCCCTCCAGGGGTTCGCAGTGGGCGTAGAGCTCCTGGTAGTCCCTCTCCACCTCGTGCACGCGCGCCAGCAGATCGTCGGCGCTCATCCCCAGCCGCGCGTACTGCTCGACCTCCAAGGCGTGGCGGCCCAGCAACCAGCCGGTGAGCGCGCCGATCACGACAGCGGTGAACGCCACGATCACCTGGACCACCAGGACCTGGAGCAGGCTGAGGCTTGCGCGAGACATGGGGCGACTCCTGGAAAGACGGGACGCAGGGCGCGAAGTTACCCTAGCCGGTCGTGCTACGCAAAGCGGCTCATCATGGTTGAGGCCCCTCGTCACCCCGAAGCGACGACTGTCGATCCTGCTGACGCATCCAGCGATGGAACTCCCGCAAGAAGGCCTGCCCCTGGGGCTGGGTCTCCAGGAACTCGAAGAGACGCACCAGGCGCTCGGTGGCCGAGGAGGTCAGGCTGTGCTCCATGGCACAGGCCACCTGCTCCACTTCTTGCGGGGCGACCCGCAGGACCTCGCCCAGCAGGCGCCGCAGCAGCTGGTGGCGAGCGAAGACCCTGCGCGCCAGCAGCTCCCCCTGCGGGGTGAGGGCGATGTGCTCCCGCAGCTCGCGCCGGATCAGGCCCAGGGCCGCCAGGCGCGCCATGGCGGGCGAGACGCTGCCCGCCTTGACCGCCCGCTCCGCCGCGATGTCCTTGACGCGCACCACCCCCTTCTCGCGAGCCAGGGCGAAGATGGTCTCCAGGTAGTCCTCCAGCGACCTGGAAAGGTCTGGTTCGTCCGGCATCTGCGCGCTCCGCGGCTCGAGATGACGGGCACATAGCCCCCTCTCGCGGCCCTCAGCAATCCGCCACCTGCCGCAGGCCGGGATGGCGCCTGCGATCCCCTGCCCTGCGCGATGTCCGGATTCCGTGAGACACGATGTTTCCATTCCGGTCGCGTGCGTTGTCGACTATTATGACAATCAGTGACGAGGCTCAGCGCCGGCTGGTGCGCAGGGGCCTCCGAGCGCACTCTAGTCTCTTCCTGTCCGGAGTCCCCCATGCGCTGCCGCCCTCTCTCTTTGATCCCCATGCTCGTCCTCGGCGGATCGGTCCTGCTCACCGCCTGTAACGACAACAAGATCGGCGAAGGAGACACGGGCCTGACAGACGATCCAGGCGATCCCGGCGACACGGACGATCCCGACGACACTGAAGATCCGGACGACACCGGTGACACCGAGGAACCCGAGCCCGTAGACAAGGACAAGGACGGCTACACCGACGACGTGGACTGCGACGACAGCGATCCGGACGTCAACCCCGGCGCCGACGAGGTGGACGACGACGGCATCGACAACGACTGCGATGGCTGGGTGGACGAGACCATGGTCTGCGACGACGACGTGGCCGAGTACGGCACCATCCAGGGCGCCATCGACGACGCGGCCGACGGCGACGTGATCCAGGTCTGCCCGGGCCTCTACCCCGAGAACCTGCTCATCAACGGCACGCAGCTGGTGATCGAGGCCATCGAGGGCCCCAGCGTCACCTTCATCGACGGCTCGGACTTCTCCAGCACCGTGGCCGTGGCCAACGTGGGCGCCAGCGGCACCACCATCATCGGCTTCACCATCCAGAACGGCCAGGGCTACGATGGCAACGGCGGCGGCGTCTACTGCGCCTCGTCGACCCTGGAGCTGGTCGACAACGTCATCACCGACAACGAAGCCACCAACGCCGGCGGCGGCCTGGTGGCCTCGGGCTGCACGCTGACGCTGTCGGGCAACACCATCTCCGACAACACGGCGCCCACGGCCGGCGGCGGCGTCTATATCGCCAACAGCACCGGCGACATCTCGGGCAACCTGTTCAGCGGCAACCTCTCCAACAACGGCGGCGGGCTCTACATCCAGGGCAACGGCGTGACCGTGGACAGCAACGAGTTCTACGACAACTACGCCGCTTTCTACGAGAGCGAGACCGCCTTCGGCGGCGGCCTGTTCACCAGCGGCAACGGCGCCGTCACCAACAACGACTTCATCGACAACATGTCTGACGACGACGGCGCCGGCCTGTACGTCTACTACGCCTCGCCCGACATCACGGGCAACATGGTGCAGGGCAACATCTGCGGGAACGACGGCGCCGGCGTCTTCACCTCGGTCAGCTCCAGCTACATCGCCGACAACGTCTTCAGCGCCAACGAGGCCTACGACGACGCCGGCGGCCTGCGCATCTACTACGGCAGCTCGCTGGTGGAGAACAACGACTTCTACGACAACATCGCCAACGACGACGGCGGCGGCATGAAGGCCTCCCACTCCGGCTCCAACGAGTTCCGAGACCTCTACTTCGAGGGCAACGTCACCGGCGACGCGGGCGGCGGCTTCGAGCTCGACAACGAGACCTCGCCCACCTACGACTGCACCTTCATCGACAATACCGCCTACCGCGGCGGCGGCCTGCACGCCTGGCGCAACGAGGATCGCGCCCACGAGATCTCGGATCTGTACTTCGAGGGCAACCACGCCGAGGACTGCGGCGGCGGGTTGCAGATCGACAACGACCTCAACTGGGTCACCGTGCGCAACTCCACCTTCGTCAACAACACGGCCGACGACGGCGCCGCCATCTGCGGCGACACCTTCGAGTGGGACGCGGACGACGACGACAAGCCCGACACCTCCTGGCCCTCCTACATCAAGCTCTACGCCATCGTGATCGTGGACAACGAGGCCGCGGACAAGGGCGGCGCCCTCTACCAGGCCGAGACCACGCTGCTGGCCACCAACCTCACGATCCACAACAACGAGGGCACCAACGGCGCGGTCGTGCACATCAAGGAGAACAGCGCCGCCGTCTTCTCCAACAACATCATCACGGAAAACGGCGGCTCGGCCGCCATCGTGGTGGACGACGGCACGGCCTCGTTCTCCTACTGCGACCTGCACGACAACTGGGGCGGCAACGTCTCGGGCATCGACGATCCGGTGGGCACGGATGGCAACATCGACGTGTCGCCCGGCTTCACCGACGAGGGCGCGGGCGACTACACCCTGAGCACCACCAGCGACTGCGTCGATGCCGGCAGCCCCGCCATCCTGGATGCTGACGGCACGCGCTCCGACATGGGCGCCTATGGTGGGCTTCACGGCGCCGACTGGTAGCCGCGCTCGAGCTCGCTCGAGCGCCCCCATGGAGCGACGTCTTTGCAACAGAGACGATCTGTGTCATGAACTGGTTATGCTCCTGCAAACGGCAACCAGCACGGAGAGAGCATGACCGAGAGAAGCGGCGTTCAACAGTGGGAGACGACGGCGGCACTGCTGCGTACGGTGTCCCACCCGGTTCGTCTGCGCATCCTGGAGATCCTCTGCAGCGGGGCAAAATGCGTGGCGGACGTGAACGACCTGGTGGACGTGGTGCAGCCCAACCTCTCCCAGCACCTGGCCGTCCTGCGGGATGCCAACCTGGTGGCCTCGCACATCAACGGCCCCCGTCGCTGCTACTACCTGCTGCGTCCCAGCCTGGCGCGCATGCTGCTCGACGTGCTGCAGCACGACCATCCGGTGGTGCCGCGCCCCAGGGAAGAGGTGCTGGAAGAGGTGCGCCTGAGCCGCACCCAGGACTGATCGCGCCCCTTTTTTGGGGGGAAGACAGATTCTTCCCCCCCTATCCGAGGCGGACACCGCCTCTCCCCCCCATCCTCGCCGCTTGATGAGCGGCGCAGGGCTGCGCAAGCAGCCCTGAAACCGCGTAAGAAAAGAACTCCTCGAACTGTCGGCAAGAGCCGCCTATTGTATTCGATGCCCCGGCCCTCAGGGCTCCACTGGAAAAGCGGTCACCACCTGGTTGCCCTCCTGGATCACCAGGCGCAGGGTGCTGGCTGGCTGGCCCTGTTCTTCCTGGCCGCCGACGTAGCCGATGACACGACCCATGGGGATCTCGTAGGCCATGCGCTTGCCCTGGTCCTCGGCCAGGTAGGCGTCGAGATCCTGCGAGGCCTGGGCCCAGGCCTGGTCGATCAGGGGGAAGATCTCTTCCTTGAGGACCGTGAAGACGCCCTGGCTGGCCTTCTCGCCGGAGTCCTCGGTGTGGGCCAGCACGTGGGCGGCGCGGTTTCCGTAGGAGAGATCGGCGGCGTAGACCAGGCCTCCCGGCGAGCTGTAGCTGCCGTCGGCTCCCAGGTCGAGGTAGTCGGGGATCCGGACGGCAGCATCGACGTGGCCGGCGGGCGTCCAGTTGGACGAGGTGTCGCCGAAGTCGCCGCTGATCACCGTGGCGCGACCGCTCTCAGGCACCTGCAGCACCCGGTTGGCCCCCGGCTCCCATTCCACGCTGCCGTCGGGGCGGATGGTGACGAACTTGTACTCCAGCTGCGAGCCGGCGGGCAGGTTCACATGGGCCGCCCAGGATGGGAAGAGATCGTCCGAGGTCTGCAGATCGAGCCCGCGATGGGGATCCCAGTTGCCCAGGGCCGGGTCGTTGCCCACTAGCACCACCCGATCGCCGTAGGCCGTGCCGTCGTGCTCAGCGTGGAACATCACCGGCGCGGCCTCGCGCTGCGAGGGGCTGTCGATGCCGCCGTAGACGTGCAGCAGGTCGGCGAAGTTGGCCTGGTACTGCGCCGCCAGCACCTCGGACTCGACGATCAGCAGATCCTCGTCCGAGTAGCGTGTGCCGTTCTTGGTCCAGTTGGTGGCGCCGGTCAACACGCGCTCGCCGTCGATGATGGCGTACTTGTGGTGCATGGCCGAGTAGGCCCCGACGCGGTTGGCGCCGCGCACCACCGTGGCGCCGGCCTGCTCGATCTTCTCGTCCAGGGCGGTCTTGGCGGCCTGCTTCTGCTCGGTGACCACCGTGACCTCGACGCCCCGCTGCACCGCCTTGATCAGGGCGTCCTGCACCTTGCGATCGGTCAGGGTGAACATGGCCAGCTCGATGGACTCCTCGGCTTTCTTGATCTGGCTGGCGATCACCGTGTCCAGCCGCACCTCGGGCGAGAAGTAGAGCGAGAAGGCGTCGTTGACCTTGCCTCCCCCGCCCTTGCTGCGCTTGCCCTCCAGCAGCTCCAGCACCTGGTCGCGGTAGGCCTGGGCCAGCTCGGCGTCCGCCACCAGCAGCATGTTCTCGTCGTTGGCCAGCGCGGCCGTGGCGTTCCAGTTGAACGAGCCCGTCATCACGCGCTGGCCGTCGACCACCGCCACCTTGAGGTGCATCAGCGCCCGGCGGCCCGAGGGCTTGCTGCGCAGCAGCTCGATGCCATTCTGCTCCAGGAAATCGTCCCCCAGGTTCCACTCGCGGCCGGCGTTGGTCTGGTCTACCACCACCCGCACCTTGACGCCGCGCTGGGCCAGCTCCACCAGCTTGTCCAGCACGGACTGGCGCCGGATGTTGTAGTGGGCCACCAGCACCTCGGACTGGGCGCTGTCCAGCACGCGCAGCACGGCCCCCTCGACGTCGTCGTAGGGGGCGAAGTAGGGCTGGGCAGGTCCCTTCTCGGCCTGCTCGAAGGCGTCGACGGCCAGGCTCAGGTCGTGGACCGCCGGGCAGCTGCTGGGGGCGCAGGGATCCTGGGCCCGCAGGGGGAGGACCAGCCAGAGAAGGATGAACAGCAAGGGCATGGGGCACCCGGGTTGACTACGCGGGCTATCTTGCTGGTTCCGGGCGGGAAGTCAAGCGCTGTCCGCCGAGTCGGGGGCAACTCTGTCCGCCTGCAGCACCCCCCGCTCGTGGACCACCACGTCCTCGGCCTGCAGGTCGCTCCCCGCTTGCACACCGTCCCAGACCACGGCTCTGCGCAGGCGCGCTCCCCGCCCGACACGCGCCCCTTCGCCGATCACGACGCCGGGGCCCAGGCGAGATCCGGCCCCGAGCTCGGCCCCCCCGCCGATCCAGAAGGGCGGCACCAGCTCTACGTTCGCTGGCAGGGCGCATGAGGAGGGGGTTCCCACCTCCTGGTAGCCCCCTCCCGGCCGGGGACGCCCCCCCCAGCCCACGCGCTGCCAGGGATCCGCGCAGAGGCGCAGCCGGCCCTGAAGCGCCGCCAGGTTGGCATCCAGGTAGGCGCGCGGGTTGCCGACGTCCACCCAGCCGCCCCCGTGCAGCAGGCCTCGAACCCGGCCCTGGGGAACGAGCTGCTGGTAGGCGCTGCGAACCACGCAGGCGAAGCCCTCGGCCGGCACCCGCTCCAGCGCGCTGTGGCTCATGGCGTGGATACCCGTAAAGTGCGTGTCCTCCGCCACCGGCGGGGCCCCTTCCAGCTGCGCCAGGCTGGTCAAGCGGACCACGCGCCCGCGCTCGTCCGCTGCCACGACGCCATAGCGCGTGGCTCGGGGCGAGCGGCGCAGCAGCATGGCGGCGCTCACTCCCTCCAGGCGGCAGCTGGCCAGCAGGCCGGTCAGGTCGGCGTCGCAGAGGATGTCGCCGTTGACCACGGCAAAGGGATCGCTCAAGCGCCCCTGCGCCAGCCGCAGGCCGCCCCCGGTGCCCAGGATGTCCGGCCGCTCCACCTGGACCTGGACCTCCATGCCCTCGACCTGCCCGCACCAGGCCACGAGCTGCTCGGCCAGGTGGTGGGCATTGACCACCACCTGGAGCAGGCCGTGGCTGCGGCAGAGCGCCAGCGCCTGCTCCAGCACGGGCGAGCCGCAGATGGGCACCAAGGGCTTGGGCCGCTGCAGGGTCAGGGGACGCAAGCGCTTGCCAAAACCAGCCGCCAGGACGAACGCTCCAGCGCTCACGGGACACCTCCTACTCGTCGCGCAGCCCGCGGCTGCGGTGCATGGATGCGGGCCAGGGCCCGTCCGCCGAAAGATCCGCCAACACCAACGAACCGGCCCTGCGGCTCACCAGGCCGGCCGCCTCCAGCTCGCCCAGGATCTCGTCCATGGGTTGCTCCGCGCTGGTCTGGGGACGGGTGTGCAGCATCAGCCAGCGGTAGCCGACCCCACGAGCGGCCTCCCGCAGCTGAGCCAGGCTCCACTCCCCCCGCGAGATCAAGCCGAAAACCACCGGATCCCCGGCGTTCATGGGCGAGTTGGCCACCGGCCTGCCGTGCTGGGTCTGGTAGTAGAGCGGCCAGTCGCCCTGGCGCACCGGGAAGCTGAGGATGGCGCCGGCGGGGAGATCCCGGCATAGCTCCGCCACGGGCTCGTCGGGGATGGAGGTCTGCTGCCAGGCCGCGCGGCCGGGGTGCAGCAGCAGGGCCTCCACCACCAGGGCGCAGCCGGCCAGCGCAGCCCAGCGCGGCCGCCAGCGCGCCAGGCTGCGGGCCGCCAGCAGGGCCAGGGCCAGCTGCAGCAGCGCCGAGAAGCGCCAGAGCTCTATCAGCATGGAGAAGGGCGGCAGCAGGTCGAGGAAGACGTAGGGCAGCGGCAAAGGCCGACCCGCCACCAGCAGCGGCTCCCCAGCCAGCAACAGGACCGGGCCCAGGCTCAGGAACAAGCCCACCAAGGCGAGCATCCACAGTGCGCGGTCCAGCCGATCCGCCCGCCAAAGCCGCGGCAGGGCCAGCAAGGGCGCCAGCCAGCCCATGCTCCAGCCATTGGCGAAGCCCCCGAGCACTCCCCTGGGATCGCTGACTGGCCGCAGGCCGGGGAGCAGGAAGCCCCACAGGTGGGCGGCCCCTTCCTGCAGCCGCATGCGCTGCACCGAAGAGCGGCTCTTCTCCACCACGCTGCCGGCGTCCTGCAGCAAGGCGGCGCCGTAGAGCAGCCAGGGCCCGGCCAGGACCAGGGCCACCGCCAGCAGCAGAAGCCCCCGCCGCCAGGGCCCCCGGGCCGCCAGCCACAGGATCGCTGCCGTCGCCAGCGCGCCTATTCCCACGTAGACATTGGCCACCAGGGCCAGCCCCAGTCCAGCCCCCGCCAGCACCGCGCCGCGGGCTCGCTCCGCCCGCGCGGCCCACCAGGCCAGCGCCCCGCAGAGCGGCAGCCAGAAGAGCTGGCCGGCATCCAGGTTGCCGTTGCGGACGGTGGCCAGCAGCACCGGAGAGAGCGCCAGGATCGGCGCCACGGCCAAGGCGGCGCTGCGCCTGCGGGTCAGCCGCTCCGCCAGCAGGGCCGTGCAGCCCGCCGCCAGCGCCACGTGGAGCAGCTGCAGCAGGTTGAAGACGGGCACAGGACCCAGCAGGCGCGTCAGGGGAGACAGCAGGACGGACTCGATGGGCGTGGCAGGCAAGAGCGCCCCGCCCCTGGGAAAGAGGATCAGCGCGCTGCGCACCCCCAGGCTGGCCTGCTCGAAGATATGCCAGGCGCTGTGCCAGAGGGTCCAGATCAAGCCCAGGCTGTCCGCGTCCGTCGCGCCCCAGATGGCCTGGGATGGATGGGCCGCCACGACTGGCAGCTGCAGCAGGCAGAGCAGGGCCGCGCCCAGTGCGCCGGCACCCGACACGGCCAGGGAGGGACGGTTCACGGCATGAACCCCGCGTCCGTGGGCATGGGAGGGGCACCGCGGTATCCCTGAGCGCTGGCGGGCAGGCGCCAGAGCCAGACCCGCCCGTCCCTGACATGGGGTTCTCCCAGCAGCTGCCGCAGGAAGGCTTCCAGCAGCGGCACCACCGTCTCGGCGCGCGCCGGCTGGTAGAAGGCCTTGTCCAGCAGCACGTAGCGGAAGCCCAGCTCGTGCAGCTCGCTGATAGCGCTGCCGGGCACCTCGATGGCGGCGGGAGGGGCCCACTCGTAGGCCTTCAGCACCGCCAAGAGGGGATTGCGCGCCACCAGCTCGTCCATCTCCGGGGGCCGGTGCCCGTCCAGCTGACCGCCGTCTCCGTAGAGGATCGGCTGCTCGTGGAAGAGCTGCATCCAGAGGGCGAAGCGCCCCCCCGCATCGGGACCGAAGACCGGCAGGGTGAGCACCGGTCCGTCCAGCTCGGCGTAGGCGGGCGTGGGGGTCAGCACAGGGCCTGCGCCCAGGGGGAAGTGATCGCCCCGCAGCGCCGATTCGCCGCACCACGCCAGGATGGCGACCAGCGGCAGCCAGCGCCCGCGACGACCCAGGTCCCGAGCCAGGTCGCTCAGGTTCAGGGCCGCCAGCACACAGAGCGCCGTCCACAAGACGGGCAGCACGCGGTAGGGCCACCAGAAACGATCGAAGAAGGGAACCGTGCGATAGAGCCACAGGTAGGGCAGCGGGATGGCGGCCAGCACCTCGCCCTGCTGGTCCTTGGGGTAGGGCCCCAGCGAGAGCGCCCAGGCGCCCAGGGCCAGGATGATCCACAATCCCCTGCCCTTGCGATAGCCCACCAGCGGCGCCAGGGCGCAGAGGGCCAGCACTGCGAACAGGGACTGGTCGCCCACCAGGCCCTGACCGGGCGCCAGGAGCCATCCCAGCCAGAGTCCGCTGTCCAGCGCCCAGTTCAGGCCGGGCTCGCCGGCGGCCAGGGCGCCGTGGTCCAGCCAGCCCGTGTTCTGCTCCAGACCCGGCAGCAGGCTGCCAGGCCGCAGCAAGCACCACAGAAAGGGCGCCACGCAGGCCGCGGCGATGGAGCCCGCCAGGGCCGCCTGCCGCAGCCGCGCCGGGGCCCAACGCCGGCCGTGGACAGCTATCAGCGCCAGCAAGGCCAGGCCGAGGAAGAAGCCGTAGTACCAGTAGGTGAGGCAGGTGGCGGCGCTCGCCAGGCCCGCGGCCAGGGCAAGGGGCCAGCGCGGTCGTTCGTCCCTGAAGATGCGCAGCCATAGCCCCAGCGACAGGATCAGGAAGAAGCTGAAGGCCTGCGCCAGCCGTCCGCCCCAGATCTCGCCCAAGGTGTAGGAACCGCTCATCATGACCAGGCCGCTGAAGACCGCAGCCAGCTGGCTGGCTCCAACCCAGCGGGCCAGCTTCCAGGCCGCAATCCCCACCGCGGCCAGGAGCGCAGCCACGCCCAGGCAATAGGCCTGCACGGGCTGGAAGAGCCAGTACAGCGGGGCGACGAGCAGGGCGTCGCACAAGTTGAAGAGCGCCACCGGCTCGTGCACGACGGGGAAGTAGGTGTGGCTGGTGGCGAAGGGGCTCGCTCCCTGGCCCAGGGCATGGGCGGTCCACCACCAGTACCAGGCGCTGCCCACCAGGTCGGGCCCCTCGAAGCCCCCCGGGACCGCCGGCTGCGCGGACAGCCAGGCCGGGAGCGTCAGGGCGAAGGCCGCGCACGAGAAGAAGACGACGACCAGCACCGGCGCCAGCGGACCGCCGGACCGCCACACGGAGCGGGCCGCAGCGTCGCTCACATCTCCCGCCGGTTCTGCAAGGCCCGCGCCAGGCTGAGCTTGTCTGCGTACTCGATCTCCGTACCCACAGCCACGCCATGGGCCAATCGGGTGACCCGCGGCCCCAGGGGCTGCAGCAGCCTGGCCAGGTAGAGCGCCGTGGTATCGCCCTCCACGTCGGGATCGGTGGCCAGGATGACCTCCGAGACCTGGCCGCTCTCGAGCCTGGCCAGCAGAGCGCGGATGCGCAGCTCGTCGGGCCCTACGCCGTCGAGGGGGCTGATGGCGCCGTGCAGCACGTGGTAGCGGCCGTGAAACACGCCTCCGTTCTCGATGGCTACGATGTCCTGGGGCTGCTCGACCACGCAGAGCAGCGCGGGATCGCGAGCCGGATCCAGGCAGCGCGCGCAGGGCGAGGACGTGACCAGGTCGCAGCAGGTCTCGCATTCCCGCACGCCCCGGCGCAGGGCGACCAGGGCGTCGGCGATCTCCTCGGCCACGTCAGGAGGAGCGCGTAGCAGCCAGTAGGCCAGGCGCGTGGCGGTACGCTCCCCGATGCCGGGTAGACGCGACAGCTGGGCCACGCAACGTCTCATGGGATCCAAGACAGCCTCCGCGATGCAGCTGGAGGCGACAGGCTAACCGGAAATAGATGGGGGAGGGGAGGTCCCCTCCCCCATACCGTGCTTCGCGCTCCCCCTCCCCCGCGATGTTCCCCACCGTGAAAGCGCCAGGCCGCCCCTGGTTTCATAATCCAGGGACGACCAGGCTGGCCGGTGGGGAACTATCATGTAGACAGCAGGGGGAGGGGGACCGCTAGAGGAGCCCCGGAGGTATGGGCAGTCCGCCCGTCATGTCCGAGACCTGGCCCGCCAGCTTCTCCCTGGCCTGGCGCAGCGCCTCGTTCACCGCTGCGGCCACCAGGTCTTCCAGCAGCTCCTTGTCGGCCAGCGCCTCGTCGGAGATGCGCACCTCGAGCACCTCCTGGCGCCCGTTCGCCACCACCGAGACCATGCCGGCGCCGGCCTGGCCCTCTACCTCCACCTCTCCGGCATTGCGCTGCAGATCCTGCATGCGCTGGGTCATGTCGCCGAGAAGCTGGCCGAGGTTGTTCAGATCGAAGGGGTCGTTCATGGGCTCTGTTCCTCGCGATGGATGGGGATCACTTCGTGGATACGCAACCCCAGGGCTTCGCGCAAGCGCCGCACCACGGGATCGCGCTCCACCTGCCGCCGCAGCTCGGCGCGATAGGCCGCGCGTTCCTCTTTGCGCACCTCGTGCCGCGTCCGCTCCTCATCTCGCTCCGCTTGGCGCACCTCTGCACACAGCTCGCGCAGATCGGGAAAGGCGTGCTCCAGCAGTGGCCGCAGGCTGGCGGACCGCAGTCGGCTCTCGCCCTGTTGCAGGTGAAAGCGGGACGGGAATCCGACCTTCAAGACACCGTCCCCGAAAGACAGGAACAGCGAGTGCTCGCTCAAGGTCGTCCAGGCGATCTCCTTCTGCGCCAGCACGGCCATCACCGCCTTGTAGCGCTCCCTGGGGCCGAGGTCCTGGGAGATCCGGGGCAGGGGCAGGGGAACCTCTTCCTGCGCCGTAGGGGTTTCGTCGGCACCAGTGCGCACCGGGGTCCGGACGCGCGTCCTGGCGGCGGCCGCGGGCGCTTGCCTGGCCACGGCGGGCTCGGAGGATCGAGCTTCGGCAGGGCGCGTTTCAACCGCAGCGGCAGGCGCTGGCGGAGCCGGGCGCCCGGGGGGCCGCGCCTCGCTGGGAGGCGGAGGAGGCGGCGGTTCCTCGCGCGCAGGCGGCAGGACCTCGCTAGGGGGCGGGGGTGCTGGAGGCAGCTCGCTGGGCGGCGGGGGCGGCGCCTGCTTGCGCTGCCCCGCGGGAGCAGCGGAGGGGGCCGCCTCGGCCTGCCCGGCAGGCGCTCGAGCATGCCGACGGTTCGGAGCCTTGGGCGCCGATTCCGCTGGCCCGCGGCCCCTGGACGGCCTGCTTCCAGGTGCTGGCCCGCGATCCGCTGCGGGCCTTCGCCCTGCCGCTGGGGCCGGTTCCGCCGCAGGCGCCTTGGGGGCGGCCTGGCTCTTGCGGCCCCCATCCGAGAAGGAGCGACCGCGGGGCTTCTCCCAGCGCCCCCGCGAGCCGCCACCCGCTGCGGGTCCCCCGCGGGACGGACCCGGCCCGCCCGTGACAGGGCCAGTGGGACGCGCCTTGCGCAGGCGTCGATCCAGATCCTCCAGGCGGGCCAGGATGCGATCCAGATCCTCGGCCGGCCGAATGACGGCCAGGCGCGCCACGGACATCTCCAGCACCAGGCGCGGACGGGCGGCGCGGGCCACCCGGTCGTGCACCTCGAGCAGGGCGTCGAACCAGCGGGTGAACACCTCTGCCGACAGGCCCTTGGACAGGGCCTCCAGGCGCTGCACCTCGTCGTCCGAGACATCGAGGTGGCGCCTGGCCGAGGGTGCCAGGGTGACCAGAGCGGCGTTGCGCAGCAGCTCCAGCAGCTCGGACGAGAACTGGCTCATCTCGTAGCCGAACTCGTCCACGCGGGCGATGGCATCCAGGCAGCGCGCGGGCTCGCTGCGCACCAGGCCCTCGAGCATGTCGAACAGCAGCGAGCGGTCCACCAGGCCAAGGAGCTCGGCCACCTGCTTGTCGCTGATGCTCTCGCCTCCAAACGAGATCAGCCGGTCCAGCAGGCTCTGGGCGTCGCGCATGGAACCCTCGCCGGCGCGCGCCACCAGCTGCAGCCCAAGATCGCTGATCTCGATCTTCTCGGCATCGGCGATACGGCGCAGCAAGGCCGCCACCTGCCCATTGGGGATGCGCTTGAAATCGAAGCGCTGCACGCGCGAGAGGATGGTCTCAGGGATCTTCTGGGGCTCGGTTGTGGCGAAGATGAAGACCACGTGCGGGGGAGGTTCCTCGAGCGTCTTCAGCAGGGCGTTGAAGGCCTGCCGGGTCAGCATGTGGACCTCGTCGATGATGTAGATGCGGTATCGCCCCTGGGAGGGAAGGTAGCGCACCCCCTCGCGCAGCTCGCGCACATCGTCCACCGAGTTGTTGCTGGCCCCGTCGATCTCCACGACGTCCGTGGCCGATCCCGCCGAGATGGAGCGGCAGATGGCGCAGCTGTCGCAGGGCTTGGGCGCGGGCCCTTTCTCGCAGCAGAGGGCGCGCGCCAAGATGCGGGCGGCAGTGGTCTTGCCTACCCCGCGCGACCCCGTGAAGAGGAAGGCGTGGTGGATACGACCCAGCCGGATGGCGTTCTCGAGGGTCTGGGTGACGTGCCGCTGCCCGACGATCTCGTCGAAGCTGCTGGGGCGCCACTTACGGGCGATGGCGAGGTAAGACATGCGTATGGGCTCCCTGGGCAGGGGCCGAGGGGGGAGCGCTAGCGATGTGGGGGGAGGCGGCCTCCCCCCGCCAAGAAGCATGGCCACGGTCATCATTCGGGCCGACAGGCCCGAATGATGACCGTGGCCGAGTCTCGCTGTCGCGACGGGAGGAGATGACCGGGTACCCCGCTGCCCCGCTGGTGACCGCTGCCGTTGCTTCCTTCCGGACCTGGCGGGGTTCACGGACCGGCGGTCAACAGGGCCCGGCCATCACCTTCCGTCGCGTGAGAATGGCGGAGAGGGTGGGATTCGAACCCACGGTAGGGGTTGCCTACACGCGATTTCCAGTCGCGCACCTTCGGCCACTCGGTCACCTCTCCATACTCACACAGCTTGGGACGAACGAGGCTGGCGGAGAGGGTGGGATTCGAACCCACGGAGGGCAGAGCCCTCAGTAGATTTCGAGTCTACCGCCTTCGTCCACTCGGCCACCTCTCCTGAAAATGATTCCGCTCAACCATGGCCCCGCAGCTTGCGGAAGAAAGCCCTCAACATCTGCGCCGATTCCTCGGCGCACACCCCGCTGACCACCTGGAAGTGGTGGTTCAAGGAAGGGTGACATGAGAGATCTCCGACCGTGCCCAGAAAACCCCCTTTGGGATCCGACGCGCCGTACACGCAGCGCTCGAGACGAGCCAGCACGATGGCGCCGGCGCACATGGCGCAGGGCTCCAAGGTGACGTACAGGCTGCATCCCTCCAGGCGCCAACTGCCCAGACGCTCCGCCGCCGCCCGGATGGCGAGCAGCTCGGCGTGGGCTGTGGGATCTTGATCACGCTCGCGCCGGTTGCCGGCGCGAGCCAGGACTTCTCCGCCCCTTACGACAGCCGCACCCACGGGCACTTCACCCGAGCTCGCGGCCATCTGGGCCATGTCCAACGCCACTTCCATGAAGCGACGATGATTCCCGGATGCCATTCGTTCGCCCGCTCAAAGAGCACGCCCGGCTGAGGGGCCGGACCGCCGCACTCTATGCACCGGCCGTCGCCCTGTCAACGCTGGCCAGGCAAGTGTTCTCGGGCCAGCCCGACGCGGCCCACGGCAGCGCCCGAGGCGGCGCCTCAGGGCCCGCCAGCCTCGAGATCGCCCGAAAACGACACCTCGACCGCCACACGCCCGCTCCGGACGCGCACACCTTGGAATGCCGCTTTGCGCGCCTTCGCCCTTCCCATCTGGCATTGCCCCTTGACCAGGAAGCGCGCAAGGTCTAAGTGGTCTATTCACGCGCACTCCGCCAGGCGTGCGCGCCCTCACGCAAGTCCTGTAACGCGCCCTCGAGTCCGACAAGGCGAACCTCATGATCCAAGCGTCCCGCCTGCTGCCCTTGCTTCTCCTCTTCGGCTGCGCCCCGCACGATGCGGAGGTCACCGGCACCTACACCGCCTGGCTGGCGGCCAGCTCATCCGCCAACGTCTCGCTGGGAGAGTTGGACCTGGAGGGCGCCACCACCTTCGACTGCCGCGAAATAGACATCGAAGAACGCCACTTCCCGTGCGGTCCCTCCGAAGCGGAAGATAATCCCGCCCAGCTGGAGGCCGACTACTTCAGCTGGCTGAAGGAAGACGGCTACTACGTGCTGCGGGGCGACCTCGCCGAGCAGTACCGCTCAGAGGCCATCATCACCTCCGAGGGCGACCTGCAGCTCACCTTCCACATCGACCTGGGCAACGGCCTGGATTTCCGCGTGGCCTGGGTGATCGACCCGGCCTTCCATCCCCAGATCTGCACCCAGAACGAGGCGGGCGAAGCCGAGCTGGTCGAGGTGGACGACGGGGACTGGATCGAGGTCTGGTCCGAGGACGAAGACAGCTACATCTTCTACCTCAACGCCGCCTCCTACCAGCTCAACCCCTACGACAGCACCGAAGAATGGGTGCTGCCGCAGGAGTGGCTCTCGGGCTTCTCGCACGCCAAGTTCGGCGACGAGGAGTTCGCTTCCAGCGCCTCGGAATTCTCCTACGTGGCGCTGGACAGCGAGGATCCGGACTGGGATGCCTACGACGCCACGATCGAGGCGGTGGCCGAGGAGATGGTCGCCTGGACCGCCGAGCTGGCCGGGGGTCCCGAGACGGCGGCCGCCACGCTGGGCTTCGACGATCCCGCCTTCGAGATGAAGATGGAAGACAACAAGTGGCGCCCCCTTGACTCCTCCTCCGCGGGCCTCGACAACTGGCTGCAGCTGGACACCTCCTGGGTGCGTATCGACAAGCGCGGCGAGCTGGCACCTGGTGACGCGGTCAGGGGCGATTTCCAGATCCTGTTCGTCGGTTCCGAGTCGGCCTCCAACCTGCTGGTGGACGGCAGCTTCGACATCCCGGAGATCAAGGAAGACCGCTGGGGCTACGAAGAGCTGTTGGAAGAAAAGCAGCGCGAAAACAACACGCCCACCTGCGAATAGGGCATTGGTTCCGAAGTCCGGACCACGAGGGCGACAGGCCGCAAGTTCCCTGTCTTCCTTTTTTTCTCACCGGGCTTGACACCTCCGTCGGTGAACCATATTCTGACCACGACAGAGGCCAAACGGTCCGAAACGTCTCGGCCGGGACCTCCTATCAAACTGCCGAGTGCGGGGGGGGGGGGGGGGGGGGGGGGGGGGGGGGGGGGGGGGGGGGGGGGGG
>CAYVQL010000195.1:0-21008 GCA_964454135.1 uncultured Enterobacterales bacterium | reverse complement strand
AAGATGCCACTGCGTACGCCCGGCAATTCAATCGGCTTTCAACCTTGGCAATGCACCGGTTGGTTCGCGGTAGGGACGGCCCTCACGGGCCGCCCTGGGCAGGAAGACGACAGCGCATAGGCAAAGAGCACATAGAACTGACATGAAAAAGCAGCGCATCCAAGCCTCCCATATTCGCAGTGAGGAAGAGAATACAAAAGGCGTGTCGCTCGTCGAGCGAAACCCCGATCACCGCCTGGCGAATCCCCACAGCATGGCATGGACCCTAGGGCTCCCCCGAAACGAACGACTGCGCGCCCTCACCCCGGCTTCACCGCCGAGAAGAACATATACCTCCACAACCCCCGCTTCAGCGCATGCCACTGATACCAGGCCGACCATACATCGTCGGTCTGCACCGCGTCTCGGATGCGCAGCCGCACGGCCATGGCATTGGCCACCAGCCCCGGAAAGAAGCGCCCGTACAGACGCCGGGCCGAGCGCCGCACGTGATCGGTCTCATCGCTCAGCCAGACCTTGTCGAGACCCACCTCGCGCGCCTTGCACTCAAAGACCGAACCCACGGCGTACTCGGGCACGGCCCAGCAGGCCTCCCACTTGCGGAGCAGCTCCTCGTCGCGCGCATCGTAGCGCTCACGCGAGCGAAAGAAATCCGCCACCACCACCCGGCCGCCCGGGCGCAGCAGCCGGAAGGCCTCACGCAGGAAATCCGCCTTGTCCTCGGCGTAGCAGACGCTCTCTATGCCCCAGACCACGTCGAAGCTCCCCGGCGAGTAGCCGGTCCGCAGGTAGTCGCGCTCCTGGAAGCTGACCAGGGCGCCCACACCGCGACGCTGGGCGTTCGCAAAGGCCCTGTCCACCTGTCCGGGCACCAGGGTGATGCCGGTCACTCGGCAGCGGTGGTGCTTCGCCAGGTAGATGGCCGAGCCGCCCACGCCGCAGCCCGCGTCGAGCACCTGCTCCCCACCGCGGATGCCAGCGCGCTGGACCAGCTCCCGGTTCACGTTCTGCATGGCCTGGGGGAAGCTGCGGGTGTCCTCGTCCCAGTAGCCGTAGTGCAGCGACATGCACTCATCCATGCGCCAGTTGATGCGGTAGTCGATCTCGCATTTCTCGTAGTAGCGGATGATGTCCTCGTGGCTCACGGCGCTCCCCGCGGTTCGGGCCGTGGCCAGGATAGCACGCGACGGGCACCGACTCCGCGTCGAAGTCGCTCGTTGACTGAAACCGCTTCCCAGTGCGACCGATAGGATCTAGCGAGCCCTGAACCACGGGAAGGTCCATGCCCGCCTGCCCTCAACTGGAACGCTGCCCCTTCCTGCACCTGACCGAAGACAGCATGCCCTCGCTGGCCGGGGTCTACAAGCGGATCTACTGCCAGGGCTGCTACAGCAGCTGCGCCCGGCTGAAGGTGCACGTCTGCCTGGGCCCGCAGCTGGTGCCCAACTCGCTGTATCCGAACCAGACCTGGCGGGCGGACGGCTTGATCCGCAGGGGCTAGGGCAAGCGCCTGGGGGCGCCTGGGGGGTCAGGATGTCACCATTACGATTTTCGTCAAAGACGAAAATCGTAATGGTGACATCCTGACCCCTTATGCGTAGAAGACAATTGCCACGCACGAAATCCGCCACACTCGTACGCGGGGGCTAGTTGGTGACCTCGAAATCCGTCACATACAGAGCGAACGAGTAGAAGTGCCCGGGCCCTCCTTCCTTCGTCCCCTCCGGGTGCACGATCCTGAGGTAGTGGCTGCCCTCTTCCAAAGGCCCCAGGTTCTCGAAGTCGGGTCCCGAGTCGTCCGAGTCGCCCTCGTAGCTCCCCAGCAGCTCCCCGCCCGCGTCGTAGACCTCGAACACCGGATCCAGCAGCGACCCGTACCAGCTGGCCGTGCTGTAGACGGTCAAATACCAGCCCTTCTCACCCTGGAACACGTACCAGTCCTGATCGACCTCCGACTCCAGCCAACCCCAGGCGTATGAGCCGTTGTACAGGCTCCCGCTGTCGGCGGCGAAGCTGGTCTGGGTCAGAATCTGCGCCTCGCCCTGGCTGTCGTTGGGCTCGCTGTCGTCCTGGTAGTCGTAGTCCACACCGCCCACGCTGGTTCTCCAGCCCTGGTCGTAGACCTTGACGATCACCATGAACCAGTAGTCGTCGCCGCCCCGCTCCTCGTCGTCCAGGGCTTCCAGCACCAGGTCGCCGTTGGCTTCCGGATAGAGCCCGTAGCTGCCCAGGCCCAGGTCATTCTGGTCCAGCAGCGCGTCTCCGTTGGCGTCTATGAGCCGCACACGCCCGTTGGCGTCGCTGCCCGTCAGGTTCAGGCTGCCCTGCACCAGCACGGGACACTGGTCGTAGGGCAGCTCGAGCGAGATGTAGTCTCGATCCCCCTCCTCCTCCAAGTGCACGCCCACCGCATAGATGTACCCCGACGCCAGCTCGACTTCGTAGTTCGGATCGTCCAGGGCGTCGGTCTCGTAGGTCACGCCGCCGTACTCGGTGACCCGCAGGGCGTAGCTGAAATCCTCGCCGCCGCCAGCCGCGTCTTTCTCGGGCACGTCGTTCTCCACCACCACCGTCCACGTGCCCGCCTCGGGCAGGTAGGCGAAGAGCACGGTGTCGTAGGTAGTGACCGGGCCGGTGGGGTAGTCGTCCTCCCAGGCGTGCAGCTGGCCGTTGGGGTTGTAGAGCGACACCACGGTATCCATCTCCTCGTTGGCCTCGCTCTCGCCCTTCTCTGCGCCCGTGGGCCGCGTGTCCACGCGCACCCACTCCCCACCCGAAGCCGAGAAGGAGTAGTAGTCGACGTCGTTTTCGGGGTTGAGCCAGCCGTAGACGGTCTCTTCCCACAGCACGGCCTCGGCTTCCTCCCAGTCGTTGTTGCGATCGCCGTCCTGGCAGGCGCCGTCTTCGCAGATCTCCCAGCCCTGGCAGTCCTCGTCCCCTTCGCAGGCCACCACAGGCTCGGTGTCGGTGGTGTCGGAGTCGCCCGGCGTGGTCTGCGGGTCGGAGTCGGTGCGCTTGTCGCCGGAGCAAGCCAGCAGGAATGCGAGCGGGAACAGAAGGGCGATACGCATGGAGCCTCCTCGGGACGGCGAATCGCAGGAATTCTACCACGCACGAAGCCCCGATCCCCAGCGGGGATCGGGGCTCAAGGCGTCGAGAACGCAGCAGCCGCTATAGGGCCGCCTTCACCTCTTCCGTAAGCAAGGGGCAATAGGTGAAGATGTCACCCACGATGCCGTAGGTCGCGAACTGGAAGATGGGGGCGTCCGGGTCCTTGTTGATGGCCACGATCACCTTGGAGGTGCGCATGCCAGCCAGGTGCTGGATGGCGCCCGAGATGCCGCAGGCCACGTAGAGGGAGGGATTGACCACCTTGCCGGTCTGGCCCACCTGCTCGCCGTGGGGCGCGTAGTCGGCGTCCACAGCGGCACGGCTGGCGCCCGGCGTGGCACCGAAGGCGGCGGCCAGGGGCCGGATCATCTGGTCGAAGCCATCCGCCGACTTGACCGCACGACCGCCGGAGACGATGCTCGCGGCTTCGGTCAGGTCCACCACGTCCGAAGCCGACGCCAGCACGTCCGCCACGGTGGTGAGCTGATCAGCCGCGTCGAGGGCCACAGCGAGAGCCTCTACCGTGGCCGAACGGCCCGCCTCGGGCTCTGGCACGCCAAAGGAGTTGGGGCGCACCGTGAAGAGCGCCGGGCTGCTGGTGACGCGCACGTCGAAGAGCGCCTTGCCAGCGTACACAGGCCGCCGGCCGACCACTTCGCCGTCGGCCAGCTTCAGCTCCACCACCTCGGAGGCCAGGCCCAGCCCCAGCCGCGCGGCCAGGCGAGGCAGGGCATCCTTGGTGGTCATGCTGGCGGTGGCCAGCACCACGGCGGGCTGCGCCTTTTCGATGGCCAGCTGCAGGGCCTTGACCCAGGGGCCGGTGTTGTACTGCCCGAAGGCGTCGCCGGTGACGGTGAGCACCGCGTCGGCGCCGGCTTCGGCCAGGCCGTCGACGCCGTCGAAGCCGACGACCAGCGCCGTGACGCTGCCGCCCAGCTCGCGGGCCTTGCCCAGCAGCTCCATGGCCGTGGACTTGAACTGGCCGTCTTCGTGGTCGCAGAGGACGAGAATATCGCTACTCATTGCTATCTCCTTTCCGGCCTAGAGAACCTTGGCCTCTTCCCGGAGCAGGCGCACCAGCTCCTTGACCACATCTTCGGGTTCACCCTCGAGCACGCGACCCGCTGGCCGCTCAGGGGGCAGGCCCCAGTTGCTGTCGAGCACCATGTTTCCAGCCGCCTCGACGCCCAGGGCGCCACCGTTCTTCTTGGCGATCTTCTTGCGCCTGGCCTTCATGATGCCCGGCAACGAGGCGTAGCGCGGGGTGTTGAGGGCCTTGTCGCAGGAGATCACGGCGGGCAGGGAGCCCTGCACCACCTGCTTGGTGCCCTGGCCCACGTCGCGGGTGGCCTTGAAGCCATCACCGGAGAGCTCGAGCTCGGAGATCACCAGCACCTGGGCCCAACCCAGGATCTCGGCCACCATGGCGGGCACCTGCGCGTTGTCTTCGTCCACAGCCTGCTTGCCAGCCAGCAGAAGGTCCACGCCTTCGGCCTTGGCCGCCGCGGCCAGGGCCTGGGCGGTGCCCAGGGAGCCAGCGCCCAGCAGGGCCGCGTCGTCGATCCAGACACCGCGGTCCGCACCACGGGCCAGGCCGTCACGGATGCGCTTGTCCGCCTCCTTGCCGCCCAGACAGATGACGATCACCTCTGTGCGGCGCGCCTTGTCCTTGATGCGCAGCGCAGCCTCGAGGGCGTACTCGTCGTAGGGATTGATCTCCCACTTGACATCGGCCGTCACGATCCCGGTGGCATCGTCGTTGATGCGTATCCGGGTGTCGGTCGCCGGGACCTGTTTGAGAAGAACACCGATTTTCACGCCATACCTCCACGTTTCGGGTTGAGGGCTCGGATTGGGTTGAGAGCTTCAGGCTACGATTCCCCTGATGAAGATGTCGGCCACCGTCTCGGCTGCGGACTCCATATCGAACTTGGGCCGCTTGCGAGAGAGCACCCACTGCATGGCCAGCTCGTCCAGGGCGCCGAAGAAGGACCACATCACGATGAAGCGGTCCAGGTCGGTGCGGAAGACGCCCTGCTTCTGGCCTTGCCGGATGATGCCGGAGAAGATGCCCAGGTAGGTCCAGAGCTTGACCGGCCGGTACTCTTTCAGGAACTTGTTGGACAGGCGCAGCTCGACCTGCAGCACCTCGGCCAAGGCGCGGTTTTCGCGCACCAGGCGGAAGTGGTAGCGGGCGAATGCACGGATGCGCTCCAGCGGATCGGCGATGGGCGCCAGCTCGTGCAGGGCGCCCTCGTTGATGGTGTCCATCTTCTCTTCGAAGATGGTCAGCAGCAGGTCTTCCTTATTGCGGAAGTAGAGGTAGATGGTGCCGTCGGCCACGCCGGCACGCTGGGCGATATCCGTGACCCGCGCTTGGTGGAATCCCTTCTCGGCGAAGACCTCGATCGCGGATTCGATGATGCGAACGCGTTTTTCTCCTCGTCCGCCGCTGCTGGCATCCACCATGGGCACCCACTCCTCCGCTGGGATCGAATCATGAATGAACGCTCATTCACGTAGCGCGCACTCCCCGGCCACGCAAGGCGGCCCGGGGCCGCGCCGCCCCAATCAGCCGCGGCGCTCGAGGAAGCGCGTGACCTGGCCGATGATGTCCGTGTCGGGCACCTTCTCCCAGTCCTTCAAAAAAGCGACGTTGCCCCTGTCGGTCAGGGGGTGGTTCACCAGCTTCTTCAGCACGCCGAAGGGAATGGTGGCCACGTCGGCACCGACCAGCGCCGACTCCACCACGTGCTGAGGATGCCGGATGGAGGCCACGAGCACTTCGGTGTTCAGCTCGGGGTAGTTTGCGTAGATCTCGACGATCTGGCGGATGAGCTCCATGCCGTCACCGCTGATGTCATCCACGCGCCCCACGAAGGGCGAGATGTAGGCCGCGCCCGCCTTGGCAGCCACCAGGGCCTGCGAGGCCTGGAAGCAGAGCGTGACGTTGACCGGGATGCCGTCATCCGCCAGCTGGCGCGTAGCCTTGATGCCCTCGGGCACCAGCGGCACCTTGATGACGACGTGCTCGTCGATCTGGGCCAGCAGGCGCCCCTCTTCCACCATCTTGGCGGCGTCCTGGGCCACCACCTCGGCCGAGACCGGGCCCTTCACGATCTGGCAGATCTGGTGGATGGTCTCGACGAAGTCGCCCCCCTCGCGGGCTATGAGGCTGGGATTGGTGGTACATCCATCCAGGATGCCCCAGCTGGCCGCCTCCCGAATCTCGTCCAGGTTCGCAGTATCGATAAAGAACTTCATATTATCCTCGGGCTCTGGCAGCGCGGCGCTGCGGGGGGAGGCTCCTCCCCCCGCCAAGAAAACATGGCCACGCGGCCATAGCTGGCCTCTGTCCGGTATGCAAGCCGAGCTTCAGTCCCGACGCGCGGCCGGCCTGGGGGCCAGAAATCCACGCGGTCCCTTCCCCCCCAGCACGCCGATGGGGACCGGTCTTGGCTCGCCCTCCAGGCCGCTCAGCAGCTCGGCCAGGGGACGGCCGCTCTCGGGATCGCACGCCCGGGGATCGAGCTCGAGCAGGGGCACGAGCACGAAGGCGCGCCGCGCCAGCTCGGGGTGGGGTAGCCGCAGATCGGGGTCGTGCCGGCGCGCACTGCCCAGCCAGAGCAGATCGATGTCCATCACCCGGTCCCCCCAGCGCCGGCCCCGGCGACGCCCCAGGCGTCGCTCCACGGCCTGGCAACCGGCCAACAGGGCCTGGGGCGTCATGGCGCAGCGCCCCAGGGCCACGGCGTTCAAGAACCAGCCCCGGGCCACGCCACCCGCTGGAGGGCTGCGATAGAGCCGGCTGATGCGCTGCATGTGCAGGCCGGGCATGGCCTGCAGCAGGCGCCAGGCCAGGGCCAGCTTGCAGCGCCTGGCGCCCAGGGAACTGCCCAATGCCAGCGCGACCTCGGGGGAGCCCGGATCTTCCATCAGCGCCGCAGGAAGGAGCGCTCTGCGTCTCGGGCGCGCTGAGCCTCCTCCTCCTCCTGCACCGTGGAACGGATGACGCCATCGGGGGCCAGGATCCACTCACCGCCCAGGGGATCGGGGGGCAGGCGCACGCCGGCCTGCACCAGCTCCTGCAGCGAGGCCAGGTCTCGGCCCCGCGCCTGGCGGAAGCGCTGTTGCAGCTCGGCCAGCTGCTCGGCGTATTCCTCGTGGAACAGCTTGGACAGCTTGAGCTGCAGCACAGCTCGCAGCCCCTCGTCGGTGGTGGAGTCGCGCTGCTCCTCGAGGAAGCGGATGGCCATGGCGCGCATGTCCTTGCGGGCCATGATGCCCGCCGCTGCGACCCTGTACCAGCTGGGGGAGCCCGGGATCTCGGCGGCCCGCTGGATCCATTTCACGGCTTCCTGGGCGTCGTCGCGCACCAGGTAGTGGTTCATGCCGATGGCGAAGGGGAAGAAGTGATCGTCCGGCATGGCCTCCATGGCTGCCGTGAAGACCCGGTCCGAAGCGTCCACGTTTCCGCAGACCCGCAGCATCATGCCGCCGTAGTGGTAGGGCGTGCGCCAGCTGGGATCCAGCACGTTGATGGCGTCGATCATGCCCGCCAGCCAGTGACCCCAGGCCGGATCCGGATCCCGCCCGTGGCGGTCCCCGAAGAGCAGCACGGCCCGCAGCCACATCAGGTCGGCCAGCGGCTCATGGTAGCCCATGGCCCCCACGCGCAAGGAGGGACCGCTGGGCAGATAGAGGATCTCGGTGGCCGCGGCCGCGTCGAAGCGCTGCGAGTCGACGCGGCGCTGGCAGAGATGGGCCAGCACTCCGGCCAGCGCGGCGATCAGCAGCAGCAACAGCTGGCGCATCACGGCGCCCCCGCTTCCGCGCCCATTTCTTCCGGGCCCATCTCTTCCGGACCCTCTTTTCCGGATCCAGCGCAGATGATCCCCGCCTGCAGGTCGCGAGCCTGCGCCTCGTACCCTCCCAGGCGCAGGATGCGGGCCAGCTGCGGCGCCATCTGCTCATCTCCCTTCCAGCTGCTCAGGAGCTCACGATACCCCGCGCAGTCCCCCTCGACAATGCCCCAGGCCACCCTCACCAGGGCCGCTCGCCGGCGCGGATCGTCCACGCCTTCCGCCAGGGTCAGCGCCTCGTCCCAGCGCCCCGCCATGGCCAGCAGCACCGCGCGGTGGCCCACGAAGGCGGGATCCCGGCAGCCGCGCGCCGCGGCCTCTTCGGTGGCGGACACGGCCAGCCTGAAGTCCCCGGCCTTGCTGGCGACTGCGGGCACGTGGCCACAGACCTCCAGCCGCGGCGGTTGCAGGGCCAGAGCCTCGCGGAAGTGGTCCAGCGCCTCCAGGTACTGTCCATCGCGGTAGAGGACGTGCCCCAGGCCGGCGTGCACGTAGCCGGAAGGCGTGTCCCGCAGGGCCGCCCGCCACAGGCTGACGTCGTCGTGCCAGTCGGGCACCCGGCGCTGTATCAGCAGCATCCAGGGCAAGAGCACGGCGGCGCCCAGCAACAGGGAGGCCCGCCGAGAAGGCCCCAGACCGCAGAGCGCGGCTGCCAGGGCCAGGGCCAGGCCCGCCAAGGGCAGGTAGAGGTAGCGCTCCCCGAAGAGGGCCTTGTCCGCCAGAGCCAGGACGGCGGGTGTGAAGGTCACCAGGGTCCATACCAGACCCGCCGCCGCCAGGGAGCGCTTGGCCCGCGGCCAGAGCAGCGCCAGGGGCAGCAGCAGGCAGACTGCTGTGCCAAGGGCCAGCGCAGGCCAGGCCAGATCCAGGCTCTCCAGGTCGCGGCCGCCAGAGAGCGGCCAGGGCCAGACCAGCAGTCCGCCGCAGGTGGCCGCCACGTCCCAGGCGCGCTGCCGCAACACCTGCCATCCCAGGGCTGGTGGCGCGGCGGCGGCGTTCACGCCGGCCAGGACGCGCAGAAGCCCGTAGGCGGCGACGGCGCACCAGAGCGCCAGGTGCCGCGGCCACCCCACCGGCCGCCGATGCACTACGCCATCCAGGACCAGCAGCACCAGGGGAGCCAGCAACGCACTCTCCTTGGAGAGCACCGCCCCGAAGGCCATCAGCGCACCCAGGGCCAGACGCAGCCTGCCGGGCTCGCGCGGCAGCAGTAGGCTGACGCTCCCCAGCAGCAGCGCCGCCGCCAGCAGGTCGTTGCGGGCCGCTATCCAGACCACCGCCTCGCACTGCACAGGATGCAGGGCGAAGAACGCCGCCCCCAACAGGGCGGGGCGGGGCGCGGTCAGGCGCAGCAGCAGCCGGTGCAATCCCCAGACCGCCAGCAGGTGCCAGAGCAGGTTGTGCAGGTGGTAGGGCTGGGGGGCGAAGCCGAACAAGGCCCGGTCCAGAGCCAGGGTCAGCAGCATCAGGGGGCGGTAGTAGCCGGATGCATGGCCGCCATCCGCGGATCCCCAGAGATCCTCGCCGAAGATGCGCCCCAGGTCGCTGAGATCGGCCGTGGCGTCGTTGTACAGCACCAGGGCGTAGTCGTCCCAGACGAAGCCCACCCGCAGCACGCCGGCGTAGGCCGCGGCGGTCAACAAGCCGAGCAGCAGACCCTGCGTCGAGGGCCGTCGCAGCCAAGCCGGAGGTTCCATCAGAACCTCCACGTCCAGTAGATGTCCGCCGAGCTGGCGCCCTGGTCGCCCGTGACGAACTCGGCGTTCAACCGGCGGGAGATGGTCCAGTCCACGGTGGTCTCGATATTGTTCTCGCCATCCTCCTGGTCGGCGTCGTTCTTGAAGGCCACGGTCAAGAAGACGTCGTCGCCCAGCGCCTTGCCGCCCTTCACCTGCGTGGCGTCGATCTCCAGCGTATCCACCACCTGGGCACCGCCACCCATGCGCTCCAGCTCACCCAGCAAGGCACCCGCAACCATGGAGAGTTCGTCCCCTTCACCCTCCCCAGCCGACAGCTCGTTGACCGGCTTGCCCAGCACCAGGATGGAGATGATGTCCAGCTCATCGGGGTGGAGCTCGGAGCCGAAGCTCAGACCCAGCTCGTCCAGGGTGCCCGTGATGTCCACGGTCACCTCGCCGTAGGCGCCTGCACTGTGCACGGCGTGCAGGTCCAGGATGGGATCGTAGGGGCTGCCCCCGGCGAAGGCGACGGTGCCCCCGTCCAGCTCGAAGCGCGCCCCCAGGATGTCGGCCCGGCCCCAGGTGGGCTGCACCTCGCCCTGCATGCCCAGCTCCCCTTGCTTCAGGCCCAGCTGCAGCTCGCCGTCCAGGCGCGCCTCCAGCAGCACGGTGGCCAGCGAGGCGTACAGCGCCCCGAAGCTGTCGTCCAGCGGCATCTCCACCTGCACGGCGGCGTTGCGCGCCAGGTCCAGGTCCAGCGCCACCTCCAGGTCGTCCAGCCAGGAATCCCCCTTCGCCTCTGGCTCGCGGCGGCGGGCCTGCACCTGCTGCCGGCGCACGTCGAGCACCGGATCCAGCTCCAGGGTGCCGCTGTAGAGGAACATGGACTGGTCCACCTCCATGCGCGCGTCGCTCAGCTGCACATCCCCCTCCACGCGCAGACCCGGCCACTCGCCGCTGACCTCCAGCTCGCTGTCCAGCTGCAGCCGCATGCGTGGCGTGGCGATCAACCAGAAGCGTTCCGCCTGGGCCCGCAGATCCACCGAACGCGGCATCCAGTCATCCAGGCTGGCCTGGCCGCTGATCACCAGGACGCGCTCCTTGCCCTCCAGCAGGCGCCCCTGGCGATACCAGAGGGGTTCCGACTGGGCGCTGAAGCGATCCAGGTTCAGCTGGCCCTCCTTCAAGCTGGCGTCGAGCTGGATGTCGCTGAAGCGCACCCCCAGGTCCTTCAGGTCCATGGCGCCGCCCTGCATGCCCAGGACCAGGTCGGCCTGGGGATTGCCCAGGCTGCCGTACAGGCTGCCAGAGACCTGCACCATGCCCGAAGCCTGCTCGATGCCGTCCACCAGCGCGCCGACGGCGGCCAGGGGCACCCCGGCGCCGTCCAACTTCAGCTCGAATCCGCCCTTCTTCAAGGCGGTCTCGGCGATCTCCTCGTCTTCGAGATCCACGCTGAAGGGCAGCAGGCCCGAGGCCGAGAAGCTCCCCTCCTCTCCCAGGCCCTCTTGGCTGGCGAAGCCCAGATCGAGCGTGAGCTGGTAGCCCTGCGCGGCAGGCAGGACGAGCAGACGGGCCGGCGCGATCTCCACGTCCCCCAGGCGGGCCTCCGCCGCCTGCAGGGCTCCGGTGACCGACGGCCGCAGCGGGTTTCCCGAGATCAAGACGCCGCCGTCAAGCTTGCCGGAAAAACCCGCAGGCAGCGAGAGCAGGCCGCTGACCGCCGAGCTGGACAGGCCGCGCGGCCGGATGGCCAGCTCCAGGTCGTCCACCCAGGTCAGCACCTGGCCAGGATCGGGGCCGGCAGGAGCTTGTTCGACGGCGACGCCCTGCACGGCCCGGCGCACCACGGCCGCCATGCCGGTCCTGGCGCTACCCGACACCTCGGCTTGGCGGCTCATGTCGTGGAACAGCGCTGCCTCCAGCTCCAGCCGTTCTCCGGCCTGCGTGGCCTCCAGGTCCAGGCGCAGGTTCTGCTGGTCCGCACCCAGGGGCATCTCCAGGGCCCCCCCCAGGTCCAGCTCCAGGTCGGCGGGCGTGCCCCCCACCTGCAGGTGCGCGCTGACGCTGGCCTCTGGCAGCTCGACATCCTCCAACATCTGGTCCCAACGCTCCAGGTCGCCAGGGGCCAGGATCAGATCCAGGGCCCAGGGCTGGTCCATCTCCACCTGCAAGCCCGAACTGGCCAGGATCACGGGCAGGCTGCCCTCGGCCCATAGCAAGGGGGGGCGCTCCCCTTGCTCCTGCACCTGGACCACCACATCCTGTCCCACCAGCTGCTCCAGACCCACCGGCTGCTCGGCTTCGCTGGTATCGGGTATCTCCAGCTGGAAAGCCAGGGTTCTGTCATCCGTACGGAAGGCCAGATCGGCATCCAGATCCCGCAGGTTGCCCGGAATCACCAGGCCCTGCACCTGCGCGCGCCCCTCGAGCTGCAGCCTGTCCAGGCTGCCGCCGGCCTCCAGCTCCAGGCGTGTGCGCCCCGCCAGGCCGCTGGGCAGCATGGAGAAGATGGGCACCAGGGGGTCGAGGGTGACGTCCTCGATGCGCAGGGAGAGATCCAGCTCGCCCTTGGGAGCCATGCTGCCGCCCATGCGCAGCCGTCCGCTGTCGGACACCATCTCCAGGTCCAGCTCCTGCACGCCGCCGTCCGCCAGGCGCATGCGCAGGGGCCGCACGGACTCCCAGCGCACCTGCTCGGTGGGAGCCAGCAGCAGGCGCGGCGCCACGAAGCTGCCCGAGGCCATGTCCCAAGCCAGCTCGACGCCCAGCACCTCGCGCTGGGCGCTGCTGGCGTCCAGCGTGACCTGAAGGCGCTGGCCCTTCATGGCCAGCACGCCCTCAGCCCGCTCCGCCTCCAGCTTCGGCGCGGCCGGCGTAGGTGCCCGCAGCTCGTCGGCCTCGAAGCGCACCAGCAGGGAGGACTCCTCTGCGGCCGGCACCTCGCCCCGAACCACGGCGCGCAGCGCGCCCACCTCCACCGGAGAGCGCTGCACGCCCTGGGCCGCGAGCTCCACCTGGTAGCTGACTCCCCCATCTGCGATGTCCAGGCTCCAAGGCCCCGAGAGCTGCTCGATGCTGGTGCCGTAGGACTCGACGCGGCTGCCGCGCAGCTTCCCGGCCAGCTGCACGCCCCCAGTTCCGAAGCCCACCCGCAGCGGACCGTCCAGGGTTCCGGCGCGCACCAGGTCGCCGTAGACCGCCCGCCGCAGGGCCAGGTTGCCCTCCACCAGGCCCACCAGGCCATGGTCGCCGGGCTGCAGGCTGAAGTGCCCGCGGGCCCCGCCGCCACCGCGCGCATCGTCCACGCCGAAGAGCGACAGATGCCGCAGGTCGGCCTGTCGCAATCCGAAGTCCAGCTCCAGGGCGCCGGTGGCGGGGTCCACCCAACCCGAGACATCTCCCTGGGCCAGGTCGCAGGCCAGCTGCACCTGGTCCAGGGACAGGCGCCCCTGTTCGGCCTTCACCTCTCCCTTGAGCGCCTGGATGGGGTAGCCCCAGACCACGCCGGCCTGCAGGTCCAGCAGCGCCTGCGCCTGCATGTCCGGCCAGGCGAAGCCCTCTCCGGAGACCTGCAGGCCCCCCTGCAGCGCGAAGGGCTCGGGCAGCGCGGCGATGAAGCGCTGCGGCTCCAGATCCCGCAGCTGCAGCTGGGCCTGCCAGCTGGGCCGCTCGACTTCCAGGTCGGCCTGGGCCGCCAGGCCGACGCCGCCCGCAGGCGTGGACAGCGCGCCCTGGGCTGCCAGATCCCGCAGCGGACCCTCCAGCTCCAGCTGCAGCCCCAGGGGACCTGCCACACCGATGTCGCCCGTCAGGAAAGACAGCTCGGCCGGATCCAGGTGCTTCAGCTCCAGGCTCAGATCGAAGCGCGGCGTCACCTGCGCAGCCTCCACGCGACCGTCCACGTCGAGCACCGCGCTGCCCAGGCGCAAGCCCAGGCCGTCAAGCTGCAGGTCGTTGCCGGCAACGGGCCGCACACCCGTCACGAAGCCCAGATCTCCGCCCAGGCCGATGGGCAGGAACTGCGGCGCCTGGTCGCCCACAGCCTGCCCCAGGCGCCCCGAGAGCAGCAAGCCCTGCAGGCGCAGATCCTTGCCCTGCAGATCCACGGCTCCTTCCAGCTGCAGCGCCTCGAGGGACCAGCGCGTCGCAGCTGTCCCCGCTGCCGCGGCCACGACGAAGCCCGCGCTGCCGTCGCTCAGCGAGAGCTCCTCGATGCGCAAGGCGATGGGTGAGCCCTGCCAGGGTCCGGTGTCCTCTTCTTCCTCGTCGCCCCCCAGGCCCAGAGCCTGCAGCAGGTCCAGCTGACCCTGTTCGTCCATGCTCATGCTGATCCGAGGCCCCTCCAGCGCAAGCTCGCTGATGCGCACCTCTCGTCGCAGCAACGCCCCAGGATGCCAGCGCAGGTGCAGGCGATCCAGCTGCACCAGCTCATGACCGTCCGTCGCCAGCAGGCGCAGCTGTCGGATCTCCAGGGAGCTCAGCACGTCGGTGCGCAGCTTCCCCACCTCGAGACGGGCGCCGGGCAGGCCCTCGGAAGCCACGAGCACCTGCGTCAACAGCCAGTCATTGCCCGCAGGCGTGGCCAACAGAGCCAGCGAGACCGCCACGGCCAGGATGGGCAGCAGGACCATGGCCGGCAGCGCGGCCAGCAGCAGCAGCAGGCCCCAGCGCCAGCGCCGGGGGGAGGCAGCGGGCTGGTCCGACGCCATCTCAGAAAGCCTCCGACAGGGAAAAGTGCATATTCCACCTTGGTTCCTGCTCGAAGAGCTCGTCATGGTCCAGGCGGAAGCCGAAGTCCAGTCTGACGGGACCGATGGGGCTGTGGTAGCGCAGCCCTGCCCCGGCGGCCGGCAGGATCCACTGCTCCACGATGTCCTGGGGCTCCTCCCAGGCGCGCCCGGCGTCCAGGAAGAGCACCAGGCCCAGATCCCAGGGCAGCGGCTTGCGCAGCTCCAGCGAGGCCAGGCCGTAGAGCTTTCCGCCGATGGGGATCAGTTCTTCAGAGGTGCATTCTACGCCGTCCCCGATGGCCTTGTAGATGGTCCTGTCCTGGTTGTCCTCGTCCTTCACCTGGCAGAGGTTGGTCCCCAGGTGGTCGGTCACCCAGCCGCGCACCGTGTTGCTGCCGCCCAGCATGAAGCGCTCGGCGTAGGGCACCGAGGCGCGCTCCTCGTCGCCAAAGGGCTCGGCCAGTCCGCCACCCAGGCGCCAGGCCACCACCAGCCCCCGGCGGCCGAAGCGGGCGATGGAGTGGTAGGCGCGCAGGTCGGTGTAGCCCTTGAAGAAGTTGAACTGCCCGAAGAGGGGGGCGCCGCTGGAGCAGAAGGGCCCGCCGGCCATGCCCACGGCCTGGGCCAGGTAGAGGCCGCGGCGGGTGGTGAGCGGATCGTCCCGCGCGTCCCAGATCAGCTTCTCCTCCAGGAAGGAGAGGGTGAAGGGGTCGGTCAGGTCCAGGCCCAGGCGCGACTCCTGCACGCTGCTCAGGTCCACCTCCAGGTCCAGGTAGTCGAAATAGGTCAGCTTGTAGCCGGTGGTGAAGGTGAACCTGCCCAGGTCGAGCTTGCGGGTCTCGGGCTCGAAGCTGTAGCTCAACGAGGGCTGCCAGGAGGGCGAGGCGAAGCGATAGACCGACTCCAGGCCCATCTCGAAGGCCAGGTTCTGCACCATGCTCCAGCGCTTCCTGCCGAAGAGCCTGGGGACGGTCAGGCTGGCCGAGAGATCCATGGCCGGGGCCACGTCCGAGAAGCCCTCTCCCGCCGCCAGCTCGGCGTAGGTGGCGCGGGTGGCCACACCGAGCTCGGCCTCGGTGTCCAGCTGCAGCAGGCGCTGGGCCAGGTTGTTGTGACGGAATCCCAGCGAGACGTGGGCGTCCTGTTCGCCGGCCTCCACCCCCACGCCCACACCGGCGCGCAGCCGCCGGAACTTGGACTCGGTGATGACGACCTCCACCGGCACCTCGCAATGCTCGCCCTCCACCGGCGCCCTGCAGGCGGGTGTGTCCATCCGCAGCGGCCTGATATTGACGGCTGAGAAGGTGCCCAGGGCGAAGAGCTGCCGCCGCGTGGCAGCCAACGTGCTGGCCTTGAAGGGCCGACCGGTCCGCACCAGGACGTTGTCGCGGATCACGTTCTCGGGCACGGCCTGATGGCCGCGCAGCGTCACCTCGCCGAACTTGCAGTTGGGGCCGGGCTCCGCCGTGAAGCTCACGCGGGCGCTGTGCTGGTCCGCCTCCACCTCCACCTGGGAGCTGACCTGGGCCCAGGCCCGCCCCAGCTCCCGCAGCTTGGCGCGGATCAAGGCCTCGGTGTCCTGCACCGCCTCCAGCGAGAAGCGCTCCCCTTCCTGGATCGCGGCGTTGCGCTTGATGTAGCCCAGCAGGACCTTGTGCACGCCGCCCTGGCCCAGCCCCTCGAAGACCACCTCCCCCACCAGCGTGGGCTTGCCCTCCTTGACGTGACCCCGGATGTCCACCACCGCCGGGCGACGCGCCGTCATGGGCCGCCGCATGCGGATGTCCCAGCCCAGGAAGCGGGCGTCGAAGTAGCCATGGTGGGCGTACCACAGCTCGATGCGCCAGGCGTCGGTGGTCAGCGTGCGGCGGTCCAGGGGCACCGCCAGCTGGGGAAAGAGGAAGGTACTCCAGCGCCCGGGCTCCTGCTGCATGGCCTGGCGCAGGTGGAAATCCCCGGTCCCCTGCATGATGGAACCGTTGTCCTGGAAGTGGATGCTCCGTACGCGCTCGGTCATGCCCGACTGCCGGCGGGCGCACGAAGCCAGGACGCAAAACAGCGCCAGGAACAGGGCCGACAGCTGGCTTGGAGAGGTACGCACCTGGGCATCCATAGCCCGAAACGTGGGCCGAGTTCACCACAGCGACCCAGGTTCGAGCTTCGTCGGTTAGTCTCTCACCATGGCCAGAACAGCAAGATCCAAGAAAGCCGACCGCGAAGAGCGCGGCCCGGCCGGACCCGCGGCCGTGGCGCGCGCGTTGGCGCTCTACCTGGCATGCACCTTGCCGCTGGCGGCGGTCCTCTTCCTGTACGCCGGCGATCTGCTGGACGTCTACCACGGCGTGGTGGTCTGCTACCGCCCGCTGCCGGGCAGCGACGGCCAGGGAGACCGGGTGCTGCGCTTCATCCTGGAGCGCGAGAGCAGCGGCGATCTCGAGGTCGTCCTCCCCGCGGCGGCCCTCGACGACTACGCCGTCCCCCGCTGCATCTCGGGCATACCCCCGATCAAGCCCGCAGAGGGGCTGCCAGAGGTGCACAAGGACGCCTTCACCCTCACGGTGGACATCGGCGGGAAGCAGTGGCCTTCGGTGGTTCCCTCGGATCTCATCCTGCCCCTGCTGGCGGTCCTGCTGGGTCTGCCCCTGCGCAACTGGGCTGTGACGGGATCGCCGCTGCGCATGACGGGGCGGGTCAAGCCACCCCCCATCCGGCAGGCGCCCGCTGGCCAGGTCGCTCCGGCGCGCTCGCGAGGAAGCATGGGGCCGCCTCCATCCAAGCAGCGCCGCAGGCGCCGAAAAAAGCGCAAGCGTTGAGCGCCGGGCCGCCTGGTCCGTCCACGCCCGTCCCCCGTCCGCCCCGAGCGAGGCGCCGAGAGTGATATAGTCCTGATCTGATCCCATCTCGCTGGAGTAGCTCCGGAGCTGCGCCTTTGGCTCGTTCGTCCTCCCCATCCTCGTCCCCCGAGCCTCCAGGCCGCGCGCGCTACCTGGAAGGTGTGGTGGAATACCTCTGGGAGCAACGCAACCTGCGCGGCCTGATCTGCCTGATGGAACGCTGGTCCGCCATGGGCACGCCCACCCCGGGCAGCCGCATCTTCCACGTACAGGCGCTGCTCGAGCTGCGCCTGATGGACCGCACCTGGCTGCCGCTCAAGCGCCTGCTGGAAGAGGAGCCCGACAACCTGCTGGTGCTGAAGCTGGCCATGGAGATGTTCCTGGCCCGCGGCTGGCCCTCACGCGCACGCAAGATGTTGGAGGAGGCCCTGGCGCGCAACCCGCGCGAGACAGAGCTGGCACACTTGCTCCAGCAGCTCAAGGGCCCCCCGCGAACACCCCCGCGCAACGCCCGGGAGCTGGAGCAGACCGGCTCACCCGCCCAGCTGCTGGACCTGGCAGAGCGCTTCCTCGCCACGGGCTCCTTCCTGCGCGCCCGCTCCATACTGGAGCGCCTGCGACTGGCGGACCCCTCCGACATGCGCGTCAAGGACCTGCTCTGGGGCCTGGAGGGCGACTTCAGCGTAGGCGACGTCCCCGTGGTGGAGCTCGCTCAGCAGCTGGCTCCCAGCTTCCAGGACCACAGCGAAGCGATGGACCTGGAACCGTTGGGCGCCGAAGAGGTCACCGCCACGCGCCTGCCGCTGGAGGACGACGACAACCAGGACGTCGAGTTCCCCGCGCTCTTCCGGCGCCTGCACGCGGCGCCCATGCCGCTGATGGACGACGACAGTGGCGAGATCACCCAGGCCCGCCTGATGGCGACGCCCGAGGAGCTGCTCGATCCCGACACCGCCACTGCGGAGACGCCCCGCGCGGTAGGCCGCCACGAAGACACCGAGATCATGATGGTGATCCCCAGCGGCGGCGTGGAGGCCGTGGAGAGCGACGCCCCGGTCCACCAGAAGCGCAAAGGCGGCTACGACCTCCGCAGCACCCTGGACCTGCAGGAGTACCGCTCCCGCATGGGCATGGCGCGCCTGTCGGTCAGCGATCTGCCCGCCGAGCCCGACACGGAAGAGGTGGGCGAGGCTCAGAGCGACTTCCTCGAAGAAGAGGACGCCGACCTCGTCGTGGTGACCCGCAAGGAGACCAGCAGCGCTCCCCCCAAGCCACAGCGCAAGCCCGCCGCCAACTCCGCTCCCATGAGGGTGATCGAAAAAGTCCCCATCCCCGAAGAAGATCTCCCTCCCACGACCATACCCTCTGCGCCTCGCCCAACGCCTCCCACGCCCCGCCCTGCCACTCCGCGGGCCAGGCCCGCCAGGCCCCCGGCGTCGCTCCTGCTGGCGCTGCCCGTGCTGCTGATTGCCGGCGTGCTGGTCATCGGCCTGCTGCTCTGGAAGCTGCCCCTCACCAAAGGCGCGCGGGCCAGCGCCAAGGTGGCCAAGGCCATCCAGTCGGACCGCTACGACACGGCCCGACGCGCAGCCAGCGATCTCGAGGCCTGGCTGCCCACCGAAGGCCCAGCCGATCCCACCCTGCTGGCAGCGCTGGCCCGGCTCAAGCTCGACACCTGGGCGCAGCACGACTCGCACGCCAAGCTGCTGGAAGAAGGGCAGGCCCTGCTGCAGCAGGCCATGCAGGCGCAGGAGCCGCCGCCCCTGGCCCACCTGGCCGCCGCCGAGCTGGCAGCCACCCAGTTCCGGCTCGAGGATGCCTGGAACGAGCTGGAGGCCTACGGCAAGGACGACTCCCAGGCCTGGATGCTGCGCTCCGCACTGCACCAGGCCGCCGACAGCCCACCCGAGGCCCTGGCCGCGCTACAGCAGGCCTTTGAGAGAGGCGATCGCTCAGCCCGCGCGCACCGGCGCAAGGTGGAGCTGCAGATCAACCAGCAAGACTACGAAGCGGCCCGCGAGGCCCTGGAAGATGCGCGCAACATCGACGCCACCAACCCCAGGCTGGACGTCCTCAACATGCTGCTGCTGCATCACCAGGATCCGGCATCGTTGATCGAGGCCGCAACGCTGCTGTCCGCTCAGTTCGAAGGTCGCTACGCCCCTTCGCGCGTCAGGGCCCATGTCTACGAAGCCGCCGCGGATCTGATCCCGGGGCCGCCCACCTCGGCCACCCGTGCAGACCTGCTGGAGCTGGCTTTCAAGCAAGACGCCGAAGATCCGGACCTGCTGCTGCGGAGCGGCCTGGCGCAGTGCGGGGAGCAACACCTGCTCAATGCCCTCTGGTCGCTCCGGAAAGCGGCACGCTACCGCCCGGGTGACATGGGAGTCCAGGGCGCCCTGGTGCGCGTGTTGCTGGAGCTGGACCGCGTGGACGAGGCGCGACAGCAGCTGGAAGCGGCCGCCAGCACACGCCCTGACCACGCCAGGCTCGCCGTGCTGAACAGCTGGCTGCTGCTCTTCGGTGACGAGGCTCGCCCGGCGGCCGCAGTCCTGGAGGACGTCCGGCAGCTGCTCGAACCCTACCTGGTCAAACAGCCTGGCGATGGCGAGGCCCAGTGGCTGCTGGGCTACGCCCTGGCCATGGCTGGCGATACCGAGGCCGTCAAGCTGCTCAAGTCCGCCAAGACGGATCTCTACACCTCGGGCGATCCGGCCCAACACCTGCTGATCCCGCGCACTGTCGCCGCGCTGGTCTACGCCGGCGCCCCCAACCCTCGCAGCCTGGAGCAGTCGCTGCGGAGCAACGCCATGCACGATCCCTGGGCCCACCTGATCCTGGCCTGGTGGGCCCTGGATCAGAACCGAAGGGTCAGCGCCGCCAGCTACCTGGCGCACGCCGCAGAGGCGGGCCCCGAGACCGCACGCGTGCACTACGCCCGCGGCCGGTTCTATCGGGAGACCGTACGCAACCCGTCGCTGGCGCGTCAGAGCTGGGAGCACTACTTGAGCCTGGAACCTTCTGGCGCTCGAGCGCAGGCCGCCAAAGCGGGCCTCGCGCACTAGCCAGCCGCCACCCAAGAAACCCGGATACGGGCCAGAGCGGAGTCGCCACATGCCGAAATCCCCAGCCTCGAGCTACCCAGCCCAGCTCTGCGCAGCGCTGCTCCTGTCCGCCCTGTCCGCTTGCCACGAACCCGACCTGACGGCCAGCCCTTCCTGGGCGCTCAACTGGGCCTCGGTCACGCCCGGCGAGTCCGACCTGCTGGGTTTCCAGGTCTGGGAGCTCTACGTCGAGGGCTGGGAAAGGCGCCACGAAGAGGAGTACTACAAGTGCCGCGTCGTCCAGGAGCTGACGGGCAGCTTCACCACCTGCCCCCAGGTGGGCGTACCCAACTGCTACGCGGCCTACACCATCGACCTGCAGCTGGCCGAGACCGAGAGCGACTGCGACGAAGCCGTCAACCTCAACCCGGGCTTCGTGGGCCCCCCCTGGTTCGCCATCGGCGACATGCCGTCGGACCTCGAAGAAGACGCGCCCTATCCCGACCACGTCATGGGCTGGTATATCGGCTACGAAGACGACACCCTGATGGCCCACGGCTACGCCTACGCCGAGGTACTGGAGCAGGGTGGCACGCCCACCAGCCTCAACTGGGTGAACGACGAGGACTACATCCTCTGGCCAGCCTACGTGTGGGAGATCTAGTGCCGGCGGCGGCAGGTTCCGCCCCAGTTCCCGAGCGCACCTGCCGCCGGCACTCCGGCCGCAGGTGCGCTCGGGAACTGG
>CAYVQL010000194.1:0-21093 GCA_964454135.1 uncultured Enterobacterales bacterium | reverse complement strand
TATGTGGAGTAGCGATGTTGGTGAGCGGCCGAAGGGCCGTGGCTCGAACATCGCAGCGCTGATCAGGCGTAGCAGTTCAGGTAGATGCCCCGGCTGCCGCAATCCAGGCGCAGCTCGGTCTCCACGTCGCCCAGTTCTTCCAGCAGCGTGCCCAGCAGGCCGTCCGTGCGGTCCTGGTTCGAGCCCACCAGCAGCGAGACCGCGTCGTCGTGTTCGCTGCCCAGCAGGGCTCGCTCGAACAGGTACGAGGTGATGTCCATGATGTCGCTGCTGTCGGGATCGAAGGCCAGGCCGAAGCCCGACAGGTCCGAGTCGTCGTCGAAGGCCTGCTCTACCAGGGACTGGATGCTGGACTGGATGCCGGAGAGCTCGCGGGAGGCCGTGCTGTCATCCACCGAGGTGGCGTAGAGGTTCTGCAGGGCGTCCGCCAGCTGTTCCATGGCCACGGAGGCGCGCCGCGCGGCCACGCGGCTGTACCTGGACGAGCCGCCGCCCGAGAAGCTCCCATCGCTCAGGTT
Source organism: uncultured Enterobacterales bacterium (assembly GCA_964454135.1). GTDB lineage: Bacteria > Myxococcota_A > UBA796 > UBA796 > JAFGLY01 > CAYVQL01. The sequence continues at coordinate 20,575 of CAYVQL010000194.1, read as the reverse complement.
GAGCTGGCTCAACAGGTCGGTGCCGTTGTCGACCAGCGTCAGGCTGGAGGAACCTGCAGAGGCGATCTCAACCGTGTCGTTCGCCTCGTCGTAGCTGGCCGTGGCGCCGGCCTCGGCGGCCTCGATGCGGTCCAGCACGTCCTGCAGGCTGTCCACGGCCGGATCCACCGCGATCTCCACGTCGTTGACGGTGATGGTCCCGGCGTTGGTGCCGGACAGGGCGGCCACGCCCTCCATGATCTCCTCCAGGTCGCCGTACTCCGAGCCCAGGACCACGGTGGCCCCCGAGAGCTTGGTGGCGTCCAGGAAGCCTGAGGTGTCGCCGGTCAGCGCGATGTCGTTGGCTCCCACCTCGCCGTGCACCAGCTGCACCGCGTCGCTGCCGCTGTCGTAGCTGGCGGTCACGCCCGCACCGGCGTCGTTGATGGCCTGAAGCACGTCGTTCAGGGTGTCGTCCGCCGCCACCGTGACCTCGGTGCCCTCGACGAAGAACGAACCGGCTGTCACGGCCTGGCCGTCTTCCAGGTTGGGATTGTCGTTGCGCGTGCCGTTTAAGGGCTTGTCGGGATCCACGTCCGAACCCACGCTGGCCGAGACCTGGATCTCGAACCAGTCATCCCTGATGATGTCGCCGGCGCCCAGGGAGATGGAGATGCCGTCGGAGGTGGTTATGGGCGTGTCGGGCGGCGTGCTGCGCGGCCAGCGGATGTTCTCGCGGTAGCTGGTCCCGCCGTTGTCGTAGATGTTCAAGCGCAGCGCGGAGCTGCCTCCCACCGTGCGCGTGCGGTGCACCACGAAGCGCAGCGTGTCGTCGGTGGTGCCGGTGTACTCGCCGCCGGCCGTGACCAGCGAGCTGGACGAGTCGCTCCAGTCCGGTCCGAAGGGGCTGAACGAGGTGGCGACCGTGTTCACCTCTTCGGAAGAGTCAAGGGTGGAGTAGGAAGGGTCGGTGTCCAGGCCCAGCGCGGCCGACGAGGATGTTGCGGCGCTGCCGCCGCCCACGCTGCTGGACCGGTTGACCGCCTCCAGCGCCCCCTGGGCATCCTGTAGAGCTCGCACCAGCTCGTGCACGCGGCGGTAGACCTCCTGCATGTCGGCGTAGCCCGCGCTGGAGCTGCTGCTGCCACTGCTGGTGGGCCGCGCAGGGAGGGCGGTCGGCAAGCTGACGGTGATGGGACCGCTTGCGGCGTAGATGCCAGTGATGGTCATGGAAGGGCGAACTCCGGATCTCTCATCGGATCATAGCTGGTCGGTTCCAGTTTCTGGTGACAGTGCGGCGGCGGCGATAGCGAAGGCGCATGCTTGATCCAGCTGCGCAGCGCGAGCGGAGGGCCTTGTGGGTGCAGGGCCTGGTCCAGGGCGTGGGCTTCCGACCCTTCGTCTATCGCCAGGCCAGGCGCCTGGGTCTGGCTGGGTGGGTGAAGAACACGTCCGCCGGAGTCGAGCTGGAGGCCGAGGGGCACCCGGGAGCCATCGACGCCCTGGTGGCGGCCCTGCGTCAGGGCCCGCCCCTGGCCCGGACGGACCAGCTGCGTCAGGACAGCCGCGCGCTGAGGGGCGACGAGAGCTTCGTCATCCTTCCGAGCGAGGATAGCGCAGGCCCTGCGGCCCTGGTGGGCCCGGATGTGGCCACCTGCCGGGCCTGCCTGGCGGAGCTGCGCGATCCCGGCGACCGGCGCCACGGCTATCCCTTCGTCAACTGCACGGACTGCGGGCCGCGCTTCACCATCGTCAGGGGCATCCCCTACGACCGGCCCCTGACGACGATGGCCGGCTTTCCCCTCTGTCCCGACTGCGCCGGAGAGTACGCCGATCCCATGGACCGCCGCTTCCACGCCGAGCCCAACGCATGTCCGCGCTGCGGGCCCCGCCTGATGCTGCTGGATCCGCAGGGCTGCGCCATGTCCGGAGCTCCTCTGCTGGAGGCCCAGCGCATGCTGCGAGAGGGCGCCCTGCTGGCTGTCAAGGGCCTGGGGGGCTACCACCTGGTCTGCGACGCCCGCTCGGAGCGGACCGTGCGCAGGTTGCGGCGGCGCAAGCGACGGCCTGCCAAGCCCCTGGCGTTGATGTGTCGCGACCTGGCCGTGGCGCGGCAGCTCTGCCTGCTGGACGAGCGCGAGCAGGCCCTGCTCTGCGGCCCGCAGCGCCCCATCCTGATCCTGCGACGCCGAAGACAGAGGACCGGACAGCGCGGCGTGGCCGCGGCCGTGGCGCCCGGGCAGCGCTGCCTGGGGCTGATGCTGCCCTACACGCCCCTGCACCACCTGCTGCTGGCGCCAGACGCGCTCTCTTGCCTGGTCATGACCAGCGGCAACCGCTCCGGGGGTCCCCTGGTGGCGGACGACCGGGAGGCCCTGCGCGTGCTGGGGCCGATGACGGACGCGCTGCTGATGCACGACCGCCCCATCGCCAACCGCTGCGACGACTCGCTGGGCTACGTGGAGGGCCAAGGCCCAGTGCTGCTGCGGCGCTCCCGCGGCTACGTGCCCTTGCCATTACAGCTGGAGCGCGCCATGCCGCCGGCCCTGGCGCTGGGGGCGGGCATGCACAACTGCTTCGCCCTGGCCCGCGGCCGGCAGGCCTTTCTCTCCCAGCACATCGGCCACACGGATGACCAGGATGTGCTGGCGTTCATGGAGCAGGCCATGGCCCACTTCCAGCGCTGGCTGGACCTGGAGCCCGAGCTGGTGGCCTGCGACCTGCACCCCGACCTGGCCACCAGCCACCTGGCGCGGCAGCTGGCTCGGGGGAGGGAGCTGGTGCGCGTGCAGCACCACCACGCCCACCTGGCGGCGGCCTGCGTGGCGGCTGGCCAAGAGGGAGCGGTGCAGGGCCTGGTGCTCGACGGCACGGGCTACGGCCCCGACGGCACCGTCTGGGGCGGAGAGATCCTGGTGGGCGATGCCAGCGGAGTGCGGCGCGCCGGGCACCTGCGTCCGCTGCCCCTGCCCGGGGGCGAGGCGGCGGTCAGGCGTCCCTGGCGGGTGGCCGTGGGCTGGCTGCACGTGCTGGCGCCCGAGCTGGCTCAGCAGGCCCTGCCCCTCTGGGAGCGGGGCGCGTCCGGAGAGCTGGCCCTGGTGCGGCGCATGGTCGATCGCCAGTTCAACGCCCCCTTGAGCTCTTCCGCCGGCCGACTCTTCGACGCCGTGGCCGCCCTGCTGGGGCTGCGAGACCAGGTCAGCTATCGGGGCCAGGCCGCTATCGAGCTGGAGCAGCTGGCGCTGGCGGGTGCGCCGGGATTCGCTGCCGAGCCCCTGGCCCGCCAGCGCCGGACAGGGCGCTGGGTGCTGGATCCCGCTCCCCTCTTGCGAAGCCTGGTGCGGGGACTGCGCGCCGGCCTCGGCCCTGCGGACCTGGCCCTGGCCTTCCATGTCTCTCTGGCCGAGGCGCTGGTAGGCGTCTGCCGCGCGCTGCGCGAGGAGGGGGCCCCACAGCGTGTGGCCCTCTGTGGAGGCGTCTTCCAGAACAGGATACTGGCCCGAATCTGCGCCCGCGGTTTGAAAGAAGACGGGTTGAAGCCCATCATGCCTGGCGAGGTGCCCGTGGGTGACGGCGGCCTGGCCCTGGGGCAGCTGGCGGTGGCTGCGGCGCGAGCCCGGGGCGAGGATGCCAGCTTGGAGTGGAGATAGCCATGTGCCTGGCGATCCCTGGAGTCCTGGTGGCCATCGACGGCCGGCGCGGCGTGGCCGATTTCGGCGGCCTGCGCTGCGAGCTGGCGCTGGATCTGTTGCCCGCGGTCGAGCTGGGAGACTTCGTGCTGGCCCACGCCGGCTTCGCCATCCAGAAGCTCGAGCGAGAGGACGCCGAGGAGCGCCTGGAGCTGTTGGGTCAGCTGGCGGCCGCTGCCGGCGATGAGGTGGATCGTGAACCCGGCCACTGAAGCGGCCCAGCGGGTCCTTGCGCGCATCGAGAGGGCGCTTCCGCGGCCCTTGAACCTGATGGAGGTCTGCGGCACCCACACCATGGCCATCGGCCGTCACGGCCTGCGCGCCCAGCTGCCACTCGACCTGCGCTTGATCTCGGGCCCGGGCTGTCCAGTCTGCGTGACGCCGGCCAGCGACGTGGACCGCGCCATCGCCCTGGCCTCCGAGCCCGGTGTCACCCTGGCCAGCTTCGGCGACCTGCTGCGCGTGCCCGGCAGCCAGGGCAGCCTGCTGCAGGCCCGCGCCCGGGGCGCTACGGTGCGCCTGGTGTACTCGCCCCTGGAAGCGCTGGAGCTGGCAAGGGAACAGCCCAGGGAGCTGGTCGTCTTCGCCGCCATCGGCTTCGAGACCACCGCGCCCGCCATCGCGGCCACGCTGCTGCGCGCCGCGGAGAGGGGCGTGGACAACTTCGCCTTGCTGCCCGCCTGCAAGCTGGTGCCCCCCGCCATGCAGGCCCTGGCCGACGATCCAAGCTGTCGCATCGACGGTTTCATCTGTCCGGGGCACGTCAGCGCCATCATCGGCTGGGCGCCCTACCAGCCCATCGCGGCCCGCGGCGCGCCTTGCGTCATCACCGGCTTCGAGGCGTTGGACATCCTGCAGGGGGTGGCCATGCTCTGCGAGCAGGCGCAGCAGGGCCGCTCGGAGGTGGAGTGCCAGTACCAGCGGGCCGTCCCCAGGGAAGGCAACCCGGCCGCCCAGGCTGTGATGGCCCGCGTCTTCGCCACCTGCGACGCCCACTGGCGCGGGATCGGGGACATTCCCGGGACGGGTTTGCGTCTGCGAGAGCGTTTTCGCAGCTTCGACGCGCACCGACGCGTGCCCCTGGACATCCCCGAGGCAGCCGACCTGCCCACTGGCTGCGCCTGCGGGGCGGTGATGATGGGGCGCGTCCTGCCCAGCGACTGTCCGCTCTTCGGTCAGGCCTGCACGCCCGCCCATCCCGTGGGTCCCTGCATGGTCTCCAGCGAGGGCGCCTGCGCCGCCTACCAGCGCTATGGAGCTTGAATGAAGGCCAGGGTGCTGCTCGATCACGGCGAAGGAGGCGCAGCGGCGGCGCGCCTGGTGCGCCAGGTCTTCCTCTCGCGCTTCGGCACCGGCCCGGTGCTCGAGGACGCCGCCGTGCTGGAGCTGGGGGCACGGGCTGGCACGCGCCTGGCCTTCACCACCGACAGCTTCGTGGTGCGCCCGCTCTTCTTCCCCGGCGGCGACATCGGGCGCCTGGCGGTCTGCGGCACCGTCAACGACCTGGCCATGATGGGCGCGCTGCCGCGCTACCTGTCCGTCGGCTTCATCCTCGAGGAGGGCCTGGAAATCGCGGTCCTGGAGGCCGTGGCCGACAGCATGGCCCGCACGGCCGGCCAGGCGGGCGTGCAGCTGGTCACGGGCGACACCAAGGTCGTCGGCCGCGGCGAGGCCGACGGGCTGTACATCAACACCAGCGGACTGGGAATCCTGGAGGGCGGCTCCGCGCTGTCCGCGGCCCATTGCCGGCCCGGGGACCAGGTGCTGGTGAGCGCGCCGGTGGGCGATCACGGCACCGCCGTGATGGTGGCCAGGGAGGGCTTCGACCTGGGCGGGCAGCTGCGCAGCGACTGCCGGCCCCTGGGCGCGCGCGTACAGCGGCTGCTGGCCGCGGCGCCCGGCACGCGCTGCCTGCGGGATCCCACGCGCGGCGGCCTGGCCAGCGCCCTGCTGGAGCTCTGCCAAGCCTCGCGGGTGGGCATGAGCCTAGAAGAGGAGGCCATTCCGGTGCGGCCCGCCGTGGCCTCGGCCTGCGAGCTGCTGGGGCTGGATCCCCTCTACGTGGCCTGCGAGGGCTGCTTCGTGGCGGTCGTTCCCCATGACCAGGGGCCCGCCGCGCTGCGCGAGCTGCGTGCGCGTGGAGGGGGCCAGGACGCCGCCATCATCGGGCAGGTGGTCGCGGATCCCCAGGCCCTGGTGCTGCGGACAGCAGTGGGCGGCCGCCGGCCGCTGCTGCCCCTGGAGGGGGCGCAGCTGCCCCGCATCTGCTAGGCCCAGGAGGCCGCACCATGCACGAAGCCGCCATCGCCCAGAGCCTGATCGAGGAGCTCGGACGGCTGCGGGACGAGGGCGTCTTCGAGGGGAGGCTGCAGAGCGTGCGCCTGCGCGTGGGGCGCCTGACCGCGGTGGTGCCGGACTACCTGGAGTTCATGTTCCAGGTGCTCTGCGAGGGCACGGACCTGGAGGACGTGCGGCTGGCCATGACCGAGGTGGAGCCTCGTGGACGCTGCCTGACATGTGGGGTCGAGAGCCGCTTCGACGAGCTGGGCTTTCTGTGCACGGCCTGCGGCTCGGCGGACATCGAGCTGATAGCGGGGCGTGAGCTGCTGATCGAATCGCTGGAGGTGGAGTAGATGGTAAGGAGCAAGTCTCGCAATATCCCCGTGGTGCGTCGCATCCTGGCGGCCAACGACCGCGTCGCCGAGGAGAACCGGAGCCTCTTCGCCGAACACGGCATCGCGGTCGTCAACCTGATCAGCAGCCCAGGCGCCGGCAAGACCAGCCTGCTGGAGCGCAGCCTGCCTCTGCTCGGCCCCCAGACGAGATCGGCGGTGATCGCCGGCGACATCGCCACCACGCGCGATGCCGACCGCCTGGCGGCCTGCGAAGTGCCCGTGGTGCAGATCACCACCGAGAGCTTCGGCGGCTCCTGTCACCTGGAGGCCAGTACCATCCGCCAGGCCCTGGAGGCGCTGGACCTGGCGGCCATCGATCTGCTCTTCGTGGAGAACGTGGGCAATCTTGTCTGTCCGGCCGAGTTCGACCTGGGCGAGGGCGCCAAGGTGGCGCTGCTGTCGGTGACCGAGGGCGAGGACAAGCCTCTGAAGTACCCCCTGGCCTTTCAGCAGGCCGACCTGGTGCTGGTGACCAAGCTGGACCTGCTGCCTCATCTGCGCTTCGACATGCAGGCCTTGCGGGCCAACCTGCAGCGGGTCAACCCGCCGGTGCCGGTGTTGGAGCTTTCCTCGCAGACAGGGGAGGGGATGGAGGACTGGACCGCCTGGCTGGGGGCCTTGCCCCCCTGAAGCCGCAGCGCTAGAACCCCTGCTTCACCCCGGAGCCAGGCCCGACATGCTCAACATCGGCATCGGAGAGCTGCTGCTGCTGATGGCGCTGCTGCTGGTGTTCGTAGGTCCCGAGCGCCTGCCGGGCCTGCTGCGCTGGGCCGGGCACCACTACGGCAAGCTGCGCCGCGCCGCCTTCGAGCTGCAGCACGCCTTCATGGACGAAGCCGACATGGCCGAGGCCCAGCGCAAGGGCTACGCGGCCAAGCCACCGCTGGCCAAGCCCCCACTGGCCGAACCGGAGCTGTTCCCTGACGAGCCGCAGGAGCCGGATCCGGAGCCCGTGGAGCGCGTCACGACGCGGCCCGGCGCGCTGGCCCAGAAACCCGCGGCCCGGCCGGTCGAGCGGGACGAGCCCGCGGGCGAGGAGTGAGCATGGCCTCCGAAAAGGCCGATCAGGTGCGCCCCGACGACCACGCCATGCCCCTGATGGAGCACCTGCGCGAGCTGCGCAAGCGGCTGATCGTCTGCCTGGTGGTCGTGGGCGTGGCCGTGGTGGCCTGCTTCTTCTTCGCCGACGTGATCTGGGCCTTTCTGGTCAAGCCCATGAACGACGCCCTGCAGGCCGAAGAGGCCGGCACCATGGCCATCCTGGCGCCCTTGGAAGGCATCATCACCTACCTGAAGGTGGCCGTGGTGGCGGGCATCTTCACTGCCTCGCCCGTGCTCTTCTACCAGGTCTGGCAGTTCGTGGCGCCTGGTCTCTATGCGAAGGAGAAGAAGACCGTCCTGCCCCTGGTGGCTGCCTCTACCGTGCTCTTCCTGGGGGGCGCCGCCTTCGGCTACTTCGTCATCTTCAAGTACGCCTTCAGCTTCTTCTTGGCGGTCACCGCCGACGCGGCCGACGCCATGCTGTCCATGGAGGCCTACCTGAGCACGGCAACGCGGCTGCTGGGGGCCTTCGGCTTGAGCTTCCAGCTGCCCGTGGTGGTCTTCTTCCTGGCGCGCATTGGGCTGGTGAACGCCCGCGACCTGATCCGCGGCTTCAAGTACGCGGTGGTTGGCATCTTCGCCGTGTCTTCGTTGATCACGCCCCCGGACGTGCTGACCCAGATCCTGATGTCGGTGCCGTTGATCCTGCTCTACGGCGTCGGCATCATCATCGCGGCCATCGTCTCCACCAAGGGCAAGAAGGAGTGAGCGCGCAGCGCTTCGACGTGGCTGTGGTGGGAGGCGGCATCGTGGGCTGCGCCACGGCCCTGGCGCTGAGCCGGCGGGCGCGTTGCAAGCTGGTGCTGGTGGAAGCCGAGGAGCGCCTGGCTGCCCACCAGACGGGCAACAACAGCGGCGTGGTGCACTCGGGGCTGTACTACAAGCCCGGGTCCCTGAAGGCCCAGCTCTGCGTGCGGGGGCGCCAGGAACTGGAGCGATTCTGCGACGAGCAGGGCGTGCCCCGCGAGCGCTGCGGCAAGCTGGTGGTGGCCACGGCCCAGGAACAGCTCCCGGCGCTGCAGGAGCTGGAGCGACGCGGCCGCGCCAACGGCCTGCAGGGCCTGGAGCGCCTCTCGCCCGAGGCCATGCGCGAGCACGAGCCCCACGTGCGCGGCGTGGCCGGGCTGCGGGTGCCCGAGACCGGCATCGTGGACTACGGCGCGGTCACGCGCGCCTACGCCCGCCTGATGCAGCAGGCCGGGGCCGAGCTGCGGCTGGGCGCCCGCTTGCGGGCCGTCGTTCGGGACGGGGACGGGTTGGCGCTCGAGACCGGCGCGGGACCGCTGCGCTGCCGCTACCTGGTGAACTGCGCCGGCCTGCAGTGCGATCGCGTGGCGCGCCTCTGCGGCGTGGACCCTGGGTTGCAGATCGTACCCTTCCGCGGGGAGTACTACGACCTGAAGCCCGACAAGGCCCACCTGTTCAACGACTTGATCTATCCGGTGCCCGATCCGCGCTTCCCCTTCCTGGGCGTGCACTTCACGCGCATGATCGGCGGCGGTAGAGAAGCCGGGCCCAACGCGGTGCTGGCCTTCAAGCGCGAGGGCTACTCCCGCTTCTCCTTCTCGCCGCGCGACACGCTGGCCTTCACCTTCTACGGCGGCTTCTGGCGCATGGCGCTCAAGTACTGGCGCGCCGGCATGGGGGAGTTCTACCGCTCCTTCAGCAAGGGCGCCTTCGTGCGGGCCATGCAGGGGCTGATCCCCGAGGTGCAGGCGGCGGATGTCCTCCGCGGCGGGGCCGGGGTGCGCGCCCAGGCCCTGGAGCCCAACGGACAGCTCTGCGACGATTTCCGCATCGTCGAGGCCGCCCGCAGCTTCCACGTGCTGAACGCACCTTCGCCGGCAGCCACCGCCTCGTTGGCCATCGGACGCCAGCTGGCGCAGCGCGTGATGGGCAGCTTCGACCTCCCGGTTCGGGGATCCTGAAGTCGCCAACCCAGCTGCGGCTTTCGCGGCTTCGCCCTATCGTGCTACCCTGGCTGACCGCCCGACCGAGTGGCGATGCTCTGCATTTCCGCGCTCGGTCCCAGCGGGCGGCCCAGGTCCCGGAGGTCAGCTGGCATGCGAAGAAGCGAAAACTCCCCCTGCAGCCGGGCGCTGTCCGGCTCGCTGCGTCTCCTCCTTCTTTGGCTTCTGCTCGGCGTGAGCGCCGCGCTGGCACAGCAAGGAGAACAGTCGGCAGAAGCCGCCCAGGCGCCCGATGCGGAGGCCGCCGAGGCGGCACCCACGGCCGAGCCCGCTGAGGAGGCAGCCCCAGCCGAGCCCGCACCCCAGCCGGTGGAGGCCGCTGCGCCGCCCGCCGCTCCGCCACCCGCCGAGGCGGCCCCGCCCGACGAGCCACCGGCCGAGGCCGAAGCCGGGCACCACGAAGAGGAGAAAGAGAAGGGCCTGTGGTCTTGGTTAAAGAAGCTCTCGCCCATCCTGATCCTGCTGGTGGTGGTGACCTTCGTGATCGCCCGCCTGCCCAAGATCGAGCTGGGCCACTCCGACGCCTTCCTGCGCCGACGCGTGATGAACTGGCTGCCGCTGGGGCTGACCTACGCCTTCCTCTACATGGGCCGCTACAACCTGAAGGTCAGCAAGCACGCCTTCGAGACCATCCCGGGGGCCGACGGCAGCCCGCTGATGACCAACGCCGGCTTCGCCGACATCTTCATGTACGGCACCGTCATCTACGGCTTCTCCTTCATCATCAACGGGCCCCTGACGGATCGCATCGGCGGCAAGAAAGCCATCATGATTGGAGCAGGCGGCGCCATGGTCTGCAACCTGCTGATGGGCCTGGCGTCCTTGTCGCTGCTGGAGCACGGGCCGCTCTACGAGCTGCTCTCCTCGCGCTTCGTGCTGATCTTCTCCATCCTCTACTCCGTCAACATGTACTTCCAGAGCTTCGGCGCGGTGGCCATCGTCAAGGTGAACGCCCCCTGGTTCCACGTGCGCGAGCGCGGGGTCTTCGGCGCCATCTTCGGCATCCTGATCTCGCTGGGTATCTACTTCGCCTTCGACTGGAGCTACCTGATCCTGAACAACCTGGGCCTGGCCTGGGTCTTTTTGGTCCCGGCCATCATCCTGAGCGGTTTCTGGGTGATCGACCTCTTCGTGGTCAAGGACACGCCTGGCCAGGCCGGCCAGAAGGACTTCCACACGGGTGACGCCAGTGCGGGCGACACCGGCCCGCGGATGGGCACGGTGCAGGTCTTCAAGATGATGCTCAAGAACCCCATCGTGATGACCATCGCCTGCGTGGAGTTCTGCAGCGGTTTCCTGCGTCAGGCCATCATGCAGTGGTATCGCACCTTCGCCAAGCAGACCGACCAGGCCCTGGACCTGGTGGACAGCTTCGTCTACGACAACTGGGGCCTGCTGCTCTGCTGCGCCGGCATCATGGGCGGCGTCATCGCCGGCGTGATCTCGGACCGCGTCTTCCAGTCCCGGCGTGGGCCCGTGGCCGCCCTGCTCTACGGCACCATGCTCGTGGGTGGCATCGTGCTCACGTTCACCTACAAGACGCCGGCGGTGGGCTACCTGGCCATCATCCTGTCCATGGCCGTCATCGGCGTGCACGGCATGCTCTCGGGCACAGCCAGCATGGACTTCGGCGGCAGCAGGAACGTGGGCGTGGCCGTGGGCATCATCGACGGCTTCGTCTACCTGGGCACGGGCGTGATGGCCTTCACCTACGGGCGCCTGCTGCCCCAGGAGGAGCTGGACGCCGCGGGCAAGCTGGTGGGCGACTGCACCGACCCGGACAAGTGGGTCTCATGGCCCATCGCCATGATCCCCTTCGCCTTGATCGGTACGGTGCTGGCATTGCGGCTGTGGAACGCCAAGCCCAAGCCCAAGGGGGAGGCGAGCGGGGGGCACTAGGGCGAGGGCGGCAGCTCACTCAAGGGCATGGCCCCGGGCTGGTAGACCGTGGCCTTGGGCGCGCGGTGCTGGATGTGGGGGTAGAGCGTCTCCACGTCTTCGGGACGCGGCTCGTTGGTCAGGGCGGTGCGCAGCGCCACGCGCAGCGAGGCCGGTCTGATGCCCAGGGCGTCCACGGTCTGCTGCAGGGGCACGGAGAGGTCCACGCTGGCCTGCAGCTCCTGCTCGCGGGCCCGGTTGGCCCAGCGGCGGTTGAGGCGCTTCAGCGCGGGCAGGCCACCCGCCAAGCCCAGGCGCGGTACCTGGACGATGCGCGCAAGGGGGGAGCCAGCCAGCTCCAGGGCCTGCTGCAGCGCCTCGCGGTAGGAGAGGCTGTCCGAGCCTCCCAGCTCGACGATGCGGTTGCGTACGCCCGCTCGGTCCAGGCCGGCCATGGTCATCAGCGCCAGGTCGGAGACGCCGATGGGGCTGACGAGATTTTCGCCGGGGCCGAAGATGGGCACCCAGCCCCGTCGGGCAGCGAAGCGCGCCATGGAGGCGAAGCTCTCGGCGAAGAGGGAGGGGTGCAGAATGACGAATTCGAGGCCGGACTGCATCAGGGCCTGCTCGGCCTGGTCGCGGCAGTCGTAGGCCACAGAGGCGTAGCTGCGGCCCACGCCCAGGCAGGAGACCAGCACGACCCGCTCGACGCCCGCCCGCTTGGCGGCCTCCCAGAGCGCCACGTGGCCGCGGTGGGTGACCTGGCTGTGGCGGCTGTGGTAGCCCTCGGTGCGGATGCCGCTGCAAACCACGAGCAGCCTGGCACCCTGGCAGGCCCGCTCCAGGCTGGCAGGGTCGCGCAGATCGCCGAAGAAGTACGAGGCGCCCGTGTCGTTCAGCCAGAAGTAGGGGCTGCCCTTGCGGACCAGACAGCGCACCTCCGCCCCCACCTGCCGCAGCGTACGCACCACCTGCGTGCCAAGCTCGCCGGTAGCGCCCGTGACGATGATCATGTCCATTCCCTCGTCGAGTGGGCGCGCACCGTATTCCATCACGCCAGGCCAGGCCAACGGGGGGTGGCGTTGAGCCGCGGCGCCTGTGGCGCCGTCGGATCGAACGACACCGCCATGGGCCGCTTCTTGGCGGCCATGGCGGGTTACGGTGTTGGAGGACACGGGCTGCGGGAGTAGAAGCGTGATCGTCGGCGTCGGCCTCTCCACGCGAAAAGAAGCGATAGCGGCGGTTCACGAGGCCGCACGACAGGCCATGCTCCACGCGGGCAAGAGGCAGGTGGACGCCGCCCTCTGCTGGGTCACCGATGCCCACGCCTCGGCCCTGGGGCAGGTGGTCGAAGAGCTCTCCTCGCAGCTGGACATTCCGCACTTCGCCGGCTGTGTCGCGCCAGGCGTGGTCGTGGGCGGCCGAGAGGTCTACCAGGAGCCGGCGGTCGCTGTGATGACCTTCGCCGCAGCGGATCCCCGGCGCTTCCACTCCATGATGGTGCGCGGCCCGGGGAACGAACAGGCAGCCCATGAGCTGGCGAGCGCAGCGGGGGATGGCGACCTGGCGGTGACCATGATCTCCACCAGCAGCTTCGAGCCGCGCTCCTTCCTGGCTGGGCTCTCCGCTTGCGGATCTCAGGCCGTGTTGGCCGGGGGAGGGGCGGTCAACCTGTCGGGCCCCGACCTGGTCTTCACCGAGCAGGGTGTGGAAGACGCGGCCAACGTGGCCCTGGTGCTGCGCGGCTGCCGCCCAAGGGCCGGCTTGGCCCACTCCTGCCGAGCGCTCTCGAGACCGTTGATGGTCACCAGCTGCCGCGGTCGTATGCTGGCTCGCCTGGACGGCAGGCCAGCCCTGGATGTCCTGGAGGGGCTGGTCGCGGATCGCGGGCTCGACAAGGACGATCTGGGCAAGCGCATCCTGGTGGCCAAGGCCCGCAGCGCCAGTCCCCTGGGCTTGGCCCGGGGCGAGTTCGTCGTGCGGCCGCTGCTGGGGGTTGAAGACAGGCTGCGCGCCCTGTACCTGGGAGCAGAGGTCAGCGGGGGCAGCTGGCTCACCTTCGTGCTGCTCGACGTGGAGCCGGCGCGCATGGAGCAGAACGCGATGTTGACGGAGCTGGCGGGCGAGGTGGCCAACGCCGGCAAGCCGTCTTTCGGCCTGCTGGTGAACTGCAGCGGTCGCGGCCCCCTCTTCCACCGCATCCCCGACTACGACGCCACCGTGATTCGCTCCTACCTCCCGGGTTTCCCGGTGGCCGGCTTCTACAGCGGCTTCGAGATCGAGCCCAACGCGGCGCAGCGCGCGGTGCACCTCTTCACCCAGGTGATGGCCCTGGGTTGGTAGCTGCCCTTGCTCTTTGGCGGGGGGAGGCCACCGTGGGGGGCCGTCCGGCCCCCCGCAAGGCATCGCTGGCGCTCCCCCCTCCCCGCGGCCTTCAGGGCAGCTCGGAGAGCTCCATCACGTAGACCCGCTTGAAGTCCCGGCGGGCGTCGCCTTCCATGCCCTGGGCGGTCACCGCCAGGTAGTCGCGGCCATCCGTCCCCCGCGCCACGTCCAGGTCTCCATTACCCACGGTCTTGGTGGTCAGCTCGACAGCCCTGGAGGGCGCACCGATGGGGGCTACGTAGACGGGGTCATAGCGGGTCTCGTCGTCGAGCACGTAGACCAGGTGCTGGCCGTCGGGGGTCCAGGAGGGGCCGGCGCTGTCCAGCACCACGCGTTCCGCCACCAGCTCGGGTGAGCCGCCCAGGGCCAGGACGTAGAGGTCGAACTGGGTCGGGCGCTGGTGGTTGCTGTAGAAGGCCAGGCGCTGGCCGTCGGGGGAGAAGCTGGGGCGTGTCTGGGTATGCCCCCAGCTGGTGAGCAGCTGGGGCTTGGGGGTCTGCAGGGAGTCGATCAGGTAGAGGTTGTCGCCATCGTCGCTATGGCCTACGAAAGCCAGCTTTTGACCATCGGGGGACCAGCAGAGGTAGAGCTCGGCCGAGGTGGGGTAGCTCGTCAGGCGCTGTGGCTGGGCGTCTACTTGTTGGGTGTCCACCAGGTAGATGTCCCCTTGGCCGGTCCTGGCGCTGGTGAAGGCGATGTGGCGCCCGTCCGGGCTCCACTTGGGGCCCCCGTCCGCGCCGGGATCCCCCACGATGGGCTCTGAGGTCTTGCTGATGTAGATGTCGTAGTCGCGATCCGCACCGGAGGCCGAATAGACGAAGCGCCCGATGGAGACCGGTGCCCAGGAGAGCTCGTGCACCACCATCTCGGAGGATGAGCTGCGGCTGAAGCCGGCCGCGATGGCGCTGGCGCCGCGAGCGCTGGGCTTGACGGATTCGGGTGCGCCCTGCCCAGGCACGAGGACGTACTGCTCGATGAGCTTGCGATCGTGGTAGTTCACCTCGAAGGCGAGCTTGCTTCCATCGGGAGACCAGCGGGGGCTCTGGCAGTTGCCGTGGTACGAGGGGCTCAGGGGCGCGGCTTTCGCCCAGGCCAGGCCGGGCAGCGCGAGAAGGAGCAGAGGGAGCATCTTCATGATGGGGCCTAGATTGCGAGGGACAGGTTGGCCAGCAAGCGGATGCCGAAGGCCTGGAAAGCGCCGTCGGTGATCCGGATGGCCTGGACCTGGTTCTTGGATTCGTCGTAGAGGTGGCCTTCGGAGGAGGAAGGGGCGGAGCCGAAGACACCTTCCAAGGCAAAACGCACGCCGATGCCCAGGGCGTTGGCGCGACCGCCCTGCCGGTAGTCCGCCGAGAGCTCGCCGTAGGCTGCGTGGAAGGGGGCCACGGCGTAGAAGCGCGAGGCGGGCTCGGCCCCCTCCAGCTCCGGGGCGCAGGCCAGGCCCGCGTCGGCCTCCTGGCAGGCGAAAGCCAGCCCTGGAAGCAGGCCGTAGCGGTATCCGAGGGAGGGGCGCAGGGCCAGGGGGCCGCCGACGAAGAGCTCGGTCCCCAGACGGAGACCAGCAGCCATGGCGAGGGGGCTGCCGGCTGGTTCGTGTTGCTCCACATCGTAGCTGCGAAATGCCTTGTCGAAGGTGAGGCCGAGCAGGACCCGCCCCAGGGGCTGGGTGATGCCCAGCTGCGTCTCGATGCCGGGATGCAGGTTGGACAGGCGTTCCCCCAGGAACACGCCAAAGCCGGCGGATAGTTCGACGCGCAGCACCTGCAGGGCGGCCAGGCCCCTGGATCCCAGCGCGTTCATGGGCAGCTTCAGGCTGGCGGGCTGGCCAGGCAAAACGGTCACGGCTTGGCCGTTCACCAGGTAGTTGCCGGCGGGGAGCCAGACCACCACCGGTAGGGCGGTGCGCTCTTTCAGACTCAGGGTGACGCGGTTGACGAAGCGCTTCAGGCCCGGATCGAAGAGCGATGAAGCCAGCTCCAGCTGCAGGCGGGATTCCATGCCCGCGTGGGGTGCGGAGATCTCCAGCGAGCCGAAGCTGGCCTCCAGGTCCTGCACCAGATGATGGCACTCCACCGCGGAGTCGGTGGTGGGGGAGAAGAGAATGGCCAGCTCGGCGTGGCGCAGCGCCTCGCCCACGTCCTGCAGCTCGTAGCAGACCTGGGCCAGCAGCCAGTGGACCTCGTAGCTGCTGCCTCCCACCGAGTTCTCCGCCACGGACAAGAGCTCGGCGCGGGCGTCGGCGTACCAGCCCTTGCGGATGAAGTGGCGCGCCTGGGAGACGGCGTGGGAGGTGGCGACCTCGTCGGGCGTGCTACCGGCTCGGGTGGTCACGGGCAGCACCAGGAGCAGCATGGCGAGCAGGAGTGCGCGCATCAGGCTGCCCCCCCCACCTGGTGGCAGGCGATGCGGTGGGTGCCATTGTCGTCCGCGGACCTGCGCAGCGCCGGGCGCTTCCTGGCGCAGTCCTCGCTGGCCAGTGGGCAGGGACCCTGGTAGGGACAGCCCGTGCTGCCGCGGCCGGCGGCCTTCCCGGAGCGGGCTTGCGGACCGTCGATGGTGTAGCCAGCCGCGGCCAACAGAGAACAGGTGTAGGGGTGGTGAGGGCTGCGCCCCAGCTCATCCACGGCCACCTCCTCCACCAGGCGTCCAGCGTACATCACCGCGACGCGGTCACAAGCGTAGCCGATCAAGGGGATGTCGTGAGAGATGAAGAGGTGCCCGCTCTGATCGCTGCGCGTCGCCAGCAGCAGGTCGGTCAGCTCCGCCTTCAGCGCCGCGTCCAGGCCGGCGGTGGGCTCGTCGGCGATGGTCAGCAGCGGTTCGGCGATCAGCAAGCGAGCGATGCCCACCCGCCGTTTCTCGCCGCCAGAGAGCTGGTGTGGATGGCCATCCATGCGGTGGGCGATGCCGACGCGTTCGGCGGCCTGCAGGCTGACGGTCGCGGGATCCTCGTCAGGTCGATGCAGGGCGGCTGATTCCCTCAGGTGCGCCTCCACGCTCAAGCCGGGATTCAGCGAAGAGTTGGGATTCTGCAGCAGCAGCTGGCATCGCCGACGCATACCGCGCAGTCGCCCGGCACCCAGCTCGGAGAGCTGCTGGCCCAGCAGGGTGACGTGGCCGCTGTCGAAGCGCAGCAGCCCCACAGCGGCCCGCACCAGCGTGGTCTTGCCCGAGCCGCTCTCCCCGATCAAGCCCACGACTTCGCCCGGCCGCACCTGCAGAGAGACCTGGTCTACGGCAGGGGTGTCGCGGCGACCGAGCAAGCCCTGCAGGCCCGGCAAGGGGTAGCGCAGGCTGAGATCGCGGATACTGAGCAGGGCGGTCACAGGATCCCCTCGGCGACGCGGGCGGTGGCGCTGAGCAGCGCATTGGCCTCCGGAGAGCTGGCCTCGGAGAGACGGTCGGCCGCCAGGGTCTCCACTACCCGACCGCTGTCGATGATCTGCACGCGCCGCGCCACACGCGGCACCAGGCGCAGGTCGTGGGTGATGAGCAGGACGCCGACCCCAGCCCCGGCCAGCTGCCGGATCTCAGCCAGGATCTCCTCTTGTACGGTGGGATCCAGGCCGGTGGTCGGTTCATCGGCCAACAGGAAACGGCTGCCGCGGGCCAGGCAGAGGGCGATGCAAGCGCGCTGCGCCATGCCTCCCGAGAGCTGGTGCGGGTAGAGCGGGGCCACGGCCTCGGGCTCTGAAAAGCCCGCGCGCCTCAACCAGGTCTCGGGGCGATCCTGGCTGGCCGCCAGCCGGATGGCCTCCTTCACCTGGCTACGGACCGTCAACAGGGGATCCAGGGCGCCACGCGCATCCTGCGGCAGGTAGCCGATCACGCTGCCGCGAATGCGGCGAAAACGACGCTCGGCTGCCCTGCGCCAGGCGCGCCTGCGCCGCCTGGAGAGGGAGGGATCCAGGCCTTGGTAGGGCCTGTGCTCCACGCCTGCGACCTGGATCTTCAGCTCGGCGCTGACCACGCCGGGCTGGGGTGCGGAGAGCCCAAGCAGGCTGCGCGCCGTGAGCGTCTTGCCGGATCCGGAGGCCCCCACCAGCGCGAGCACCTCTCCTGCCTCCAGGTCCAGACCCACGTCCCTGACCAGCACCTGTCCGCCCGCCTGGACCCGCAGGCCTCGCAAGCGCAGGGCGTCAGTCATGACGACGCTCCGAGAGGGCTCCGCCCAACAGGCCGCAGGAAAGGATGGTGATCCAGATCGCCAGCGCTGGCGCCCAGACGCCCCACTGGTTCCCGCTGCGCTGGCCGAACTCGAAGGCCAGCATATTGCCCCAGCTGGGATCGGGCTCCATCACGCCGAAGCCGCCGATGTAGGAGAGGGTGGTCTCCAGCAGCAGCAGGTAGCCGAACAGGTGCAGCGCGTGGCGCCCCACCATGCGTCGGCAGTTGACCCACAGCAGGTGGTAGAGCAGGATGCGCGTCGGGCCCAGCCCGTGCGCGCGGGCAGCCAGCACGAACTCGTCCCTGCGCAAGGCATCGATGCGGTTGAAGACGGCCTCCACCAGGGTGGGCGCGTAGGCCACGCCCGCCACCAGTCCAATCAGCCAGGTGCTGTTGCCGTAGATGGCGATGGCCAGCAGCACCAGCACGAAGCGCGGCAAGGAGGCGGTGACCGTGGAGAGGTAACGCACGGCAGCCGCCGCTGGACCGCCCAGGAAACCGGCCAGAGCGCCGCCGCCTACGCCCAGCAGCGACGAGACGACGCAGGCCAGCACGCCCGGTCCCACGAAGGCGCGCGAGGCGATGGCCAGGCGCCAGGCCACGTCGCGCCCCAGGTGGTCGGTCCCCAGCCAGTGCTGCGCGCCGGGCGGGAGGCCGGCTCGCGCAGGGTCTACGTCGGTGACGATGTCGTAGGGCAACTGCCCGGGGAAGAGACCTGTGACCAGGCCTGCCAGGCCCACTACCAGCAGGATGGCAGCTCCCAGCCAGACGCCGGGCCTCATCGCGCTGCCTCCCGCAGACGCGGATCCACGGTCACCCGCAACAGGTCTCCGGCCAGCCGCGCGGCGCAGACCGCGGTGGCAGCCAGGATGGTGATCCCCAGGGCCACGGGGTAGTCCCGCAGCCGGCAGGCCTGCCAGAGCATGGAGCCCGCGCCGTTGAGGTGCAGCACCTTCTCCACGATGATCAAGCCACCCACGAAAAAGGCGGCCCTGCTGGCGGCGATGGTGCTTATGGGCGGCAGCAGGTTCAGCAGCAGGTGTTGCCAGACCGGAGCGCCGCGGGCGATGGCCGCGTCGATGAAGGCTGCGTTGCGCAGGCGTACGATCTCGTCTTCTACGGCCGTGTGCACCTCGGTCAGAGCCCCGGAGCCGACGGCCAGCACCAGGACCGCCAGCGCGCTCTTGAGGAAGCTGTCGGTGTCGGGCAGGGCGAACCAGGAAGGCCGCTCCACCCAGCCCCGCTGCATGCAGGCGAAGGTGCCCTCGTTGAGAAAGTGCACGGCGAGGAAGGCCAGCAGGAAGACGGGCGCCACGCTCAGACCCTGGATGGCACGCCTGGTGACGCTGCGCCTGCCAGCCGTCAGGTAGGCCAGGATGCCCCCCATCAGCAGCGCCAGGGCCAGGGCGGGGATCAGCAGGCGCAGCGAGCGGGCGGCGGCGGGCAGCACCAGCTCGCTGACGGTGGCCCCTGGGCGGTAGGTGAGGGAATGCCCCAGGTCGCCCTGCAGCGCCCGGCCTATGAACCTGACGTAGCGGGAGTGGAGCGGCCGGTCCAGGCCCCACTCGGCTTCCAGGGCCGGCCGCAGCTCCTCGCCGTTGGGGACCAGGTCCACGGGATCGCCGGGCGCGGCCCACAGCAGCAGCTGGGCGGCCAGCACGGCGCCCGCCAGGGTCAGCGCGAAGGAGAGGACGAGCCGCAACAGCGCCAGAGCGAGCCCGAGAAAGCCTCTCCGGGTCCCCGTCCGCCCTGCGTCTTCCGCCCCTGTTGCAACTGGCTCGGGCAATGCGCGGTCCATTCGTACTGGCCCGGATCGTTATCCGGGAAGCCCGTGATCCTGCCTACTACTCCATGCGCCAGTCGTTGACGAAGGTGAAGAAGTAGAAGGGGTGGACGACCACATGGGACACGCGCGTGGAGAGCGCGGCGTAGCTGTCCAGGGTCCACAGGAAGAGCATGGGCATGTCGTCGTGGATCAGGCGGTGCGCATCCCGCAGCGCGCTCTTCTTCTCGTGGGGGTCGGTGCTGTCTCGGGCGGTGTCCAGCAAGCCGTCGACGTCCTTGTTGCTGTAGCCTGTGAAGTTGCGGGCTCCGTCGCTGTGGAACTGGTCGCGGATGTCCTCGTTGCGATCGAAGGTCCACTGGGAGAGGATGATGTCGAACTCACGTTCACGCCAGATGCGTGCCTTCCAGGCGGCCTCGTCCAAGAACTCGACCTCCACGGCCAGGCCTGCGGACTGCAGCTGCGACTGGAGGTTGATCACCACTTCCTGGGAGGACTCCAGGGTCTGGTGGGCGATCAGCTTGACCTGCAGGGGCTCGCCGCCATCCATCCACGAGGCGCCTTCCATGGTGTAGCCCGCCTCTTCCAGCAGGGCGGCACCCTGCTGCGCGTCGTACTGCCAGTCGGGCACGTCGTGGTTGTAGTAGGGGCTGGACTTGACGTAGGGGCCGCTGAGCGTGTCGCCCGTACCGATCGGGGCCAGCAGTGCCTCCACGTCGATGAAGTGCGCCAGCGCCTGCCGGAACGAGGCGTTGTCGTAGGGCTCCCGTTCCAGGTTGAAGCCCAGATACCACCAGGAGTTGGTCTGGTAGGGGTAGAGGTCCACCTTGCGGTTGTTCTGCAAGACAGCCAGGTCCCGCGGCAGCACCCGCACCAGGGCCTCCAGGCTCTCATAGAGCAGCAGCTTGGCCTGGTAGTTCTTGTCGCTCACCTCGCGCATGACGATCT
>CAYVQL010000193.1:14775-21097 GCA_964454135.1 uncultured Enterobacterales bacterium | reverse complement strand
GGCCGAACTCGTCTCCCAGGCCTACGCCGCCGGAGCCTCCGACCTGCACCTGGAGCCCGGCCTGCCCCCCGCCATGCGCATCCGAGGCCAGCTGCAGCTGGCCGGGGAGCCCGTGCCCGGGCAAGCGACCCTGGAGGCGGCCCGCCAGCTGGCCGGTGCCGATGGCTGGCCCAGCTTCCTGCAGCGCCGCTCGCTGGATCTCTCCCTGTCCATCCAGGGTGTGCGCTGCCGGGTCAACCTGTTCCGCACCGCCCGCGGCGTCGGCTTGTCCCTGCGCCTGCTCAGCGGCTCCCAGGTCTCGTTGGAGTCCCTCAACCTGCACCCATCGCTGAAAGACCTGGCCCAGCTGCCCCACGGCCTGGTGGTGGTGAGCGGCGCCACCGGCTCGGGCAAGTCATCCACCATCGCGGCCCTGGTGCAGGAGATCAACCAGCACGAGGCACGGCACATCATCAGCATCGAGCATCCCATCGAGCACCTGCTGCGCTCCAGGCACGCCCTGATCCGACAGCGAGAGGTGGGCCGCGACACGCCGTCCTTCGAGCAAGCCCTGCTGGACGCGCTGCGCGAGGATCCCGACGTGCTGGTGGTGGGGGAGATGCGCAGCCCCGAGACCATCAGGCTGACGCTGAACGCCGCCGAGACCGGGCACCTGGTCTTCACCAGCCTGCACTCTTCCAGCGTCACCGAGGCGCTGCAGCGCATCGTGGCGGCTTTCCCCGCCGAGCAGCAGAGCAGTGTCTGCGCCCAGCTGGCGGAGTGCTTGGCCGCGGTGGTCTGCCAGCGCCTGAGCTTCCGCCCGGACCTGGCCATCCGGGTTCCCGAGTGCGAGATCCTGCGCGGCACGGGCCCCGTCAAGGCCATCATCCGCCAAAACCAGCTCGCCAAACTGGCCTCGGCCATCACCACCGGGGGCTCGGAGGGCATGTGGACCAGGGATCGCTACCGCCGCTGGCTGGCGCAGCGCGAGCGCTTCCACCTGCCCAGCCGCCGCCCCAGGGCGACCAGCGCAGAAGCGGAGGAGCCGCTGGCGCCGCCGCTTCCAGCCCTGGAGCCACCCAGCGCTCCGCACCCACCGGCCAAGACCGCCCCCCGTCAGCCCGCTGCCAGGCCCGCCACAAAGCAGGACGGCGTGTACGATCTCGAAGAGTCCGGCGAAGACCTGCTCTCCATCCTGGATGAGCTGGGCTCATCTTGAGGCGCTGTGCTACGCTCGGCTTCGTGATGCTGTCCGAATTCTGGAAATTCGTCAAAGAGGAGAAGGTCTGGTGGATCGCCCCCCTGGTGGTGGTCCTGCTGCTCCTCGTCGTCGCCTGGTTCCTGGGGGGCTCGGACCGCGTGCTGCCCTACGTGTACACGGTGCTCTGAGCGACGGCTGCGCTCACTCCTCTACATACCCCAACGCCCGCAGCGACTCCCTGGTCTCCTCGCTGAGCTGGCCGGCCTGGCCCCTGGGCTGCTCGCAGCGTTGCTGCGCCTGCGGATCGGCCGCATAGCCTCCCCCTGCCCTGCGCAGGCCAAAGACGCGCTCGCAGGCCTGCGGGGAGTCGGCAGGGAGGCGCCGCAGCCCCCCCACGGCCACCGCATCGGCGGCCGCCAGCGGTCCCCCGGGCAACAGCGGCTCCAGGCCAGCCAGCCGCAGCAGCTGGTCTCCCAACGCGGCGCCGCTCACCTGGTCCTCCACACGCCCAGGCTGCACGCCGGGTCCCCGCAGGGCCAGGGGCACGCGCAGCTCCGCATCGTTCAGGCCCTTGCCGTGCCCGCGGTAGCCAGGCTCGCCAAAGGCTTCGCCGTGATCGGCGGTGAACGCCACCAGGACCTGCTCGCCCAGGCCAGCCAGCAGGCGAGCCACCTGCTCCTCGGCGCTGTCGATATTGGCCCGATAGGCCCGCCGGAGCACGGAGAGATCCTCCACGCCAGGATGCCAGCCCGGCACCGAGCGCGCCGGATCCCGGCTGTACTCGTGGGGCGAGAGCAGGTGCAGCCACAGAAAGCGCGGCCGCCCCGCGGCGCGCTGCCAAGCCGCCAGGGCCGCATCCGTCAGCAGACGGTCGCGCGCATGACGCAGGCGCTGCACGCGCCCCGTCAAGCGAAAGCGCCAGCGCTGCCAGGCGCGCTGGAACAGGTGCGGCTCCCTGAAAGCGTCCGAGTGCACGAAGACCGAGAAACCACGGTCGAATTCGTAGTCTCGGCCCAGGTAGGGATTACTGACCGCCGCCAGCGTGGCGTAGCCCTGCTGCGCCAGCAGCTCGGGCAGCCACGCCAGCCCCTGCTGGCAGAGGCTGTGCCCCCCCGCGAGCAGCGGCAGGCCGCCCCCGTGGCGCGCCACCGGCAGGCCCGTGAACAGGCTCTGCATGGCAGGCAGGGTCCAGGGCGAGGGGCTGACAGCCTGCTCGTAGCTGCGCCAGAGCTGGGGCTGGGGCAGGGCGAAGCGCTGGTCGGCGCGTAAGGTGTCCACCGTGATCAGCGCCATGTCGGGCAGCGGGCGCTGTGGGAGCGGGCCAGCCTGCGAGGCGGGGCCGGCTCCTCCCCGGTCGCGGCACAGCAGCTCGAGCGGCGGCAGCAGCGCCAACACCAACACCCCCAGCAAGGCGCCGGGCCGCGGCAGGCGCCAGGCCAGCAGCAGCAGCAGCGCTGCGCAGGCCAGGTCCCAGGCCTGGTGGCGCTCCAGGGGGCGCAGCAGCTGCGGCGCCAGCAGCGCGGCCAGCAGCAGAAGCGCCCGAGAGCGCACGGCATCCCGACCCAGCAGCGGCGCCAGCAGGGCTGCCAGCGCGCCCAGGACGGCCGTGCCCAGCAGGGCCAGCAGGTGTTCGGGCAGCGACCCGCCGCCGGCCAGGCCAGGGGCCAGGCGATCCAGCAGCCCCTCCCAGCCGGCGAAGAGGGCGCCGGCCCCGGCCCCGGCCAGCGCGCCGTGCCGCAGGGCCTGCAAAAATGGCGGCCGGCTGGTGCACGCGCCCGGAAGTTTCTGTCCACCTACCATCAACGTCGCTGCGCGTGCACTTCCTGCCGCGGATGCGGCAGGGGGGGATGCGCCGACGGCGCATGTTGGGGGCGGAGCCCCCACAGAAGAACACCGGTGTCGCCGCGCCGCGAAGCGGCGGGGTGTGTCAGCACCCCCTGGAAATCCCTGGCCAGGGATTTCCAGACGGCGGCACTGGGCCGGCCGCCAGGGGAAGGAACGCTCACGCGCCGCGCATCAGGTGTCGTCGGCGCCGTCGCAGTTCGAGTCCACGCCGTCTCCAGCGACCTCCTTGGCTCCGGGGTTGACTCCGGGATCGAAGTCGTCGCAGTCGGTGCCGCCGGACTTGAGGCTGTCGTAGCCGTCGCCGTCCACATCCGTGGCGATACCGCAGCTGTCGTTGATATCGCCCGGCGTACCCAGGTCGCCGCTGCCGAAGCTGCTGGAGGCCTCGCACCAGTAGCCGCCGTCGTCGTTGAAGGTGGCGTCGTAGGAGAAGGTGTCCAGGTTCATGGAAGCGCCCGAGGGATCGGGGAAGGTCTTGCCGTTGTCCCAGGCCACCTCGTCGATGGTCACGCTGCTGTTGGACAGGATCAGCTCGTCGCTGCTGTTGCCCAGGCTCATATCCCCACTGGCGTAGAGGTAGTCCACGGTGACGCCGCCGTTGGTCTTGGCGTCGTCGTTGAGGCTGAAGACCATATGGCCCATGTCTTCGATGATCAGCTCGCCGCTGACCGTGAAGCTGTTGGAGCCCGCGTCCGAGACCACCATGCCGTCCAGGTCCACCTGGTAGCCGGAGCCATTGAAGATCTCGAAGTACTCGCCGCTGGAGTCGCTCACGGCGGCCGGGTTCTGCATGATCTCGGTGATCACCAGCTCGCCGCCGGTCAGGTCCTCGACGCTGATCAGCGCCACGCCCGTGTCCGAGGTGTCGACGGGCTCGCCGGTCTCCTCGGGTGGAGAGGTGTCCGGGGGCTCGGCGGTGTCGCCACCCTCGTCCACGTCGCCGTCGCAGTCGTTGTCGACGAAGTCGCCGACCACCTCGTTGGCTGCGGGGCTGATAGCCGCATCGCCGTCGTCGCAGTCGGTGCCGGCGTCCACGCCGCTGGCGGGGTTGCTGTCGCCGTAGCCGTCGCCGTCGGCGTCCGTCATGCAGAGCGAGGGATCGGCCTCGTTGGTGGCGGCGCCGGGGTAGGTGTTGGCGTCGCTGTCGTCGCAGTCATCGCCGCCCTCCGCAGCATCGGTGTAGCCGTCGCCATCGGCGTCGGTGCCGCCACCGCCGGCGCAGGAGTCGTTGTCTTCGCCCGGCGTGCCCAGGTCGCCGCTGCCGTAGCTCGTGGCGGCCTCGCACCAGGTGAAGCCATCGTCGTTGCTGGTGGTGTCGTAGAACACCATGTCCAGGGTCATGGAGGCGCCGGTGGGATCCGGGTAGGTCTTGCCGTCGTTGTAGGCCACCTCGTCGATGGTCACCGAGCTGTTGGCCAGCACGATCTCGTCGAAGCCGTTGCCCAGGCTCATGTCGGAGCTGGAGAAGGCGTAGTCCACAGTCACGCCGCCGTTGGTCTTGAGGTCGCTGTTGTTGCCGAAGACCAGGTACTCGCTGTCGTCGATCAGCAGGCTGCCGCTGACGGTGAAGCTGTCGCTGCCGCTGTCGCTGACCACCAGGCCGTTCAGGTCGGCCAGGTAGCCCGAGGCGTTCCAGATCTCGAACCACTCGCCGCTGCCGTCGCTCACCGCGTCGGGGTTCTGCATGATCTCGGTGATCACCAGGTCGCCCTCCACCAGCTCCTCCACGGTCAGGGCGGCGGTGCCGGTGTCCAGGCCCGTGTCGGGCACGCAGGTGTCGTTGGAGCTGCCCGGGGTGCCCAGGTCGCCGTCGCCGTAGCTGGTGGTGGCCGCGCACCAGTTGCCGCCGTCGTCGTTGGAGGTGGCGTCGGTGGAGGAGGGATCCAGGCTCATGGAGGCGCCGGTGGGATCCGGGAAGGTGGAGCCGTTGTCCCAGATGATCTCGTCGATGGTGCCCGCGTTGTTGGCCAGTACCAGCTCGTCGGTGCCGTTGCCCAAGGCCATGTCGGAGGCGGAGAAGAGGTAGTCCACGGTCACGCCGCCGTTGGTGCTCGTGTCGTCGTTGTTGCCGAAGACCAGGTAGTCGCCGGCGCTGATCATCAGCGTGTTGGCCACGGTGAAGCTGTTGGTGCCCTGATCGGAGACCACCAGGCCCGACAGGTCCACGTCCACACCGCTGGCGTTGTAGATCTCGAACCACTCGCCGTTGCTGTCGCTCACCGCGTCCGGGTTCTGCATGACCTCGGTGATCACCAGGTCGCCAGCTCCCAGGTTCTGGACGCTGTCGCTGTCGCCGGTGTCTATGGGCCCGCCCGTTTCGCCGGTGTGGGGGGGCTCGCCCGTTTCGCCGGTGTGGGGGGGCTCGCCCGTATCGCCGGTGTGGGGGGGGTGGGCCGTGTCCTCGCCCTCGTCCACCTCGCCGTTGCAGTTGTTGTCGATCTTGTCGCCGATGATCTCGCTGCCCGCGGGGTTGACCGTGGCGTCACCGTCGTCGCAGTCCGAGCCGACATCCACGCCCTTGGCGGGCGAGTCGCTGCCGAAGCCATCGCCGTCGGCGTCGGTGTAGCAGCCCTTGGGATCGGGCTCGTCCGCGGCCGCGCCGGGGTAGGTGTTGGCGTCGTTGTCGTCGCAGTCGTCGCCGCCGGCGTCGATGGAGTCGTAGCCATCGCCATCGGCGTCCGCCGCGCCGCAGCTGTCGTTGACGCTGGCCGGAGTGCCCAGGTCGCCCTTGCCGTAGGCCGAGGTGGCCTCGCACCAGTTGGCGCCGTCGTCGTTGTCATCGGCGTCGGTGTGCGCGGGGTCCAGGCTCATGCTGGCACCCGTGGGATCGGGGAAGGTGGCCCCATCGTCGAACTCGACCGCGTCGATGCGCAGCTTGCTGCTGTCCAGGTAGATCTCGTCCTCGCCATTGCCAAGGTCGAAGCCCGAGTACTCGTAGTCCACCGGCAACAGGCCGTTGGTCTTCTGGTCGGCGTTCCTGCCGAAGACGAAGTACTGGTCCACGTCCAGGAAGGTGAACTCCGAGACGGTGAAGCTGTTGGACTCGTTGTCGGAGACCATCAGCCCCTCGAGATCCACGGTCTGCCCGGTGGCGTTGTAGATCTCGAACCACTCGCCGTTGGAGTCGGTGACCACGTCGGGATTCTGCATGATCTCGGTGACCACCAGGTCGCCCTCGCCCAGGTCCTCCACCGTCAGGTCGGTGTCGGCATCCGACTCCGAGTCGGTGTCGGAATCCGACTCCGCAGAGGTGTCCCCCTGCTCCTACGCCGACGGAGAACCCACCCCCGCGGCACC
>CAYVQL010000193.1:0-14765 GCA_964454135.1 uncultured Enterobacterales bacterium | reverse complement strand
TCGGCGTCGGTGTCGGCGTCGGTGTCGGGGTCGGTGTCGGCGTCGGTGTCGGCGTCGGTGTCGGAATCCGCATCCGTGTCGGTGTCGGTGTCCGCCTCAGGCGTGCTGTCACCGGTCTCCTTCGCAGGCGGACAACCGAGCAGGGCTGCAGCCGCGAAGGGAACCAACAGGGTCATCCATCGGGTTCTCATGGGAAAACGCTCCTTTTCAGGGTACTGGAACGGAGAGGACAGGGATTGCCCATGCCCAGGCGCATTGGCGAACGTGTCAAAGGATTGCGAAGAGGAAGCATAGCAGATGGCAGACGGCAGGGAAACCTCGCTTCTGGCCATTGCCAAGACCGAGGCCCCTAGCTGGTCTATAGGTAGCTCTCAGGCTCCAAGGGATGGAACGCCGCGGTCGGCACACCGTCGGGAGACAGCTGGATGAACCACCCGTCCACCCGGTGGGGAGCGCCGCTGGCCTTGAGATACCAGTTCCTGACGATCACCCGCATCTCTCGGGGGATACGCAGCACGATGGCGGCGCGCTGGTCGCGCTGGGGCAGGGCCGTCATGGCGCTGGCATAGGCCAGCTGGCGCTGCTGCGGATCCGCCAGGTGGTGCAGCAGGTTGACCTTCTCGAGCCAGCCCTGCTCGTCCTTGCCGTAGGAGATGAAGCTGTTCAGCTCCACGTAGAGCTCGCCCAGGGCGCGCTGCTCGTCGGAGAGCTCCAGCTCGCCCGTCAGCACGGTCACGGGCAGCAGCTCCTGCTGCCAGGAGACCTGCACCTCCTTGTGGTACAGGCCCAGCAGGCGCTCGGGTCGCTGCAGATCCGCCAGCGGCTTCTCGTCGCCCTGGACCAGGCTGACCGCGGCGGCCGGCGCGCTGGCCAAGAGCTCCAGGTCGATGCGCAGATCGACGAAGTCCTGGGAGAGCGAAGCCGCAGGGGGTTCCGCCACCTGCTCGGGAGGCAGCCAGCGCTCCAGCCAGGGCGCCTCGACGCCGGAGTCGGAGCCAAAGAGCCGCTGGGCCACCACGGCCTCTTCCCGCTGCTTGCGGCGCAGGTCCAGCTTGTGGATGAGGCGCCCGTAGTCGGGCAGCGCCCCTGGCGTGGCCAGCTGGCGCCGGCAGAGCGCCAGGTAGACGGGCGTCTCGTGCTGGTACAGCCCCCGGCGCTCGTAAAAGCCCTCGTAGACGCCGCCATCCAGTCGCCCCCCCCATGCGGCCAGCGCCCAGATGGCGACGCTCGCCAGCCCCCAGAAGACCAGGTTGCTCCTCCAACACGGCCGCCGCAGCAGCGCCGCCAGGCCCAAGCCCAGCAGGAGCACCAGCGGAAGGAAGGCCGACAAGAGGATGCGCGCCTTGTCCGCCTCGAGCCAGTCCCGCTGCGCGCAGAGCACCAGGTAGGTGGGCAGGAAGGCCAGCAGCAGGAAGGCGCCCGGTCCGCGCCCCCGGCGCCAGTGGCGCCACAGGCCCAGGGCCGCCAAGCCGGCTCCCAAGCAGCCCAGGGCGCCCAGCGCCAGGTAGGCGTAGAAGACGGCGTTGGGGTAGGGCAGAAAGGGCGTGCGCTGCCAGGCCGACAGCGCGCGCAGCAGCTGCAGGGGGAAAGACTCGCTCTCTCCCATGCTGTGGAAGCCGTGGTGGGACAGGTGGGGCAGGTTGAAGAGGAAGCTGGCGGCGCCACCCGCCACAAAGGCGCCGTAGGCCCGCAGGGGGACGCGCCGGCGCAGGTAGACCAACAAGATCGGCAGCGCGAAGCTCAGGGGCAGAAAGCGCAGACCCAGGCCGGCGGTGGCGCCGAAGAC
Source organism: uncultured Enterobacterales bacterium (assembly GCA_964454135.1). Lineage (GTDB taxonomy): Bacteria > Myxococcota_A > UBA796 > UBA796 > JAFGLY01 > CAYVQL01. The sequence goes on along the minus strand of CAYVQL010000193.1, from coordinate 12,979 downwards.
CAAGCCGTGCAGCAGAAAGGCGCGCGGTCGCGCCAGCACGACGTGGAAGAGCGCCGCCGAGAGCGCGTAGGCCATGGCGTTGCGGTCCAGCACCTCGACGAACAGGGCGTAGGGGTGCAGCAGCGCGAAGAGCCCCACCAGCACGGCCAGCCAGCGCCTGGAGGTCCAGAGGGACATCAACAGGAAGACGTACAAGAACAGCAGAACCGAAAAACCCGCGTACAGCGCGGCGAAGCTGTGCGGCCCCAGCGCGGGCATCCAGCCGGCCGTGAAGGCTGCGTTGCCGGGCGTGCTGATGATTGTGTACATCTCGCGCACGCGCTCGCCGACCTGGCCGGGATTGAGCGCCTCCAGCAGCTTGAAGGTCTGCATGTAGAAACACTTGGCCTCGCCCCGCTGCAGGTACGAGGCCAGCGAGACCAGAAACTCGGTGTTGGTGTAGTAGAGCCAGGCCCACAGCGCCACGCTGGCCGCCACGGCCAACACGGCCAGCTCGCCCAGACCAGGCCTGCGAGGGCGCCAGGCCCGGGCCCAGGCGATGCCCGGCGCGGCCAGCAGGCCGACGAGCGCCAGGCCGGAGGCCGCCACCAGGCCGCTGTCGATGGGGGTGGCGCTGGCCAGGCAGAGCTGCGTGACGAGCAAGGGGATGCCCGCCATGGCGAACAGCAGCACGCTGGCGACGCGCTCCACCAGCCCCACGCGAGGCAGCAGCCAGACGGAGAACAGCCCGCCGACCAGCGCAGCCAGGGCGATCAGCAGCGCGCTCAAGAGCCCAGCTCCCCATCGCGCAGTCGCCGCCAGCCCAAGCCAGGCAGCGACAGCAGCCCGCCCGCGGTCACCACCGCCACCTGGGATCCATGGGCCACCAGGGCGAAGGAGAGCGCGGCGTCCTCGTCAGCGGAGCCCGCCAACACCAGGGCCTGCACCGCGAAGAAGTGGAAGTTGCCCACGGCCGTGGGCGGGGCCGGCAGCATGAAGCCGATGCCCAGCATGCCCATCAAGAAGACGCAGGACAGCGCATCGGGCTGGATGCGCAGCATGTGCATGGTGAGCATGAAGGCGGCGGCCAGCAATCCGAACGAAAGCGCCGTCCAGCAAACGGCCGCCGTGAAGGCCCGCAGGCTGGTGAGCGTGGCCAGTCCCGCGGCGAAGGTGCCCAGGGCCTGGTAGGCGCGCTGACCGAAGCTGCCGAAGCGGCTGGCCAGGCGCTGCATCCAGTTGCGCTGCGCGCGCTCCCCGCGCCAGCGAGAAGCCAGCAGGGCCGCCCCCAGGCCCCCCAGGCAGACGGCCGAGAGCACCAGGATGCCGTGCAGCACCGCGGGGGGCAGGGGCAGCAGCAAGGAAGAGCTCAACAAGAAGAGCACCACGAAGAGCAGGTCGAAGAGCTTGTCTCCCACCACAGTGGCCAGCGCGTAGGGGAAGGACAGCCCGGGCTGGTTCACGGACAGCAGGTAGGGCCGGCCCAGCTCGCCGATGCGCGCGGGAAAGAAGTTGTTCATCATGAAGCCGACCGCGGTCAGGCGCAGCGCCAGCAGACGCGAGACCGGCTGCTCGCCCGCCAGCAGCACGCGCCAACGCATGCCCTTCGTTCCGTAGTGCAGGCCCAACAGGAGCGCGATGGGGATCAGGGTCGCTGGCCGGCTGGCGCGCAGCGTCTCCGCCACCCGGCTCCAGTCCATGGATCGGGCCAGCAAGAACACGAACAGAAACCCCAAGGCCAGGCTGAACAGGGTCTGAGGCAGGCGACTCCGCTTCAATGCGCGCTCGGGAGACGTGAAGTCAAGAAGCAGTCAACAGCCCTTGGACTATCCGAAAAGACCACGCGCAGCATCAAAAACGGGGAGCGTCCCCCGACAAGCAGGTGAAATGCCACGGCGGAACGCGATAGCCTGCGGGTCGCATGTTTCCGGAGGGAGCTCGAATGCGGACGCGCCGGTCTCTTCGCCCCGTGGCCCACCGCACCAGAGGCGAGCGTGGCGCCCTGAGGCAGCGCGGCTTGCCCTGGCTGCTGCTCCCCCTGGCCCTGGCAGCCTGCTCGAGCCAGGACTCCCCACCGGCCCCCGCCACAGCGCCGGCGGACCGGGGGCAAGCCGTCGCGCCAACAGTGGTGACCCCCGGGGGCCAGGCCCCGCCCCCACCCCCTGGGCCCGGACCAGAACCCCGGGGCGGCGCACAGCCCGAAGCGCGCGAGGCCATGCAGCTGATGGAGCAGGCCAGGCGCGAGGGGCGCCCCGAGCTGTGGCAGCGCTCAGAGGCCCTCTTCCTGCAGGCCATCGAGCGCTCTCCCCAGGCGGCGGAGCTGCACGAGGGCCTGGGACGCCTGTACATCGACCAGGCTCTGCACGTCACCGCGGGCGGCATCGCGCAGAAGCCATCGGACAAGGCCCTGAAGCACTTCGAAGAGGCTGTCCGGCTCCGCCCCGACCACAAGACCCACCACCTGTCGCTGGCCCGCTACCACCAGCTGCGCGACGAGTACGCGCTGGCCCTGGCGACGCTGGACAAGGCCCTGCAGCGCTGGCCAGGGGACCGCTTCGTGCAGGGGCAGCGCAGCCTCAACCTGGTCAAGCTCGGCCGCCTGGACGAGGCGCAGGAGCTGGCCCTGCAGCTGGAGCGGGAGGCCCGCGCGACGGGTGACGCCCACAACCTGGTGGACGCCCTGCGCACCCGTCAGGACGTGGCCACCGCCCGCGGCGACAAGGAGGAGATCGCCAAGATCGCCCTGGAGCTGGAGAAGATCCAGCCCGAGGTGCTCAACAGCGGCGACCCAGCCTCCATCTCCTGCGTCTTCATGGCCCTGGGCGCCATGTACGGCAAGCTGGGCTCCCCCGAGAAGTCGCAGCTGAACTTCATCCAGGCGGCCGAGACCGAGCCCCACAATCCCCAGCTGCAGCACGACGTGGCGCGGGCCTCCCTGGAGCTGGGGGACCTGCGCGTCGCCCGCGTCTTCATCGACCGGGCCTTGACCCTGACGCAGGATCCGGTCTTCGACAAGACCCGCGCGCGGATCGATGCGGCCCTGGCCTCGCAGGAGCCCTCGGCTTGCAGCGCGCCCTACACGGACGAGCCTGCGCGCAGCGCCGACGAGCAGACCCTCATGGCCATGCGCTGCTTCGACAGCCACCGCTTCGAGACCGCCCGGGCGCGCCTGGCGCACCTCGCAGATGGGGCCTTGCAGGGTCGTCACCACGTCCTGGAGGGCTACATCCGGCTGCTGGAGAAGGACTACGAGGGGGCGCAGGCCAGCTTCGATCACCCCCTGGCCAGGCAGCAGGAGGCCACCGCCGCCGAGATCGGCCTGGCCCACCTGCTGCTGGTGCGCAAGGAGCCTGGGCAGGCCCAGCAGCGCCTGGAGGATGCCGCCCGGTCCCTGGACCAGCCCCAGGGTTCCCTGGACGACATCTCCGATCCCGGGCAGTACTTCGCCTGGCTGAGCTACCAGATGGCGCAGCTGGGCCTGGGCTGGGCCCACTCCAACCAGAACCGGCATGAGCCGGCCCTTCACTGCTACGAGCGCGTCTTGGCACCCGAGCCCGACGACATCTTCGCCCTGCTGGGCAAGGCCAACTCCGCCACTGCCTTGGGCCGGCTGGACCAAGCCCAGGCCTTGCTGGAACGCGTGTTGGAGCTGGCCCCGTCGAACCAGTACGCCCTGGCCGAGCTGGCGCTGGTGCAGCTCAACAAGGGCGATCACGCGCTCGCCGAGCAGTACTTCCAGCAAGCCATGGAACAAGACGCCGAGCAGTACACCTGCCCCCACGAGGGCCTGGGCCTGGTCTACCTGAAGAGGGGCAAGCGCGACGCCGCGCGCCAGAGCTTCGAGAAGGCCATCGAGATCAACCCGGACATCGAGTACGTCAAGTTCAACCGGCTGGCCGAGATCTACATCGAAGAGGGCCGCTACGACGAGGCGCGCCAGCTGCTGCGCAAGTCCATCGAGAACTACCCCTACGACGACGAGGCGCAGAAGATGCTGGAGGCGCTGCCAGGAGGCTAACCCCGCCCCAGGTGCGCCCCCAGCAGCTCCAGATCCCCCAGGTAGAGCACGTCGAAGCCGGCCTTGCGAAAGGACGCGACGGCGTCCTCGGGCGTGTGCACGATGGGCTCGCCGTGCAGATTGAAGCTGGTGTTGATCACGGCCGCCTCTCCGCACTGCCGCTGGAAGGCCCCCAGCAGCGTCCAGAGCCCGGGTGAGGTCTCGCGCCGCACCAGCTGCGGCCGGCAGCTGCCATCGATATGCACGGCGGTGGGGCAATCCTTGGCGAAGCCCGCTCGAGCCCGGACGGCCACGTTCATGTAGGCCAGCTCCGCGTCCAGGGGCTCGATGGCCTGGCTGGCGTCCTCCTGGCGCAGGCAGGGAGCGAAGGCCATGAAGGGCTCCCGCGCCAGAGCGCGGTTGACGCGCTGCGGCAGCTCGCGGCGCGCTGCGCTGAAGAGGATGGAGCGGTGGCCAAGGGCCCGCGGCCCGTACTCGTCCCGGCCCGCGAAGCGACAGATCACGCGCCCCCGTGCCAGCTGGCGCACCGCCGCGCGCGCAGGATCCGTCCGCCGCTGCGCCAGCCCCGACCGCCGCGCCGCTTGCAGGCAGCGATCCTCGTCGAACGCCAGGCCCAGGTAGGCGTGCTCCAGGGCCCTGGCTTTTTCGCCATCACGCGCGAAGGCCACGCGATGGGCAGCCCCGGCCGAAAGCCCCCCGTCGCCCATCTCGGGAAAGACCTGCAGCCCGCAGACAGCGGGCAGCTCGGCCAGGCGCCGGTTGAGCTGGATATTGGCGAAGAGGCCGCCCGCCAGCAGCAGGGGCCGGGGCTCGGAAAACCGCGCCAGCAAGCCCCGCAACCAGCGCAGCGCCAGGCGCTCGGTGCAGGCCTGCAGGCCTGCGGCCACGTCCTCCCGCGAGAGCCCTCGCAGCAGCGCGGCCACGCGCCGGCGGGTCAGCGGGCGCCTCAAGCGCGGCGCGCCTCCATCCACCAGGAAGAGATCGAGGAAGCGCCCCTCTGCCAGGTCCGGGCTCCCCGCGGCGGAGAGCCCCATCAGCTTGCCCTCGTCACCCTCGCGAAAGCCCAGGCCTACGGTGACCGCGCCGTAGAGCAGCGCCAAGCCGAAGTCGATGCCCTGCTCGCGCTCGCAGCGCAGGGGCACGGCGGCCTGGCGCAGCGTGGCGGCCCGGCCTTCGCCATAGGCATCGGCGGTGATCACCAAGGCGTCCATGCCGTGGCGCCCCAGCAGGGCGGAGAAGGCGTGGGCCTCGTGGTGATCCACCAGGTGGAAGCGCAGCCCGGTGCCAGCAGCTGCCACCAGACGACGCCGCAGCAGGGCGCTGCCCAGCAGCGCATCCAGGCGATCCAGGCCCGGCAGGCGCGCCCAGCGGCATTCCCAGTCCAGGGCCGCCCGGGACAGGAGAGAGAGCGGGTCGCGGTGGGGGTCGCCGCGGGCGTAGAGCGCCTGGGCCAGGCGCAGCGGCGCCCTACCTGTGCGACCCGCCAGGGCCACATCCGTGATGGGGATCTCCTTCTGCCGCGCCCATTCCAGGGCGCAGCGCAGCGCCAGACGCGGGAAGCCGGAGAAGCGCTTGCGCCGCGCCGGGCGCTCCTCGGCCAGGGCGAAGCGCAGCTGGCCGTCCGCCACCAGGGAGACACTGGCGCCGTGGCCATCCCAGATGCCGAGCACGGCTCCCCGAGCGCGGGGCGAGCCCCGGACGCGGCTCAGATCCATGTCAGGCCCGGCGCCTCACCAGCGTTCCAGCACGCGGCCTGGTCCGCGAACATGGAGGCCCAGGTGTTGAGATCCGCCGAGCTGCTGTCGTAGGCGATCCCGCCCGCCTCTGCCTGCTGGCGGGCCAGGAAGGCCAGGGCCCGGTCCGCCTGGCTGCGGTAGCGCTGGCGGTCGACGGCGCACCAGATGCGCACGGCCTGGGCAGTGGCGTCGGAGCGAGCGCCGCCCTGCCCATCGCTCCAGGCGGGCAGGTGGCCGTCGGGCGCCTGCAGTTCTGCCAGGTGCGCGGCTGCAAGGGCCGGCCGCAGCGCACCGGACGGTTCACCCAGGGCCCGAAAGATCAGCTCTCCCTCGGCGGCGTAGGCCAGGGCATGGACGTAGACGGTTCCTCCTTGCTCGACCTGCGTCAGCCTGGCGCGCACCTGGCGCGCCAGGCTGAGCGCCAGGGGCAGATCCATCCAACGCCCCGCCAGGGCCAGCAGCGCGGCACCCCGCGCCAGGTGGGCGCCCCAGCGCTGCGACCAGCGATCCCCGTCGGCCTGGGGCAGGACAGGGCTGTCGGCCCGCAGGAAGCGCTCCAGTCCCGCCACCTGCTCCGCCAGCTCCCCAGGCCCTTCCTGCCCGCAGATCCTGGCCGCCCTGGCCAGGGCGAAGAGCGCCAGGCTGGTGTCGAAGAGGTAGAGGCGGCCATCCCTTCCCACCGCGCCGCGGGCCCGCAGATCGAGCCGCAGCGCGCGCGCCACGCGGCTGATGCGCACCTCGCTGGGAGCCCAGGCCCCCAGCTCGTGGCGCCAGACCGCCCAGGACAGCCAGATAGCGGCAGCCTCGGAGTAGGCGAAACCCGGGTGCACCGGATTGTGCCAGGAAGCGATCCTCCCGCGCTCGTCGAGCACCGCTGGGGAACACAGCCAACGTGCGATGCGATCCCTGTCCAGCTCTGGCCGGCCTGCCATACGCCTCCAGCTCCCGTTGCCTGCAGTGAGCCTCCCCTCCTATTCTCTGGTTCCCCGGGAGCAAGCCCAGGGGATGGCCACGTGCTAGAAACCAGCAGGGGGCTTGATGCCCCCGAGCCACCCCCAGGGAGTCCCTGCCGAGAGGAAGAACGCCCAGCATGCGCCTCGCGCTCGTGAATCCATGCTTCCAACGTAAGGTACGCCGGATAGCCCAGACCACCGTGGGGCCCCCGTTGGGCTTGGCCTACCTGGCGGCCGCCGCGCGCGAGGCCGGGCACCAGGTGCGCATCGTCGATGCCAATGCGCTGGGATTGGAGCCCGCTCAGAGCGCGGAAGAGGCCCTACGAGACGCGCCGGGCGTAGTGGGGCTCACCGCCACCACGGCCACCATCACCCTGGCGGCCGAGATAGCCGCCGCCATCAAGGCCCGCCAACCTGGCACCGCCACGCTGGTCGGCGGCGTCCACACCAGCTTCCTGCCCAGTCGCACCCTGGAGGAGTTTTCTGGCATCGACATCGCCGCCCGCGGCGAGGCCGAGCGCTCCCTGCCCCTGCTGCTGGCCGCGATCGAGGCCGGCGACGATCCCCTGGAGGTCCCGGGCTTCGCCCACCGGCTCGCCGACGGCGGCTTTCACGACACGGGCATGCCGGCCCCCCTGGACGCGCTCGACAGCCTGCCGCAGCCGGCCCGCGACCTGCTGCCCATGGAGCGCTACCGCTGCGTGGACTCCAACAGCTTCAGCACCATCCTGGCCTCGCGCGGCTGCCCGGCGCGCTGCGTCTACTGCGCCGTACCCGCCGTCTTCGGCCGCCGCATGCGCTACCGGGATCCCGAGCAGGTCGCCTGCGAGATGGACGAGGTGCATCGTCGCTGGGGCGTCAGCTTCTTCTCCTTCCTGGACGACACCTTCACCACGCGCCACGACTGGGTGCACAGCTTCTGCGACCACGCCGAGCGGCTCGGTCTGCCCCGGCGGCTGCGCTGGATCTGCCTCACAAGGCCCGACATGGCGGACCTGCCGCTGATGCGGCGTATGAAGCGGGCCGGCTGCGTGCGGGTGGAGCTGAGCGTCGAGAGCGGCTCGGACACCGGGCGCGCCTTCCTGCGCAAGGGCATGCGCGAAGAGGCGGTGGTGGCGGGCTTCGCCGCGGCCCGCGAAGCGGGCCTTTCCACCATGGGCTTCGCCATCCTGAACATCCCAGGCGAGACCGAGCGGGACGTGCAGCGCACCTTCGACCTGGTGCGGCGCATAGACCCTGATTTCCTGCAGGTCTCCTTCATGACCCCCTACCCGGGCACCGAGCTGTGGAAGCTGGCCGAAGAGCAGGGCCTGATCAGCACCCGGGACTGGTCACGCTACAGCTTCCTGAACAACATCGTGCTGCGCAACGACGCCATGACCCCCGAACAGCTGCAAGCCCAGTACCTGCGCTTCGTGCGGCGCTTCTACCTGCGGCCCGGCACGGCCATCAAGCTGGCGCGCCTTGTGGCGACGCGCACCACCCACCTGCGGCCCCTGCTGCGCACGGCCGCGCTGGGGCTCTCCGCCGCATTGCTGGCGCGCGTGGGGGGCCAGCGGTGATCACCCTGCTGCTGCAGGCCCTTGGACTGCTCTACGCCTTCTTGCTGCCCGGCGTGCTGGTCTCGCTGGTCGCCGAGCGCAGCTGGTCCTGGCCGCTGCGCCTGGCCTCCGGCTTGACGCTGGGCGTACTGATCGTGCCCCTGGCCAGCTTCAGCGCGGCCTGGCTGCTGGGCACCAACATCCGCCCGCCCCTGGTGCTGGGCGTGGCCACGCTCATCAACGCCGTGGCCGCGCTGGCCTGGTGGCTGCGGCAGCGCCGCTCGGGCACAAGCGGAGAACCCGTCCCTGTCAAGAAGGGTGAGCGATGAAGGCACCGAACAAGAAACGCCGATCCTGCCGACAGATCGAGAGTATTCCACAGCATTGTTTCAAGGCTGCTCAGGCAGCCCTGCGCCGCTCATCAAGCGGCGAAGATGGGGGGGAGAGGCGGTGTCCGCCTCGGATAGGGGGGGAAGAATCTGTCTTCCCCCCAAAAAAAACGGCGCCGGACTTCTCCGCCGACGCTGTCGGCGGAAATGGTCGGTGACGCGATGAAGAACCCCCTCATCCTGGCCATCCACGAAGACACCAACGCCAACGCGGCCCTGCTGCAGGGCCCCGAGATCCTGGCCGCCGTGGCCGAGGAGCGCCTGACGCGGGTCAAGTTCCAGTCCGGCTTCCCGGAGCGCGCCGTGGCCGAGGTGCTACGCATCGCGGGCAAGGGCATCCACGAGGTGGACGCCGTGGTAGCGGGCAACCGCTTCCACTTCCTGCCGCGCCTCTTCGGCAAGGCGCCCATCGAGGGCGAGCACGATCTCTTCGGTCCGCTGCACAAGTCCTGGCTGAGCGCCCAGGCGCGCTTCGCGCGGCGCGGCCCCATGAGCCGCGGGGTCGAGGCCTTCAACAGCCGCATGCTGAGGCGCAAGTTCGGCCGCCCGGTGCCCCTGGTGGACCACCACACGGCCCACGCCTACTCGGCCTACTTGAGCTCAGGTTTCGACGAGGCCCTGGCGGTCTCGGTGGACAATATGGGCGACGGCTTCTCGGCACGGGTCTTCCGCTGCCGGAACGGGCGCTGCGAGCACCTGTGGAGCTCCAACGCCGTGGAGTCGCCGGGCCAGTTCTACGGCGAGATCGCCCAATTCCTGGGCTTCCACGTACTCAACGCGGGCAAGGTCACCGGGCTGGCGGCCCAGGGCGACCCGTCCAAGCTCTACCCGGTGATGGAGCGGCTCTTCCACCTGCGGAAAGACGACACGGATTTCCAGCTGGCGCCGCTGTGGACCAAGTGGCGTACCCGGGGCCTGTTCCGCGAGCTGGCCGGCCAGAGCCGCGAGGACATCTCGGCTGCGGCGCAGAAGCGGCTGGAGGACGTGCTGTGCGCCTACGTGGCCCGCGCCCTGCGGGAGACCGGCGACAAGCACCTGGTGCTGGCCGGCGGGGTCTTCGCCAACGTGCTGGTCAACCAGCGCCTGTGGCACCTGCCAGGCGTGGAGGGGGTCTGGGTGCACCCGGCCATGAGCGACCAGGGCATCGCCGTAGGCGCGGCCCTGGGCTGGCTGGCCCAACAGACCGAGCTGCACCCCCGCCCCATCGAGCACGTCTACCTGGGTCCGGACTACTCCGAGGCCGAAATAGGCGACCTGCTGGAGGTGGAGAAGGTGCAGGCCGAGCGCTGCCAGGACATCGACGCGCGCGTGGCGCAGCTGATCCTGGAGGGCAAGGTGGTGGCTCGGGTGACGGGCCGCATGGAGTACGGGCCCCGCGCCCTGGGTCATCGCAGCATCCTGTACCACACCAAGGATCCCAGCGTGAACGACTGGCTGAACCAGCGCCTGGACCGCTCCGAGTTCATGCCCTTCGCCCCGGCCACCATGGCCGAGCACGCCGCCGACTGCTACAGCGACTACGGCCCGGGCACGGCCCATACGGCCCGCTACATGACCATCACCTTCGACTGCTCCGAGGCCATGAAGCGCGCCTCGCCGGCGGTGGTGCACATCGACGGCACGGCGCGACCCCAGGTGGTGCACGAAGAGCACGATGCGGGCTACCACCGCATCATCGCCCTGGTGAACGAGGCCAGCGACACGCCCAGCATCGTCAACACCTCCTACAACGTGCACGGCGAGCCCATCGCCTGCACGCCCGAAGACGCGCTGCGTATCTTCCAGCGCAAGGCGGTGGATGCGCTGGCGTTGGGGCCGTTTTTGTTGACGCGCTAGAAGCCGGTGTAGGCTGGAAAGGCCTCCAAAGCCGGGATCCACCATGTTCGTCGCCCTGATCCTCCTCGCCTGCAGCACGCCCGCCCCCGAACAGGCCGCCGTCGCGCCCGCCGTCCGCCAGGATCCGGAGCCCGCGGCGCCTCAAGGCCACGCCGAGCGCGAGGCCCACGCGGCCACCGTGGCGGACCTGCTCCGCAAGGGAGATCTCGACGCCGTCGTCGCGGAGATCCACATCGACCCGCAGGCCTGCGACGAGAAGAAGAAGCTCGAGACCGAGGGCCTGAAGGGCTCGCTGGTCGCGATCAGCGAACATCTGGGCGGCCTGATGATGGCCACCCCCACCGACAAGCGCATCATGACCTACGATCTCAGCTTGAGCTCCATGTCCCAGGGCTGGTGGGATGAACGCTACAACGTATCCGCCTCTCGCGAGACCACCTTCGAGGCCGAGTTCATCAAGGGAGAGAGCGGCGTGGTGAGGCTGCTGCACGTGCCCTCCGAGGGCGGATGGCTGCTGCGGGGCATCGCGCAGGGCCTGCTGCCCACCCACGAGAGCCGCGCCATCGCCATCCGCGCCTCGCACGCCATGTTCGAAGCCCACGGCGAGACGGTGGACGCCGAGATGGCCGCCATGCTCGAGGCTTCCTTTCCGCCGCCGGAGCGCTTGCCGAGGTAGCGCCGCAGCCAGGACGCTAGATCCGCGCGCTCTCCCCCTCCCGCAACAGCAACACCCGCTCCGCCTCCCCACGCCGTCGGAACAGCCGGGCCAGCTGCCGCGCGCGCCCCGGGTGCAGGGACAGGGGCGGCACGCTCATCCAGACGCCGCCCTCGTGGATGGGTACCACGCGCTCTGCGCCCAGCAGCTCGGCGGCCCGCAGAGCCTGTCGGGGCCCCATCACCGTCTGGCTGCCCAGGATGCGCGTGCCGCCTACCGGCAAGAGAGCCAATCGGAAAGGACCAAGACGCCGCCCGATCTCCTGCAGCACCTCGCGATCGAAGCGCGCATCGCCCCCGAAAAAGAGTGCGCCCCAGCCGGGCAGGCGCAGGACGTAGTTGACCTCTTCCGGCCCGGGCAAGGTATGGGGCCCGGGCACGGCCACCACCTCCGCGGCCCCAATATTGGCGGCGCTCCACGGCGCCAGCTCCTGCCAGCCCCAGCGACGACCGCCCAGGCAGGCGAAGGCCCCGGGCGGAAACAGCGCTCGCCGCGGGGGCCGGCGCAGGGCGCTGACGGCGGCCTGGTCGAAGTGATCGGGGTGCAGGTGGCTCACCAGCAGCAGGTCGAGGGGCGGCAGCTGCTCGGGGGCCAGCCCGGGCCGCCGCAGGCAGGGCAGGCCCCGCAGGTGCATGGCGAACCAGGGATCGGTCAGCACGGCCAGATCGCGCCACCGCAGCAGCAGCGTGGAGCAGCGGATCATGGTCAGGCGCAGGCTCCCGTCCCCGCGGGCCTCACTCATAGATGTAGCTCCACACCGCCAGCGTACGCAGCTCCTTGGTGAAGGGCTCGGCGGCCAGCTTGCGCCAGTCGTCGCCGTCGGGCAGGTGAAGCGGGCGGTAGAGCTCGGGCAGGGGGTTGGGGCGGGTCATGAAGACGCGCTCCACATCGATCTCATGCTCGGTCTCGTGGGTGTAGAAGAAGTGCCAGTCCTTGCGCAGCGCCACCGGCAGCTCGTCCAGGCCAGCGTCGTTGCTGCCGGCGTGGGGGAAGCGCACGTACCAGCGCTCATCCGCCGGGATGTCCAGCTGGCGCAGGCCCAGCAAGAGCGCGGTCAGCAGGCCCGCCCCGGCGACCACCGCCACCCAGGGCCGCCAGCTGCGCCGCTCGGCCAGCAACCACGCCAGACCTGCCGCCAGGAAGGCCGCCAGGGGGAAGAGGTGCAGGGCCATGAAGGTCTGCTTGAGCTCTTCCCAGTTCTCCTGGAAGATGAAGAGCACGGCCACGATGCCGTACCAGTACAGCAGCATGGCGCCTTCGAAGCGGCGCCGCCGCACCAACTGCACCAGTCCAACTGCCGCCAGGGGGCAGAGCAGCAGGCCCAGGCTCTTGATCTGCACCAGTGGCCAGTGCAGGAAGGTGGGGAAGGCGAAGTGGGGCGTGCGGATCACCTGGTCGTGAAAGGGCGCGTTCAACAGCCCATTGAACTGGAACTCGCTGCCGAAGAAGCGGTGGGGGAAGGTAGGACGGAAGCCCTCCAGGTGGGCCACCTGGGAGGGGTGGATCAGCATGGCGCCGTAGGCGTGCTGGTTCCAGAGCAGCACGGGCAGGATAGCCACGAAGGCCGCGGCCGTGAACTCCGTCAGCCGCAGGGCGAAGCCCCGCCAGCCGGGCGTGCGCAGCCACAGGAAAGCCAGGAAGAGGGGCCCCAGGATGATGGCCTCGTTGCGGATGCCGCCCGCGATGCCGTAGACCAGGCCTATCAGCCACCAGCTGGCCCGCCTCTCGGTCAGCAAGAACCAGATGAACACCAGCACGAAGAGCCCGAAGAGGTTGCCGTTGAGCCGGTCCAGGTAGAGGGAGAAGGGATTG
>CAYVQL010000192.1:11454-21141 GCA_964454135.1 uncultured Enterobacterales bacterium | reverse complement strand
TCCCGGTGCCAGCGAGACCTGGTACGACGGCGTGGACCAGGACTGCGACGGCGCCGACGACTACGACGCCGACGCCGACGGCTACGACAGCGACGACCACGGCGGCACGGACTGCGACGACAACAACGCCGACATCTACCCAGGAGCCCCCGACGATTGGTACGACAACGTGGACTCGGACTGCGCCGGCGACGACGACTGGGACGCCGACGGCGACGGCTACGCCACCGAGCTGGGCGGCGCGGGGACCGACTGCGACGACACCGACGCCGGGGTGAACCCGGGGGCAAAGGACGTCCCCTGCGACGGGACGGACCAGGACTGCAGCGGCGCGGACGCCACGGACTGCCTGCCCGGCGTGGACGACCTGGTCTTCGGCGACCTGGTGATCTGCGAGCTGTTGACCAACCCCTCCATGGTCTCCGACAGCGTGGGGGAGTGGTTCGAGGTCTACAACGCGTACGGTGCCGAGATCGACCTGGAGGGCCTGCTGGTGCGGGACGACGGGACCGACAGCTTCACGGTGGTGGGCAGCCTGACCGTAGCCGCCGACGAGCGCCTGGTCTTCGGCAACGAGGACGACAGCACGCTCAACGGGGGCGCCGCCGTGGACTACCAGTACTCGGGCTTCAGCTTCAGCGGCGACAGCGACGAGGTGGTGCTGGAGAACAGCGCAGGCGTGCTGGACGAAGTGGCCTACGACGGCGGCGCCACCTTCCCCGATCCGGTGGGCGCCTCCATGAGCCTGGAGCCCACGATGCTGGACGCCACCTCCAACGACGACGGCGCCAACTGGTGCGAGGCCACGAGCGCCTTTGGCGACGGCGACCTGGGCACGCCCGGCAGCGAAAATGACAGCTGCCTGGCGGGCGTGGATGCCGACGGGGATGGCTACGACGCCCTGAGCGACTGCGACGACAGCGACGCCACGGTCCATCCCGGCGCCAGCGAGACCTACTACGACGGCACGGACCAGGACTGCGACGGCGCCTCCGACTACGACGCCGACGCGGACGGCGACGACAGCGACGCCTACGGCGGCGCGGACTGCGACGACACGGACGCTACGGTGCACTCCGGCGCCAGCGAGACATACTACGACGGCACGGACCAGGACTGCGACGGCGCCTCCGACTACGACGCCGACATCGACGGCTACGACAGCGACGCCTACGGCGGCACCGACTGCGACGATGCGGACGCCCTGGTCCACCCCTACGCCCCCGAGTACTGCGACGGCGCGGACTACGACTGCGACAGCGGCACCACCGGCTGCGGGGGCGCCTCGGTGGACGATCTGGCGGGCGGCGAGCTGATCGTCACGGAGATCTTCCAGAACCCGGACGCGGTGAACGACGACGATGGCGAGTGGTTCGAGGTCTACAACGCCAGCAGCGTGGACACGAATCTGTACGGCCTGGTGGTCTACGACCTGGGAAGCAATGCCTTCACGGTCTCGAGCACCGTCACCATCCCGCCAGGTGGCTACGCCGTGCTGGCAGCCGAGGCGGACTCCGCCATCAATGGCGGTGTCGCTGTGCACTACGAGTACGGCTACACGAGCATGTCCTTGTCCAACTCGACGGACGAGATCTACCTGGCCAACAGCGTGATGGACCTGGACGGCGTGGAGTGGGACGACGGCGCGACCTTCCCCGATCCGATGGGCGCCTCCATGAGCCTGGACCCGGGCCTGTTCGCCCACGACCTGAACGACGACGGCGCCAACTGGTGCGAGGCCACCAGCGCCTTCGGCGACGGCGACCTGGGTACGCCGGGGAGGGGGAACGACAGCTGTCAGTGAGGCTGGCCAGCGACCCCAGTGCAGCGCTGGCGGCACGAGCGGCGAAGGAGTCGCCAGAAGCGCCGCGGAGCCGCGGCGGCAACAGGTCCGCACAGGGAAGAGCCCGGGACCGGCGCTTGCCGCCTGCTATGCCATCCTTCGTCAAGACGCTCCAGGGGAGATCGGGCGCGGGGGCACGTTCTCTTGACGCCAGGCTGAGCGCCCGCAGAGCTATGTCGCGGACAAGGTCGTCCAGTTGGCAGGCGAGCGGATGCATGGCGTGGCCTCCTGGTTATCACCTGGCCTAGGCCGAACACCAGGCCCTTGCTCCGGTTGAGCTGGTTACGAACCATGGATGCAGGCCAGGCGCTGCTGGCCCACGGAGATCCCGTAGATGTCTCGGCACATCAATGCCTTCATCGGGTACGAGAAGAAGCCCCACCACCACGAGGACAACCTCACGCGAGCATTCCTGCTCGTGCTTCGCGGAGTTCCCGTGGCCCATGCAGCCTGGCTCGATCTCGTCGACAGGGCTCACCGCGCCAATGAAGGCGCCGGCGTCCCGAGACTCCACGAGCTCCCATCACCTCGTGTGGACACCCAGGTGGGTGCGATACCAGGCGGCGTGAACAAGGTCATCTCCCTCGTGCAGACCGACGAGCAGGTCTTCAAGGAACAGGATCTGGAGCCGTCCCAGCGTCAGCAGCGGCTCGATGGCATCGTGGTCTACGATCAACTCGCCCTGGTGGCCGAAAACAAACCTTCGCACCGCAACATCTGGGATGGCCAGCTCCGAATCAACGTCCCAGATGGTGTCGAACTCGATCCCCGTGCGGCCTGCATCACTTGGAAGGACATCGTGGAAGCCTGGGGTCAGCTGTTGGAAGCTGGGCATCTCGGACTGGCCGAAACCGTTCTGCTGGGCGACTTCCTGGACTACATCGAGGAGTTCTTCCCAACGCTCCGCCCCTACTCCAAGGTGGGGCTCTGTGGCCCCGACCACGAGCGCTTAGGGCGGCGATGCAAAGCTCTGCTCGTAGCCGTAGCCGGTGAGGAGCACGTCCGATACCACCGCGGATGGGGCTGGTATCTTTCCCTCGACGGACGGCACCAGCCTGCAAAGCAGCTCGGCCTCATCATCCACGGTGAGGGCGAGGACACCACCATCGATCTCGACGTGTGCCCTGGAGACACGACCACGCAGGGCAGGGCCATGATGGAGAAGGTCGACCTGGCCGACGTCCTCGCCCTGGGCGACCTGGGATGGAGCATGTGGACGAACTTCCATTTCATGCACATGCAGAAGATCCTGTGGTGGTCGGAATCGACGCACAGCCTGCCTGAATACTGGCAACTCTGGTCGGAGCACCCCGAATGGTTGCGGCAGTGGAAGGAACCCGAGTTCGAGGAGGCCTGGGCCCTGATGGTGAAACTGGGGCTCGCCTCGACAGAGGACAGGGCGGCCTTCGAGCACCGAGTGCTCAAGACCAGGAGGAAGAAGATCAACTTCTGCCCTGGGCTTGTCCTACGGCGAAGCTGGCCTCTGGACGAAGCAGCTCTTCTCGACAGCCGCGGCACCTTGGAGGCGGACGTGGCCAGGGCCATCAGGCAGGTGGCGATGGTGCTGAAGCTCGAACTGCCAGAGCTTCTGGGCGACTGAGCCCGGGTTCGCCGTCCGTCCGACCTCGCCGCCGGAGCGCCGCCGAAGGTTAGCCGGTGTCTGCACATACAGCTAAGTAAAGCCACTATCGCAACAAACCGCCCCGACCTTGAGCGTCCGTCTTCCCGCAGAGACGATCGAGCGCCCGCAACTCGATGACGGACCTGCCCGCGCGCCGCGCTCAGTGGCAGGTCATGAAGGCCGCGTCGCAGCGCAGCTCGTGCGTGCCTCCGGCTGCGATCTCGACGCTCCCCGCCGTGACCGCCCCGCTGTCCGTGTAGAGCAGCACGTCGTAGCCGCCGGCGGGCAGCTCGGCGTCGCAGTGCAGGCTGCGGTCGCTGTGGGCGCGCAGGCAGACGCGCTGACTGACGCCGGTGACCACCACCCGCCCGGGAGCGGGCGCGGCAATCAGCTCGGGTTGGGGCGGCGCGTTCTGCGGGGGCGAGGCCGCAGGCGCGGGATCCGGCGGTGCGCCCCAGGGAGAGGCCGCAGGTGCGGAAGCGGACCAGGGCGACACGGCAGCAGGGGCCGGCTCGCTGGCCGCGGTGGGGGCCTGCTCGGGCGCCTGACCGGACGCGCTGGATTCTCCTTCTTGGGCTGGGCTCGCTCGCGGGGCTGCTGGCTCGCGCCTCGGCTCGGGCTCCCTGGGCGCAGACGCTGGCGCGTCGACAGCCCCTCGCAGCGCCGCCTCCGGGATCGGGGTCGCATCCTGAACCGCGGATTCCTCATGGACTGGAGCCTGCTGGTCGGTGCTGCCCGCCTCTTCCAGGGGCGGCGGCTCCGCCAGCAGCTCGCTCATGGTCGTGACGCGCGGCGGCCTGTCCGGCTGGCCCTGCCCGCGCCACAGAATCAGCAGCAGCAGAGGCGCCGCCAGGACCGGGATCGCCGCGAGGAGCAGGAGCCGTATGAGAATGGGGCGGCGTCTCTCGCGTGTCCCACCGTCGTCCTGCGGCGGCGGGGACGGGGGCGGGGACGGGGACGGGGGCTGAGACGCAGGGGGAGGAGGCTCCTCGGGCACCATCTCCAGGCTGAGATCGTCCGTCTCCTGGGGCAGCTCGGTCGTGACCTCCAACAGGGCCGCGCATTGCTCGGCGGTCATGACCACGGTGCGCGCCTCGTGCAGGTTCCTTCGATACGTGGTGGCCTCGCTCGCCAGCACCTGCTCCACGGCGCCGCGTCGCGGAGCGCCGCGGCCCGCAGCTTCGCTACGCAAGCCCAGCTCGTCCAGCGCGCGCCGGCCGCGGATCAGCACGTCGCGCAGGGCGGCGCAGCTGGGGATGCGGTCCTTGCGCTCCACCACCAGGGCGTGGCGGATGGCCAGCAGCACGGCCTCGGGCAGGTCGAGGCCGAGTTCGGAAGGGTCGCGGTATTCCCCGTTGAGCACCTTGCGGAAGGTGAGCGCCTCGTCCTGGTCGCCATAAGCCGGCTGGCGGCAGGCCAGCAGGTAGAGCACGCAGCCCAGGGAGAAGACGTCGGCACGGATGTCGATCTCGGGCAGGGCCCAGAGCTGCTCGGGGGCGATATAGCCCTGGGTGCCCAGGATGGTGCCCGCTACGGTGACCTCGCCCTGGCTCAGCTCGCGGCTTGGGTCCTTGATCAGGCCGAAATCGGCGACCTTGGGCTGGATGCGATCGTCGCGCAGCGCCAGCAGGATGTTGGAGGGCTTGAGATCACGGTGCACCCAGCCGCGGTCGTGCACGGCCTCCACCCCCGCCAGCACACCGAAGAAGACGCCCAGCGCCTGGGAGAGATCGGGCCACTCGCCCCGGCTGTTGAGGGCCGCCAGCCAACGACGCAGATCCGCGCCCTCCACGTACTCCATGACGATGGCGGGGCGGCCCACCGCGCTCATGGAGCCGAAGACCCGCACCAGGTTGGGGTGCTGCACGGCGTGCTGGGCCCGTCCCTCGCGCATCAGGCGCCGCGCCCAGTTGTCGTCGTCCGCCACCATCACTTTCAGAGCGCGCTGAAGACCGTCGGCCGGTTCGACCACCAGGTAGACCTCTGCGATGCCGCCGCGGCCCAGCAGACGCAACACCTTGTAGGATCCGACGAACTGGCCTGGGGAGAGCAGGAGGGAGCTCATGGCGCGTCGCTCAACGCGGCCAGGTCACGACCGCACCCACCCCGGTCCCCACAGCCAGGGCGCCCAGGCCCGCGGAGACGAAGACCAGGCCGTTGGCGCGCGTGCGCAGCTGCACCAGCTCGGCGTCGCTGTGGGGATTCTCGCGGTAGTCGTTGGCCGCGGCCAGTGCCACGGCGTAGCACCCACCCGCCGCCAGGGCGCTCAGGCCGGCACCGATCGTCAGGGCCACATGGGGACCGCGCCGCGCCTCATGCGCGCCGCTCACCTCCAGGGTGGGCTGGGCGGCGAGCTCGACCAGGGGCGGGGTCGGCGTAGGCAGGGCGTCGCCCGGCCACAGGTAGGCGCTGGCCAGCAGACGGCCGCTGCTGTCCTGCAGCTGAACCAGCGAGGGCTGGTTCGCGGGGCGGGCGTTGCCGGGCAGGCCGTCGAACCAGTACTGGCCCCCCGTGCGCGGCACCGAGCTGGTCTCCAGCTGCAGTCCGCGGGCCTGGACAAAGAGCCGGGCGATGGGGTGAGCCTCGGGAAAGAGCCCGTGGGAAAAGGAAAAATCGGGTTCGAGCCGCTGCGAGGCGGCGAAGGCCTG
Source organism: uncultured Enterobacterales bacterium (assembly GCA_964454135.1). Lineage (GTDB taxonomy): Bacteria > Myxococcota_A > UBA796 > UBA796 > JAFGLY01 > CAYVQL01. Next base: position 15,029 of record CAYVQL010000192.1, on the reverse strand, counting down.
CTGGCAGCCTTGTCGGTCCCCGCCCACGAAGGCCGCCAGGCCCTGCACGCGGTGGATGCGGGCCGCTTGCAGCGGACCCTGCGGCTCGGAGAGGCAGGGGAGCTGGTCGGCCAGGGCCTCGGCCGCCATGCCGAAGCCATGGGCGTTCCGACCGGCGTGCAGCTCGGCCCGCTCCAACACCCGGGCCAGCCTCTCGCTGGTGACGCCCTCGCCGCAATCCGCCCAGGCCAGATGGGGAGCCAGGACCGTCAACAGGACCGGGAAACAGGCGATGGGGAGGAAACGACAGGACATGTGCGGCGCTCTGGCTGGGCCGAGATAATAATAATCCAAGTGCCCGCATGCTTCGCCCATGAACACAGAGATCCCGCGACTGACCTGGCTCCTCTTCTCGCTGGCGGGCTGCGCCTTCATCTCCCTTGAGGAGCACGAGGGGCGCCTGCAGGGCGACGGAGCGTCGCAGCCGGGCGACTCCGCGACGGAAGATGGGGACGGCGACGTGGACGCAGACAGCGACACCGACGCCGACGCGGATGGCGACGCGGACGCGGACGGCGACACGGACGCCGACGCCGACAGCGACACAGACAGCGATCCCGGCCTGGACGGGGACGGCGACGGCTACCCCTCCGACGTGGACTGCGACGACGGCGACCCGGCGGTCAACCCGGGGGCGGACGAGATCTGCGACGGGCAGGACAACGACTGCGACGGCGTGGCGGACGCGGCGGGCCTGGCCAGCTTCATCGACGGAAGCGGCGCGCTGACCGATCTGAGCGCCACGCTGGGCGCCGGCAGCTCGGCGGCTGCCGTGGTCCACAACCTCGGCGACTCGGGCACGCTGCAGCTCTGCGCAGGCACCTGGTACGCGCACTTGGCCGTCATGGCCGCCGACCTGTCCATCGTGGGCCAGGGGGGCGCCAGCCAGGTCGCCCTCTCCGGAGACGGCAGCCAGAGCGTGATCGTGCTGAGCGCCGGCGCCGCGACGCTCAGCGTCGAGGGCCTGACCATCCAGGGCGGCTCGGCGTCCATGGGTGGGGGCATCCAGAGCACCGTGGCGGGTACGGACATCCAGTTGACCGACTGCGCCATCACCGACAACCAGGCCTCGTACGGCGCGGGCGTCGCCATCAGCCAGGGCAGCCTCTCCCTGACCGACAGCAGCGTGCAGTCCAATACCGCCGATGAGCAGGGCGGGGGCATCATTGTGCAGGACGGAACCCTGGCGTTGGACGGCTGCACCGTCAGCGACAACGTGGCGGGCAGCTACGGCGCCGGCCTCTTCCTCAGCGACAGCACCTCGACGCTGGTCGACAGCGCCATCGACGACAACGCCTGCGCCGGCTGGGGCGGCGGCATCTACGTCTACTACGGCAGCCTGGACATGAGCGCTGTCTCCCTGCGGGGCAACACGGCCCAGAGCGCCGGCGCCCTACGGCTGCGGGAAGCCGATGCGCTGCTGGACAGCTGCACCATCTTCGGCAACAGCGTGCAGGACTACGCCGGGGGCATCTTCGTCAGCTTCGCGACCCTGGAGATCCGCGACAGCCCCGTCCATGGCAACAGCTGCACCGGCGGCACGGATCCCTACGGCGGCGGGCTCTTCTGCTGGGAAGCATCCAGCATCGAGTGCCGGGGTTCGAGCAAGCTGAGCGCTGGATTCTACGCCAACAGCGCCTCAGCCGCGGGCGGCGGCGCGCTGCTGAACGAGATCAGCTGCAGCCTGGTCTCGGACGCCTGCGACTGGGGTGTGGGCGCCAATGCGAACAGTCCGGACGACGTCCACTTCTACGCCACGGGCAACAGCTACGTGGGCTGGGGCGACGACGCCAGCTTCACCTGTTCTGGCGGCAGCTGCTGGTAGCTGCCTCTGCAGGCACGCGCGGCCAAGTCCTGTCCCAGCTCAACCTGGCGCGCCAGCCCCTTCCCCCAGCACCAGCTCCCCAGCTTCGCCGAAGGCCGCAGCCGGCTGCGCCAGGCTGCGGGCCACGTGGGCGTAGAGGCGGCCCGCCAGGATGGCGTCCACCGTGCGGTGATCGAAGGCCAGCATCAGGGGCAGGCAGGGCCGGGACAGCAGCTCGCCCTCCACCACGCGCACCTCTTCCTGCACGGCGGACAGGCCCCAGAGGGTGGAGAGACTGAGGCCCCGCGCGGGCAGGGACAGGGACAGCCCGCGGGCCAGTCCGCCGGGGATGTCCGCCATGGCGGCGCCGGGGTTGGTGACGGCGGTGGTGGCTGGAGCCTGGCTCCAGAACAAGGCTGCCGGCAGGGGATGGCGCAGCGTACGGGAGATGCCTTCGAAGACCAGCCGCAGCGCACGCGTGGGCACGTGCTCGGCCAGGTAGAAGAAGCCATCCACCAGCGGCGTCTTCCCCTTGCCCGTACGCTCTCCGTGCACCACCCTGCTGGCCCGCCTGGCCAGCCCGCGCAGGCTCAGCTTCTCCGTCTCGGGGACGATGGCCATGGACAGCTCGCCGCGCTGCTCGCCAGCGTGCCCCTCCAGACTGACGGGCATGGCGATGCCCACGTGCGGGGACTGGTAGACGCGCCAGCCCACGATGCGGGCATTGGCGATGGGATGGGCCACCAGGGCGCGCGTGATGGCCGCGGCCACCAGGTGGTTCAGGGTGACGCGGCGGTCCTGGCCCGTGTTGAGCTGCTCCAAGTAGGCCTGCCCCGCGGTGATGTCGATGGAGACCGTAGCGTTCTGGTGGGCAGGCTGGGGCGGGCCGAACCACCACAGCAGCAGGCGACGCGTGGCGTTGAGGCGTCGCCTGGGTCCCAGGCCCGGCAGGGGGGGAAGCCCGAAACGGCGCGGCTGCTGGCGGGAGGTGCTCACGGCGGGGGTCTATCACGACCTGGCAACACCCTGATTTTTTTTCGTAACCCTCGCGTGTCCCTCCGGTTGAACAGATTGCACATCGACAAAGGAGTTCGAAATGACCAGCCGCAACGCACTCTTCGCCCTGACCACCCTCTGCCTTGGCGCCTGCGCCCCCGAGGCCAGCCAGGACCTGGACATCTCAGAAGACGAGCAGGTGGCCATGGATGCCGCCATCAAGTCCCTGGATCCTGTGCGCGAGGACCTGCCCGTGGAAGACGAGGAGCTGGAAGCCATGGCCATCAGCAACGTCGAGGAGGCGCGGGCCTACGCCAACTGCGAGATCATGGGTGTCTTGTCCGGCGTCTGGTACGACCAGGACTACGCCCCCGTGCTGGAAGGCTCCTGGTTCGAGCTGGGCACCGGCGACCTGGGCGGCACGCTGGACGGCGAATACGCAGAAGGTGCCTTCGAAGGTGGTTTCGATGGCAGCAACCTGGGCAGCATCAGCGGCGAGTACAGCGACGGCCTCTTCCTGGGCGACTGGGCCGAGGTCAGCGAGGACGGCAGCCTGGGCGCCGAGGGCGAGATGATCGGCCGCTACGAGCGCCGCAACGACCTGGGCGGCTACTTCTTCGGCGTGTGGGGGCAGTGCGACTAGCTGCACGGACCTGGGGTCAGCGTACGCCGCGGCGGGGGGCCCCCCCCGCCGCGCGAAGGTTGGCCGGCCGGGGTGGCCCCCCCCCCGCAGGGG
>CAYVQL010000192.1:0-11444 GCA_964454135.1 uncultured Enterobacterales bacterium | reverse complement strand
GGGGCGGATACTTCTTGGGGGTGTGGGGGCAGGGCGACTTGCTGCACGTACGTGGGTTCTGGTTAGGCGGGGGGGGGGAACCGCCGCGGCGTCTCATAGGTCGGCAGCCTGTCTTCCCGACGGCCGCTATGGACCCTCGGGCTGGTCGTTGGTGACGCAGTGCACGCCGCCGCCGCTGTTCCAGAGCGTGCTCGCGTCCAGCATGTGCACGTCGCGGTCGGGGAACAGCGACTCGATCACGGCCTTGGCCTCGGCATCGGCATCGGCATCGTCGAAGCTCATGGCCGCGACGAAGCCGTTGCCAACGAGCCAGTTCATGTAGTCCGTCTCGCCAGGACAGGGGATGCGGACCACCTCGAGCCCGGCCTCCTCGCAGGCTGCGACCAGGGCGTCCTCGGTCTCGGCGGCCCAGCTGGTCTCGGCGATGGCGATAGTGTCCGCGTCCACGAAGCGCGCGGTGCCGTCGATGTGGCCCGTGGTTCCATCCAAGGGATGGTGCCCGTAGGCCCAGATGATGCGCTCGAGGCCGAAGGCCTCTGTCAAGATCGCCTCGTGCTGCTCCTCGGTCAGGCCGGGGTTGCGGTCGTCCTGGCAGTCCCAGTTGAGCACCAGCGTGCCTGCGCCGTTGAACTCCAGGTTGCCCCGCTCGAGCACGTAGTCCAGGTGGTCTTCGCTGGGGATGCCCAGGTACTCGGCCACCGCGGTCGGGACGGCGTTGTCGTACTCGTAGGTGACGTCCCAGCCGAAGTTGCCACCCCAGGCGTCGAAGGCGAAGTTCAACAGGATCAGCTCCCCCTCCGCCTCGACGTAGACCGGACCGTTGTCGCGCATCCAGGCGCTGTCGACGGGAATAACGTGCCAGGTGAGGTTCGAGTCGTCCACCCCCTCGCCTGCCAGGAACGCCCAGGCCTCGGCCTTCTCCTGCTCGGTGCTCGTCAGCAGGTGCACGGGCTCGTAGGCCTTCAGGACCTCGATGATGTCGGCGAAGGCGGGCCGCAGCGACGTCTCCCACATGCCAGGCCACTGCATCCAGGTTCCGGCGTGCAGCTCCCACTCGGCGGGCACGCGCCGGGAGGGGGGGGTATCCGTGTCGCTGTCGGTGTCGGTGTCGGTGTCGGTGTCGGTGTCGCTGTCTGCGTCGGCCTCTGGCGCCGTGTCGTCGGAGTCAGGGGCGTCCGCCTCGGTGCAGGCCGTCAAGCCCGAGCCCAGCAGCAGGCAAGCGGCGAACCATGTCCATGGAACTGCGATGATCTTCATGTCCGCTTCTCCTCTCGCGCTAGCGCGCCTCGGGTTGATCGTTGGTAACGCAGTGCACGCCGCCGCCGTTGAACCACAGCGCATCCACGTTCACGAAGTGCGCGTCGCGACCCGGGAAATAGGTCTCGAGCACGGAACGGGCCGTCGCGTTCTGCTGCTCGTCGCCGCTGTCGCCTACGAGCACGTAGCCGTCGCCCACCAGGTAGTTCATGAACAGCGCGGCCTCGGGGGCTTGCAGGCGCATCATGTTCAGGTCTGGGCGCTGCCCGGCGATCTGGTCCGCGACATCGTCCAGCAGCTCGGAGCCATCCTGCCCCACCAGCACGGTATCGGAAGAAACGAAGCGCACCATGCCATCGACGTGGCCCTTGGTCACGTCGATGGGGTCGTAGCCCTCGGTGTAGACCACGGAGTTCACGCCCAGCGCCTCTTCGAAGACCGCGGTCACCTCGTCCTTGGACAGGTCCGGGTTGCGATCCGACAGCACGCTCCAGCTGACGATGGCCGTGTCGCTGCCGTTGACCTCGAGGTCGCCCCGCTCGTGCACCAGGTGAACCTGCTCCACGTGCAGCCCGAGGACCTCGCCCACGCTGTCGGGCACGGCATTGTCACGGGCGTAGGTGCTGCTGCCGTTGGGGCTGCCCCAGCCGTCGAACTCCCAGTTTTGCATGACCAGCTCGCCGTCCACCTCGACGTAGCGGGGCCCATTGTCCCGCATCCAGATGCTGTCGCTCTCGATGCGGTGGAAGCTGACACGGTCCAGGTCCGCGTCTGCCAGGGCGCTGCGGGCGTCAGCTTCCTCGCCGGCGTCGTCCACCACCAGCTCGACGTCCTCGTAGCGCGCCAGCACCGACACGATGTCGACGAAGGCCCGCTCGATGCGGTCCCCCTCCCAGGTCGCGGGCCACTGCAGCCAGACTGCCGCTTGGGACTCCCACTCGGCCGGCATGCGCCGCGTGTCGCCCTCGACCTTGTTCGTGATGGCCTCCTCGCCGGACTGCGGGCCGTTGGCGCAGCCCGCCAGTCCGCAGGCGATCAGGGTGATGAGCCAGGAACGTCTCATGGTGTCGTCTCCTCGGTTGGGGGTCTATGCCTACGCTCGCCGCCCAATCTGAGCCGAACCTGAAGCGGGGGGGTTTTTTTATGCGGCTTCGAAAAAGGCGACTGGCCGCCCCGCGACACCGGCCGGATCCGCGGATAGAAATCCCCGGTCTCTCGACCGGGAGTGCGCATGGGCACGCCTCGCAAGCCCCTGCTCTGGGAAGCTCTGCTGCCCATCTTCGCCGCCATCGTCGTCATCTCCGCCGGCGTGATCGGCCTGGGTGGGGTCGTGCCCATTCCCATCCTGCTGGCGCTGGCCTGCGTGACGCCCGCCCTGATGGCGCTGCGCCTGGGGCTGCGCTGGCACGAGGTGGAGCAGGGCATGCTGGACGGCATGCGCATCGCGCTGCAGGCCTGCGTGATCCTGCTGGTGGTGGGCACCACCATCGGGGCCTGGGCGCAGTGCGGCACGGTGGCGGCCATGGTGTCCTACGGGTTGCTGGTGCTGCAGCCCAGCTTCTTCCTGCCGGCCACCTGCGTGATCTGCTCCATCGTCTCGCTGTCCATCGGCTCGTCCTGGACCACGGCCGCCACGGTGGGCGTGGCCCTGATGGGCATCGGGGGGGCCATCGGCGTGCCCGCGGCCATGACCGCCGGCGCGGTGCTGTCGGGCTCCTACTTCGGCGACAAGATGTCCCCCCTGTCGGACACCACCAACCTGGCCCCGGGCGTAGCCGGGGCGGGGCTCTTCCCGCATATCCAGGCCATGTTCTACACCACCCTGCCGGCCTGGGTGCTGGCCGTGGCGCTCTACACCGTGCTGGGTCTTGCCATGGGGACCGACGCGGAGGCGTACTCCCCCGAAGGCATCGCCGCCCTGCGCCAGGCCCTGGCCCAGGCCCAGCAGCTCTCGCCCTGGCTCTTCCTGCCGCCGCTGCTGATCATCGGCCTGGCGATGTTCCGCTTTCCGGCTGTGCCGGCGCTGTTGGCCGCCACCTTCGCGGGCGGCGTGATGGCCTGGCTCTTTCAGGGCGCCGGGCTGGGAGAGATCCTGGCGGTGACCTACAACGGCAACGTCATCACTACGGGGCACGAAGCGGTGGACTCGCTGCTGTCGCGGGGCGGCATGTCGAGCATGCTCGACACGGTGGCCCTGGTGCTGGCGGCCACGGCCTTCGGGGGGATCATGGAGCGCGCCGGCTTCGTGGGCGTGCTGCTGGAGGCGCTCTTGGCCCGGGTGCGCGGCGTGGGCGGCTTGATCACGGCCACCATCGGCTCCTGCGTGGCGGTCAACTTCCTGCTCTGCGAGCAGTACCTGGCCATCGTGCTGCCGGGGCGCATGTACCGCGAGGCCTACCCGCAGTACGGCCTGCAGGCGCGCATGCTCTCGCGCTCCATCGAGGATGGGGGCACGGTGACCTCCTGTCTCTGCCCCTGGAACTCGGGCGGAGCCTTCATGGCCGCCACCCTGGGCGTGGCCACCCTGTCCTACCTGCCCTTCGCCTTCCTGAACCTGCTGGTGCCCCTGATCGCCATCGCCTACGCCTGGACGGGCCTGTTCATCTTGAAGGACCAGCCGAAGGAGGAGCCAGCGGCGGCTTGAAGCGACAGATCAATGGTCGTGATGAAACGACAGCCAGACATCCACCCCGCTGGCCGAGAGGGTGTGGTGCTTGTCGGTCAAGCCCACGGGATCCCCGTCGTCGGGGCCGTTGCTGCAGCCATTGCCGTTGTCGTCGAGGTAGAGCCAGATCCAGCCCTGTGTGCCCTCCACGTACTCCACGCGGTAGTCCACGGGGATGGCCTTGGCGCTCAGCTTGGCCTGGGCCGCCCAGGGGCCCTGGGGGCCGCCCTTGAGGGCGAAGTTCTTGTCTTCGTACAGCTCGACGCAGATCAGCCAAGGAGGTTCGCTCTTGATGTGGATGTGGTCTTCTTCGTAGATGGTACCCTCGAGGAAGCCGAGGGCCGGACCGGTGTCCTGCAGTCCGCTGTCGTCAGGCAGCTCGGTATCGTCCGTGTCGTCGGTATCGTCCGGCACTTCCGTGTCGTCGGTATCGTCCGGCACTTCCGTGTCGTCGGTGTCGTCGGGCACTTCCGTGTCGTCGGTATCGTCCGTGTCGCCGGCGGGCCCCGTGTCCGCCGGAGCCTCTTCCTCAGCTCCGGGCAGGCACTGGCAGTGGCAGGCGAGCTGGTCCGCCTGGCAGGCCAGGGTTGGCGAGAGCATGAGCAGGAGCCAGCGGCGCATGGCAGAACCTCCGTCCGGACCTTGACATCTTAGCAGAGCGCTGCGCCACCTACTGCAAGACCAGCGTGGCCTCGAGCTCGTCGATCCTGAAGGTCCACTCTCCGGCCGTGAAACCACCCACCAGGTAGGACGGGTTGTACCAGGACTCGCAGTAGCAGGGTTTGCCGGTCTCGTTCTCCACGATGGTCAGCACGGGACTGTCGAACTCCAGCACGGGATCCAGCTCGGTGCAGCAGTTGAACACGACGCAGATGTGGAGCAGCTCGACCTCGCCTCCTCCCTGGTCGCTGACCAGGAGCTGCTCGTCGTCCAGCTGGCAGCTGCCCGCCTTCTGACCCTTTTCGTAGCTCAGCAGGACAGGGTTCGGTTGCGGATCGCTGTCGGCGTCGCTGTCCGTGTCGGCGTCGGCATCGCTATCCGCGTCGGCGTCGGCGTCGCTGTCCGTGTCGGCATCGGTGTCGCTGTCCGTGTCGCTGTCCGCTCCGGGCGGCGCCGAGCTGTCTTTTTCGGCGCCATCGCAGGCCGGGGCCAGGGCCAGAGCGAGGAGGAGAAGGTTGCGCATCATGCACCTCCATGGGGGCTTCACCTGTCAGCATAGCCTGCGCAGCCGGACTTCACGGGTAGAGCGACGCCACGGGCTCGCCGAAGCCGAGGGCCGCCCCCGTTCATGGCCACGGATTCCCCCATGAGGTAACTGGTAGAGTCCCGAGGCCCACATCCCATGCAAAAAAGAACCCTGGTCCCCCTGCTCCTCTCGTTCCTGGCCGGCTGCGAGTGCGCCCCCCACGGCGAACCCGCGGTAGGCGTGGCGCCCCCACCGACCCGCAGCTCCCTGGTCCTGGTGACCCTGGACACCACCCGAGCGGATCGCATCGGGTCCTACGGCTACCCCATGGCCCTGACGCCGGCGCTGGACGCCCTGGCGGGGGACGGCCTGCGCTTCGAGCGCGCCTACGCCGTCGTTCCCTTGACCACGCCAGCCCATGCCAGCATCCTGACCGGCCTCTACCCCACGCGTCACGGGGTGCACACCAATGGCGACGCCATCCTGCCCGAGCAGGCACAGACCCTGGCCGAGATCCTGAAAGAAGAGGGCTATCGCACCGCCGCCAGCGTCTCGGCCTTCGTCACCACGCGCGTCTGGAACCTGGATCAGGGCTTCGAGGCCTACTACGACCAGGTGCGCGGCGACGAGGACCAGCCCGAGAACCGCTGGATGCGCGAGCGGGCCGCAAACGAGGTGGCGGATGACGCCATCGCGTGGCTGAAAGAACGCGGCACCGAGCAAGAGCCCTTCTTCCTCTGGGCGCACTTCTACGATCCTCATCGGCCCCTGGAGGCGCCCAAGGAGTGGCTGGAGGCAGCCGGGGAGCGTCCTTACGATGCGGAAATCGCCTTCATGGATCACGAGCTGGGGCGCATCATCGAGGCCGCGCAGCTGGCGGCCGGAGATGACGGCGCGCACATCATCGCCGTGGCGGATCACGGCGAAGCGCTGCGCGGGGAGCACGGCGAGACCGACCACGGCCTCTTCCTCTTCGATCCCACCACGCGGGTGCCCTTCATCATCCGACCTGCCCAAGCCCTGGAGGCTCCCCTGGTGGAGAAGAGGCTGGCCGTCAGCAACACCGACGTCATGCCCACCGCCCTGGGCCTGCTGGGTGTGCAGGTCCCCGCCGATCTGGACGGCCACGATCTCAGTCCGCTGCTGCGCGGCGAGTCGGTGGAGCGGCCGCCGGTCTACATGGAGTCCTACACGGTGCAGCAGCGCTTCGGCTACCACCCTGAGCTGGCCATGGCCCAGGGCGACCTGAAGCTGATGGCCACGCCCTCGGCCCGCATGCACGACCTGGCCGCCGATCCCCGGGAGCGGGAGAACGTGGCCCCCCAACACCCGGAGGTCGAGGCCCTGCTGCGCCAGACCCTGGACGAGGTCTTGGCAGCGGCGGTGGCCGATGCCGGAGGCGCCGTGGCCCCTGAGATGGCCGAGCAGCTGGCAGCCCTGGGCTACGTGGTCGTGGGGGGCGTGGACACCCAGGGCTTCTCGGAGATCGACGCCAAGGACCGCCTGGACACCATCCACTCGGTGGAGCAGGCCCGTCGCCTGGCCATGACTCCGAAAGCGCTGGATAAAGCCATCGCTGCCTATCGCAAGGTCATCGAGCAAGAACCCCAGATCGTCGAGGCGCGCCTGGGCCTGGCGCGCGCGCTGCAGCGTCAGCGAGAGTTCGAGCAGGCCGAGACCGTGCTGCGACAAGCCCTGGACCTGGACGCGTCCTCCACGGTGCTGCGCCTGAACCTGGCCACCTGCCTGACCATGCAGGGACGCTACGAGGAGGGCCTGGCCGAGGCCGAGGCGGTGCTGGCGCTGGTCCCCACCGAGACTGGCGCCCGCGTTTCCGTGGTTCGCGACCTGGCCGCCCTGGGCCGCGGCGAAGAGGCGCTGTCACGGGTGGCGGCCTGGGCCAAGCAGGGGCCCCTGGAGGCCGCCCTGCAGGCGGAGACCGGGCTCCTGCTGGCGCGCATGGGCGATCTGAAGGCCGCGCATCCCCACCTGGAGCAGAGCCTCAGAGACGACGTGCCGCGTCCCTACGTGAAGATCATGCTGTCCCGAGTAGCCAGCTCCCAGGGCGACAAAGACCAGGCCATGACCTGGCTGCGGGGAGAGCTGGACGCCTTCCCCAGCCAGCGCGAGGCCCGCTGGGTGCTTGGCAATATGCTGATGGAGACCAGCCGCTGGGACGAAGCGGCGGCAGAGTACCGCTTCCTGGCCGAGGCCGACGCCTCGGACTTCGTGGCGCGCCGCGCCTGGGCCCAGGCGGTCTTCAACACCGGCGACTACTCCCAGGCGGACACGATCCTGGCGCCGGCGCTGGACATCGCCCCCGACGACCCCGACGCCCTGCTGCTGTACGCCAACGTGCTCACCAAGCTGGGCAAGCACGAAGAGGCGAAGAACGCCTTCGAACAGGGGCGCGCCATCAAGGCCGCCCAGATCGAGCAGCAGGCGGTCGGAAACTAGTAGGCGCCCCTGATGTGATCGACCGCCTCGAGCACGTCCGGATCCTGGGGGTAGAGCAACAGCGCGCGCTCCAGCACGCTGCGGGCCTGCGCGGTCCGCCCAGCGTCCCAACGCACCTTGGCTTCCACGGCCAGCAGAGTGGGTACGTCGTGCCAACCCCAGCGCTCCAGCTCGACGGTCACCAGGGCTTCGTCCAGGCGGCCGTCCAGGCGAGTCAGCTCGGCGCGACGGGCGCCGATGGCGTGGCTCCTGAAGCGCAGGCGCTGGGCATGGAGCATATGGGCCTCCGCCTCTACCATCTCGCCATCCATCACGGCCATGCGCGCCAGGGCGACGTCCATGGCCACCGAGCGATAGCCCAGCATACCGGGTAGCCAGAGGTGCCAGCGGGCCTCCTCCACTTCGCCCAGGTCCAGCAGGACCTCGGCCATCAGGGCGTGGCTGGTGGAGGACAGCGGCATCAGGGCCAGCGCCCGCTCGGCGACGGCCAGGGCCTCTTCGAAATCGCCCGCGGCGCGCAGATCGTAGACTGCGCCCTCCAGGGCGTTGATCTGCGTGCCAGATGAATCGGAGATCAGCAGCTGCTGCAAGCGCAGCTCGGCGGCCTGGCGCCCTTGCCCAAAGGCTCGCAGCATGTTGGCATGCGCCTGCAGGCCGTCACGCTCGTAGTAGGGCGTGTTCTGGCCCAAGGCCAGCTCCACCAGCGCGTCGGGGTAGTGGCCAGCTCGCATATGAGCCACGCCCAGGTAGGCGTGCAGCTCGTCGTCGTCCGGGTGGGCTTCGAGCGCCGCGCGCACGCCACCCATCGCCATCTGGGGAGTGCCCATGCGATTGGCGCGCTGCGCGGTGCTCTTGAGCCCCGCCAGGGGATCCCTGCCGGGGCTCGGAGGACTTTGCGCCCAGCCTGCAGCCACCACCAACGCAGCCCATAGCGTATTCATGGGAGGCTCGGGTATGAAGCTGCTAGGCCGTTGTGCGGAGGTTCCGCCTAGTAGTTGGCGTCACCGTACCAGTAGTACATGTAGTAGTAGCCGTAGTCGGACACATTGTACCACCAGGAGTAGTAGTCGATGCTGCCGCCACCGAAGGAGGTGACGAAGAACTGGGTGTACCAGGTGCCGCCGTACTCCAGCATCAGCATGTCATAGGAGCCGTAGCCCACGAAGTAGTAGTCGGGGTGCAGGCCGACCGTGTACTCGGGCAGGTAGCTGGATCCGTCGCAGGCGTCCATGTCATCGCCCAGGTAGTCGAACTCGAGGTCGTAGGCCCAGTCGCAGTCGGTGCAGATGTTGGAGCTCACCGTGCCGTAGGAGTCCCACCACATGTCGCAGACCAGCCCGTAGCCGTAGATGCCAAACTGCAGCTCGCGGGAGCCGACCCAGTCGGCATCGGCGTCGGCGTCGGCATCGGCGTCGGCGTCGGCGTCGGCGTCGGCGTCGGCGTCGGCGTCGGCGTCGGCGTCGGTGTCAGCGTCGGCGTCGGCATCGGCATCGGCTTCGACGCCGGTGTCGCCGGTGTCTTTGCTGTCGCAGCCCAGGACGGTGAGTCCTAGCGTAGCCAGGAAGATGAGGGAGAGGCGATAGGTCAGCATTGTTCCTCCATGGGGTTTCCACGGCTACCGAGAAATGCGCTGGGCGCAGCGGCCCTAGGGCAACCGGGGGGTGAAGGTAGCACGACCTGCCGACGACCGGCAATAAAAGACCTGTCGAGAATCGCCAATTCGGACCTTTTTCAGAAGCCCCCGAAGCCCGTGACCAGGTAGGCGGCGCCCTGATAGCTGCCTTCGGAGGCCGCCGGGGCACCGATCAGCAGATCGCCCAGGCCGTCGCCATCGACGTCGCCGCCGCCGGCCAGCGCGCTGCCCGCGTAGTCCTGGCCCTGCTGGCCATCGAACCTCAACCCGGCCGAGCCCAGCTCTACGATCCCCTCGACAGGACCGACCGCCAGGTAGGCCGCGCCGGCGTTGCCAGCGGCAAAATCGCCACCGTAGGCTCCGATGGCCAGGTCGAGCCAGCCATCGCCGTCGAAGTCCCCGGCGCTTGCCACGGCCTGGCCCGCATAGTCGTAGTCGTCCATGCCCAGCAGGCGGGCGTTGGCCTGCTCCAGGGAGTACGAGCCGCTGACGGGCCCCAGCAGCAGGTAGGCGGCGCCCGCGTCGGTGCTCTCTTCGATGTCGGCCTTGGGCGCACCCACCAGCAAATCGGCCAGGCCGTCGCTGTCCACGTCGCCCACGCCGGCCACGGACCAGCCCGCTTGATCCTGTTCGCCGACGCCGTGCAGCTCGGCTATGGCCGAGCCCAGGTCCACGGTGCCGTAGACGGGGCCCCGGACCAGGTAGGCCGCGCCACGACCGACGTCCTCGAAGCGCTTGTAGGGCGCGCCCAGCAGCAGATCGTCGAAGCCGTCGCCGTCCACGTCGCCCGCGTCGCTCAGCGCCTGGCCCGCCTTTTCGGAGGAGCTCTCGCCCTCCAGGCGGGCTCCGGCGGCTCCCAGGCTCTGGCGGCCGCTCAAGGGTCCGTAGACCAGGTAGGCCGCACCCGAGAGCAGCTCCGGCCCGTCGTACCATGGTGCGCCCACCAGCAGATCATCGGCCCCGTCGGCGTTGAAATCGCCAGCTGCCAGGGCGCTGCCCGCGTAGTTGAGCTGCTCCTCTCCCAGCAGGACGGCCTGGGCCTCGGTCAGGGCGGGCTGCGCGCCGGGCGGGCCGTGGAAGACGTAGACCGTGCCGGCGTCTTCGGCGGCCTCGTCCCCTTGGCGGGCGCTGATGGCCAGGTCGGCCAAGCCGTCCTGGTTGAGGTCGCCGGCGCTGCAGACCGCGTAGCCCAGCTGGTCGTCTTCCGCGGCGCCGTAGATGCGCACGTCGGCCTGGACCAGGGGGATCTCGCCGCTGATGGGCGAGTACAGGAGGTAGGCGACCCCGCTCTCGTCCACCTCCCCGGCCGCGCAGGCGCCAATCAAGACATCGTCCAGGCCGTCGCCGTCCACGTCGCCCGCCAGGGACAGGGCGCAGCCCGCCTCGTCGCCCTGGGCCTCGCCCTGCAGGATGGCCTGGGCAGCGCCCAGGTCCAGGATGCAGGTCTCGTCCACCTCGCCGTCACAGTCGTTGTCCAGCCCGTCGCAGGGATCGCCGGCACCGGGATTCAGCGCGGAGTCGGCGTCATCGCAGTCCCCGTCTTCGCTGGCGTAGCCAGAGGGCCCTTCGCAGGCCAGCCAGGTCTCATCGTCCACGCCGTAGCCGTCGCCGTCGCCGTCCGCGTACCAGGTGGTCGGGTTGGAGACCTCGGCATCCTCGTCGTCGGTCAGGCCGTCGCAGTCGTTGTCCCGCTCGTCGCAGAGCTCCTGGGCGCCGGGGTGGACGGTGGCGTCCGCGTCGTCGCAGTCGCCGCCCTGGGCCACATAGCCGGTGGGCTGGTTGGGGGACTCGGCCGGAGCCTCATCGTCGCCGTAGCCGTCGCCGTCGTCATCCGGATACCAGGTGCTGGACTCGTAGACGGCGCTGTCTTCGACCGGGGCGGTGTCGTAGACCGCCTTCTCGCAGGCGGGCAGAAGGCAGAAGAGGGGCAGCGGGCGGAGCTTGTTCATGGATGGAGCCAGGGCGCGCACCTCTCCAGGGGAACCGGTCCTTGGCCATGCGTCAAGGCCCGCCTGGGGGATGCCCTACTGAAGATAGACCGCCCCGACGTTGGTCCGCACGCCCACCATCTCGGCCGACATGTCCCATTCCCCGATCCGGGAGCGCGTCACCCGGACGGTGGAGATGCTGACGAAGGCCCCGGCGGCCTGGGCCAGATTCGTCCAGTACTCCGTGGAGACCGCGAGACTGCCCGCGCTGTGCTGCGCGGTGCAGGTGGTGGTCTCGAGGATGTTCATGCTGCCGTC
>CAYVQL010000191.1:0-21199 GCA_964454135.1 uncultured Enterobacterales bacterium | reverse complement strand
ACCCTCTACGGCGATCACCAGCGCTTCGAGGACACCTACTTCGACATGTTCAAGGGCTACTACTTCACCGGTGACGGCGCCCGGCGCGACGAGGACGGCTACTACTGGATCACGGGCCGCGTGGACGACGTGATCAACGTCTCCGGCCACCGCATGGGCACCGCCGAGGTCGAGAGCGCCCTGGTCTCCCATCGCGCCGTGGCCGAGGCGGCCGTGGTCGGCTTCCCCCACCCCATCAAGGGCCAGGGCATCTACGCCTTCGTGACCCTGATGGCCGGCGAGGAGTACACCGACGAGCTCAAGAAGGAGCTGGTGGTGCACGTGCGGACCGAGATCGGCCCCATCGCCACACCCGATGTCATCCACTGGGCCCCTGGCCTGCCCAAGACCCGCTCCGGCAAGATCATGCGCCGCATCCTGCGCAAGATCGCCGAAGGCGAGCCCGACCAGGTCGGTGACACCTCCACCCTGGCCGATCCTTCGGTCGTGGCGGACCTCATCAAGAACAGCTAGCCGCGCAACAGGGCGCCCCCGATTGATGGAGCCGCGTCCCTCGGGATCCGCGGCTCCAGTCGCATCCGCTCACATCGTTCGAACGAGCTTTCTCTCTTTTCCTCCCTGGAGGTCGTCGTGTCCAAGAAGGTGATGAACCGCTGGTTGGTGGTCGTCGGTGCCATCTTGATTCAACTCTGCCTGGGCGCCATCTACGCCTGGTCGGTATTCACCAAGCCACTGGTGGAAGCGGGCTGGACCAAGACCCAGACCCAGATGGTCTTCTCCGCTGGCCTGGCTCTCTTCGCCATCGTGATGGTCCTGGCCGGGCGCATGATGCCCAAGGTGGGGCCCCGCGTGCTGGCCATGGCAGGCGGCGTCGTGCTCGGCCTGGGCTATATGCTGGCCGGCCTGCTGGGAGGGACCTCCTTCTGGCCCATCTTCCTCTTCGTGGGCGTGCTCGGCGGCGCCGGCATCGGCCTGGCCTACGTGGTGCCCATCGCCGTGGGCATGCGCTGGTTCCCGGACAAGAAGGGCCTGATCACGGGCCTGGCCGTGGCTGGTTTCGGCTTCGGCGCCACCATCTGGGTCAAGCTGGCTGGCACCTGGGGCAACCTGATCGCGAACCTGGGCCTGTCCGCCACCTTCCTCATCTACGGGGCGGTCTTCCTGGTGGCCGTGGTGCTGGGCGGCATCGTGATGGTCTTCCCCCCGGAGGGCTGGCAGCCCGAGGGCTACAAGCCCCCCGCCCCCACCTCCGGCGGGCAGGCCGCTGCGGGGACCGTGGACTTCGCCTCCGGCGAGATGCTCTCCACGCCCCAGTTCTACATGATCTTCCTGACCTTCCTCTTCGGCGCCGGCGCCGGCCTGATGAGCATCGGTCTGATGAAGCTCTTCCCCAGCCAGGCCCTGGAAGCCAATGGCATGGACGCGGCGGCCGCCAGCGCGGTGGCAGGCACGGCCATGGCGGTCTTCTTCTCCCTGGCCAACGGCATCGGTCGCATCGCCTGGGGCGCCATGAGCGACAAGCTGGGCCGCAAGCTCTCCATCGTGATCATGACGGGCACGCAGGGGCTGCTGGTCATAGCCTTCCCCTTCATGGCGGGCTCCACCGCGCTGCTCTACCTGGGCGCCACCCTCATCGGCTTCAACTTCGGCGGCAACTTCGCCCTCTTCCCCACCATGACGGCCGACACCTTCGGCACCAAGTACGTCGGCCAGAACTACGGCTGGGTCTTTCTGGCCTACGGCGTGGGCGGCATCTTCGGTCCCATCATGGGCGGCAAGCTGGGTGACATGGGGAACTTCCCCCTGGCCTTCACCATCTCCGGCGTGGCCTGCCTGGTGGCCGCCGCCATCATCTTCATGGTGAAGCCGGCCCAGAAGGCCTCCTGATCCGCAGCCATCAGTGTGGCTCGTCAAAAAAACCGATCCCACGCGCACGAAGCTGGATATCGGCGAGAGGCGTGGGGCAGGCCAGCCACGGCCTCAGGCACCGACTTCGCCTTGCCAGGCAGGACGCAGTCGGTCAATATCGCCTCATGTCCCAGTTCCTGTTCATCCTCGCGGGCAGCCGCCCAGCCCTCCTTCGAAGCCGCGCCGATCTGGTCATCGAGAACCTCGCCCTCCGCCAGCAGGTTGCAGTGCTCAAGGGAAAGCGGCCCAGGCCACGCCTATCGCCGGCTGACAGACTCTGTTTGTCAAGTGAGCCTTTCAGCGAATGCCGGGCGCCTGTCGATAGCTCAGCACGATCCCCTGGTAGAGTGGCGCCATCATCTTGGCCTCGGAGGTGATGAGGGGGACGCCATACAGGCTCTTCCATCCGGTGCCGATTCCGTACTCACCCGTCCACAGGGTCAGTTGGTCTCCCTCCGGGTCGAGCCAGATGTGTCGGCCGTCCGGACTGTCCAACGGCATGCCGTACTGGCCCTCCAGGGCGATGCGGAGCTTGCTGTACAACGCACCGATCAACTCGGCGTCGTCGGAGTCCCCAAGCTCCTGTGCCGCGTTTTTCGGCAAGACCAACATCACGCTCTCGACCGACTGGCCATCATAGGAGCAGACCTGCACAATCCAGGGAGCGCCCATCAACTTGCGTTCGGCCGAAAAACACCATCGACCACCCAGGTTGACCAGCTTGCCCGACTCCGCCAGGTTGTCGTGCAGGCTGGTGATCGGCGAGCCAAAAGACGCCCACTCGGGACCGCGGATATCGAAGGCCGGAACCTCGGGGACCGGCTCAGCCACCACCTCGACAGGTGGCTCCGCAGGCTCGGCGGGCTCCTGGGCAAGGACGGGCGTGATCAAGAACGGGATGTACCACATGCCGCCAGTCTAATATCCACGCAGCGGAAATAGCAAGAGGGAAGAGGGGCAAGAGGGTTGACAACAATTCGGAGATGTGCTTACATCCCGAATTCGTCCGCGGGGCCGGATTGCCCCTGCCACACCTCCGATTCGCACAAGTGAGTGACCGATGAGGCAGACACTTGCACCGGTTTTCGTGGTTCCAATCATCGTCTCTCTCGGGTGCGAGCTGCCGTCCTCCGACGAGAACGAGGGCACCTACACGGTCTGCCCCTTCGGCTGGTGCGAAGGCTCCGGGAGCGGCGACTCCGGCGGATGGGACGGTGACGACGATGACGGCATGTACGAGGATGACTTCCTCGACACGTTCGCGGAGTACTACTGCGGGTACATGGCGAGTTGCGAAGATGAATACGACGACTCATGCCAGGGCGATATCCAGGACGGGGCCTCCGGCTGCAGCGGCTACGACGCGGATGCGACCAATGAGTGCCTCGTCGAGCTGACCGACGTGGACGAGTGCTGGGAGCTCGAAGAGGGAGACTGGATTTCACCTTGCCGTGACGTCTACGACGACTGCGGCTACTGGTGGCACAACTACTAGCGGGAGGCGGCGATGAGATGCTTGTTGGTCCTGTTGGCCGGCTGCGGCACGGCGACAGAGATGCCCGAGCGATCGAGGCGAGCGACCTCGTCCGCCAAGCGCATCGACTCCACCGTGTCGTGGAGCGCGACCGGGACCGACGCGGGCGGTTCGTTCGGCTCCGCCGTCGCGCTGGTCGACGTCGACAACGACGGTTGCGACGACGTGTTGGTGGGTGCCGAGGACTACGACAGCTCCAGCTCGCAGACCGACGAGGGGGCGGTCTACCTGTACATGGGCAGCAAGTCCTACCCGTCGACATCTTCCACGGCGATGTGGGAATCGGACGAAGACTACCTGCACGTCGGTGCCGCGGTTGCGGGTGCCGGTGACGTGGACGGCGATGGCTACGATGATGTCGTCATCGGCGGCTATGGGCACGCATACATCTTCTACGGCAACACGAGCGGCCTGACGCCGACGACGAGCATCTCGGACACGCTGGACACCGGTTCCTACTTCGGCGCATCGGTGGCCGGCGCCGGGGATGTCGATGGCGACGGGTACTCGGATGTCATCGTCGGAGCGTACCGCGACGACTCGGGCGCCACCAGGAGCGGAGCGGCCTACGTCTACCACGGCGCGGAGACCGAACTCGAGTCGGCGTACAGCTGGTCGACCTTCGGGGAGGACTCCTACGGAAACCGGGGGTTTGCGGTGGCCGGCGTCGGAGATGTCAATGGTGACGGTCGCGACGACGTACTTGTCGGAAGCCCCGGCGAGGACGGCGTAGAGATCGCCGCCGGCTCCGTCTCGCTCTTCCTCGGCACTGCGGACGGCCTCTCCGACACGGCAGACAACACCATTGGTGGGGAGACCGAGGGCGACGAGTTCGGCCATGCCATCGCCGCACTCGGCGACATCGACGGCGATGGGTTCGCCGACTTCGCGGTGGGAGCGCCCAGCTATGGCTCCGGCTCCGAAGGCGCCGTCTTCATCTACCTCGGGCCAACCAGCGGCAAGATCACGTCGAGCGACCTCCGGCTGGACGGCGACAAGACCGGCGCGGAGTTCGGCACCGCGCTGGCAGGTGGCGATGACCTCGACAACGACGGCTTCCTGGACCTGCTCGTCGGGGCGCCGTCGTGGTCAGGCACCTACAACAACGAAGGGGCCGCCTTCGCCTTCCACGGCGATGGCTCCGCTTTCGACACTACAGCCTCGACCTACCTGGCCGGCGGCCAGGAAGACGCCTACGCCGGCAGTGCGCTCGCCATGGGCGACACGAACGATGACGGCTACGCCGACGCGATCGTCGGAGCGGAGGGCTACGACAGCTCGTCGTCGAACGTCGGCGCAGCCTGGCTCTACCCCGGCATGGACAACGACCAGGACGGCGATGGCCACGACCACGAAGACGTGGGAGGCGACGACTGCGACGACGACGACCCCAACACATACCCGGGAGCCCCCGAGCTGTGCGACGGTCTCGACAACGACTGCAGCGGCAGCCTCCCCGACGACGAAGTCGACGACGACGGCGACGGTTACGTTCAGTGCGACTTCGACGGCGACGCGTGGTACGGCGACGACGGGGTCGTGGGGGGTGGGGAGTGCTACGAGGGGGAGGGCGAGGTGCACCCCGGCGCCCCCGAGTACTGCAACGGCGACGACGACGACTGTGACGGGACGGCAGACGACAACGCGGTCGATGCCGACATCTGGTACCCCGATGGCGACTCGGACGGCTACGGCGACGAGGAAGGCAGCACCGTCGAGAGCTGCGACCAGCCAGATGGCTACGTGAGCAACCGCGCTGACTGCGACGACGGCGACGCTGCGGTGTCTCCCGCCGCCGACGAAGTCTGCTTTGACGACACGGACAACGACTGTGACGGCCAGACCGACGACGGCAGCGCCGTCGACGCCACGGACTGGTACTACGACAGCGACGGCGATGGGTACGGCATCGGCAGCGCCGTGGCGGCGTGCGACCAGCCCGAGGGCTACGGGTACTTGGGGGGGGACTGGGACTATGGCTACGACTAAATCAACCCGGGCGCCGACGAGCTCTGCAACGGAGAAGACGACGACTGCAACGGCGAGATCGACGATGATCCCGTCGATGCGGATGCCTACTTCCAGGACGACGACGGCGATGGCTACGGCGCCGGCAGCGGCGAGCGCTTCTGCGAAGATCCCGGCGGGAGCTGGGTCAGCTATGGGGAAGACTGCGACGACGACGACTCGAGCATCCACCCCGGTGCCGAAGAAGAGGATCTCTACGACGGCATCGACCAGGACTGCGACGAGGCGGAAGAGAGCGTCTCGATCTCCGGAGGCAGACCCTGGGATTGCGCCACCGCACCGACACGGCGAGATTTACCCTGGCTGGCTGTTTTCGTCGGTTTCCTAGTTCTGGCCCGGCGCGGAGGACGCACATGCTGACCCTCCTGCTGGCCATGGGCCTGTTCATCCCGCAAGCGCAAGCGACCGACCGCCTCGACGCCCACGGCTTCCACCTCGCCGTCCAGGATGGCGACGCCCTGGACCTGCTGACGGTCTACCGGCCCCAGGCGTTCGTCCAGTGGAGCGTTTCGGGCACGGCACTGCTCGAGCTGTCCGGGCGCAGCCTGACTCTCCAGCAACAACATGGCGATGATGTCGACTCCGACGCGCTGCGGAGCCGCTTCTTCGCGTCCAACTTTGGACTGATGGGGGCCGTGCACGAGCGGATCGGCGTCGGTCTCACCGTGCCCTTCTACGTGTTCACCGGCGCCCAGCCCTGGGGCGACGTGCGCCTGTCCCTGCCGCTGGGCATAGGCGTCCCCGAGGACGGCACCGGTGCCGCCCTCTCCGTCGTGCCGTGGATCGACCTGCCCACCGGTGACGAGTACTACTGGCTCGGCGATCGAGGCACGGAACGTGGCGGTTTCCTGGCCTTCGGTGGCTCCGGCGAGCGCGTGCAGTTCTCGATGAACCTGGGTGCCTACCAGGGTCCGGAGATCGACAACCTCAACCTGCGCGGCGGGCCACACGGCATCGCTGGCATGGGTATGGCCTTTGCCATTGGCGACACGAGCGCCCTGCGCATCGAGACCATGTTCGAGCCGTCCCTGTACATGCACGACACCTGGGACGACTGGAAGAACGAGTCGCCCGGCGAGGTCACCGCGTCGTACTGCCGCCGCAAGGACAACGGGATGCAGTGGCTCGGCGGACTGGCGGTGCCGTACACCTCGGGTGCCGGCACCGCCCTGCGCGCGTTCTTCGGCGTCGGGTACGTATATGGCAAGGACCGCGGCCCTGATACCGATGGCGACGGCATCTACGACAAGCGTGACCAGTGCGTCAACGAGCCCGAGGTCAAGAATGGCTACCAGGACCGGGACGGTTGCCCCGACGCCCTGGCCGAAGCCCTGTTCACGGTCGTCAACGACGACGACCGCACCGTCCCCGAGGCCGTGATCGACATCGGCGCTTTCCACGGAACGACCGACGAAAACGGACAGGTGAAGGCCGGTGGCCTCATCCCTGTGGAGCCACAAAGCGGCGTCGTGAGCCACGAGTTCTACGACTCCTCCGAATTCACGATCGCCGAGCTCGAACTGGACACCCTCAACGAGCGCACGGTGCGCCTGGTCTTCGTACCCGGCGAGGTCTGTGTCACGGCCCAACACGAGGACGGGCGCCCCATCAACGCGCGGGTGCGCTTCCTCGGCCCGGGCACGGTCCCCACCCAGTACCTGGGCCCGGATGGCACCGCGGTCTTCGAGCTGAGGCCGGGCGACTGGCGACTGTTGATCAGCGCGCCCGAGGTGGGCACCGAGCGCCACGACCTCGTCATCGTGCCCGGCCAGCGGGCCGACGCGGACGTGAGGGTCACAATGAAGGCCGCTCGCGTGATGATGGACGACGAGAAAAAGGAGGTGCGCATCCTCGAGCAGGTGCACTTCGACTCCGGCCGAGACACGATCCAGGCAGAGTCCATGCCCCTGCTGGGGCAGGTGGCCAACGTGCTCCTCGACAACCCCCACGTCCGCAAGGTCGAGATCCAGGGTCACACCGACTCGGCAGGCGATGAATCCTCCAACATGACCCTGTCCCAGCGACGCGTCGACAACGTCACCCGCACGCTCGTGTCGATGGGTGTCGACGCGGACCGCCTGACCTCGCGCGGCTACGGCGAGACGCGGCCGATCGCGGACAACGCGACGGCTGCAGGAAAAGCACTGAACCGTCGCGTCCAGTTCGTCATCCTCGAACAGGATCTGCCGGAGGAGCAGGAAGCTCCTCCGCCAGCCGAACCACCACCCCCTACCAAGAAGATCGACACGGAGGGCCTGTGAGACATTTCCTGGCCATGGCCCTGTTCGCCTGTGGGTGTTCCCAGGCCGACGAGTTCGAAGGCGACTGGACTGGTTTCTGCGAGTTCGACTTCGACGAGGTCGACGTCCTGCTCGACATCTACGATGCGAAGTACGGCATCGTGGATGGCCAGGTCAGCTTCACCTGGCAGTACGACGAGTGGGTCGGCGAGATCGACGGCACACTTTCGAAAGACGACGTCGAGCTGTCCATCGACGTGCAGTTCGAGGGCGATATCACCTGGGATGGCCTGTTCGAGGGCGACATCGACGACAACGAGATGCACGGCACGATGTGGCTGGAAGGCGGGCCCTTCCAGCTGGAAGGGGAATGTTATTTCGAGGACTGAGCGCCGACTCAGTCCCTCGGCCGGCAGACCGCAGCGCGATCTCACTGGCAGACGCCGCCGTGGTCCAGATCGAGGCAGATGTAGGTGTCCTTTCCCGATCGGATGACCGCTGTCGCCTTGGCGCTCGCCCCATCGTCGCCCCTGACCGTCACCTTGTGCTCGCCGGGGCTGAGGTCGCCTCTCCATCGGGTTCGACCGCGCTTGGCGCCGTCGATCACCACCTGTCCGGGACCGGGTTGGCTCCTGACGTAGAGCGTGCCCGATGGTTCCCCCGACCCGGTTGAGACCTCCGGTTGGCGGATCGCCACCGGCTCCTCGACCAGGACCACGACGGGCACGGACTCGGCAACGGCCGGTGAGCCCGGCTCGGCGGCGATCGAGGGGTCGACCGATCGCTCGACCGCTGCGGGGGTTGAGCGGGCAGGCGATGGGGTGGCGCGATCTGCCGAAAGCGTGGGGGTCGGTTCGGGCTCGGTGGCCGGGCTCGCCGAGGGCGCCGGAGTGGCGTCCGACTCGGTGACTTGCTCCGGGTCAGCCTGCGCTGAGAGGTCCGGTTCGGCAGGCAGCTCCGCCACGGTGGCTTCTTCCGGCTCGACCGTCGCCGGAGCCTCTGCCTCGGTGAGCCGGTCCTGTTCCGCAGCCGCACGGTACGCCTTCAGAGCCACGAACCCGCCGACGATGCTCACACCGGTCAGGAGGACCAGGAGCATGGCGAACACGGCTCCCCAGCGCCACCACTTCACGGGAGCAGGGACCGTCTCGGACCGGTCGACTCGCACGTCGACCAAGCCGCCACCGACGGAGGAAGGCGCAGCTGGGTCGAAGACGCGCGGGGAGGGATCGGCGGGAGGGGAAGACACGCGCGGTGCCGAGGCGACCGGCGCAGCCGGCTCCAGCCCACCGGTCATCGCAAAGGTGGCCTCCACGTCGTCTTGCCCCGATGGCGGCGCCGGCGCGGCATTGAAGGTCGGAGCTGGTCCCTCGCTCACGCCGGGTTCCTCCTGCCCGCCGCCGACGGAGGAAGGCGCAGCTGGGTCGAAGCCGGGCGTGGAGGGAACGACGGGAGGGGAAGGCACGCGCGGTGCCGAGGCGACCGACGCAGCCGGCTCCAGCCCACCGGTCATCGCAAAGGTGGCCTCCACGTCGTCTTGCCCCGATGGCGGCGCCGGCGCGGCATTGAAGGTCGGAGCTGGCCCCTCGCTCACGCCGGGATCCTCCTGCCAGAGGCGACGTCCAGCGAGCACATCGCCGAGGGTGTGGCAGTCGGGAATGCGCTGATTGCGATCGGCCGCCAGGCAACCGACGATGGCCGCCTCGACCCTCCGCGGAAGATCGGGCACCAGCTCTCGTGGAGGCACGTAGACGTTCGACGCGATGGCGTTGAACAGCTGCAGGAGGTCGTCGCCGGGGAATGGGTGGCGACCACAGACCAACTCGTACAGAATGGCGCCGAGGGCAAAGACATCTGCCCGGCGGTCGACATGTTTGGAGTCGCGGAACTGCTCCGGCGCCATGTAGGCGGGCGTGCCCATCGCCACACCCGTTCGAGTGCGGCGCAGGTCCCGCGCCTCGCCACCGAGCGCCTTGGCCAAGCCGAAATCGGCGACTTTTACCACGACTCCGCCCTCGTCGCTAGGAGCGAGGAGCACGTTGCCCGGCTTCAGGTCCCGGTGGATAACGTCGGCGTCGTGGGCCCGGCGCACGGCGGAGAGCACGCCCTGGAAGAGGGCCTCGGCCTGGTCCAGAGGGGGTCGGTTCTCGCTGAGCCAGACGTCCAGCGATGGGCCGTCGACGTACTCCATGAGCAGCCCCGGTGCGCCGGCCACATCGAGTACGTCCGCGACGGCCACCATGTTTGGGTGCTTGAGATTGGCCTGCAGCCGCCCCTCGTCGATCAGGCGGTCCCGGATCACCGAATTCGACACCGTCAGCACTTTCAGAGCGTGACGCGTGCCCAGCGTCCGGTGCTGGACCAGGTAGACCGCCGCCATGCCGCCCTGGCCGAGAAACCGCACGACCTCGTAGCGCTCGATCACAGCACCGACTTCTAACTCCATGGCCCTACGCCCTCGGTCGAGGCGGTGTGCCGTCCGCCCAGGGCGCGCGGCACTGGTGACAGGCCGCCGGTAGGCCCCCTGTCGTCACAAAGCCACAGGACACGGTGTCACCTCTCCGCTTTCGCCATTGCAGTGCCCTCTGGAGATCCCGTGCGCGGTCCTCGGTTTCCCTGCCGGACATGACCCAGGAACCGGCCACTTCGTTGAGGCTATGGTCATCGTTTCGGCCACTCCCCGGAAAGCGCGGACGGACAGCAGGGTCCAGAAGCGCCGGAACGGTCCGGCGTGCCGGCGCACGCCGCTCATCAAGCGGCGAGGAGGGGGAGGCGGAAGGCCGCCCCGTCGAGAAAACCTGCTCGGTCATGATTTCGGCTACCTGGCCGAAAGGATTGCCGCAGCCGCGGATAGCCGTCACTAGCCACCTCGTCCGACCTCCAGCATACCACGATCCTCTCAGCGATCGCTTCTTTGTCGCGTCGGTCGAGCCGCGTGGCGCTTTCAGACCGCTCCCTGCGCGCCCCAGGGGACTTCGGGAGCCCCTCCACGCGCTCCGAGGCGCACCTCCCCCGTCGAAGGCCGTGCTGGTAATGCTCACTGGTGATAATGAAAAAACTGCCGCCGCCATTGCCGAGCAAGTCAACATAACACAGGTTATTGCCGGCGTAATGCCGGATGGTAAAGACCCGAGTTTGAACGGCACCCCCTGCCCGGATGAGCCATACACGGCTTGTTAGAGCGACTATCGCCGGATCGGTCAGGAAACCGTTTGCACCAGGTCGTCCGAGCGCGCTCAGGTGGCGGAGAGGACGCGCGATGGCGGCTGGATATCCAGTTGCTCCAGACGTTTTCGAGCATCAGCCCTTGGCTTGGCGACCTGGACGATGCGGCCGTTGGGGCCCTGAAGCATGCCGACTTTCACCTGATTGAGGTCGTCGCGAATGTTCCGCCAGGTGTCGCCGCAGAGCGTCTCGGCGATGCGCTCGATGAGCAGGGCCAGCGCGCAGAGACGGATGTGGGCGTGGATGCTGTGGGGGGCGCGATGGTAGACCGGGCGCATCCGCAGGCCGCTCTTCATGGAGCGCCAGCACTCCTCGACCCGCTGCAGCTGCTTGTAGCCCAGCGCCATTTCCTCGACGGTCAGCGTGTCGTCGTTGGTGGTGACAACCCACCTGCCGTCCAGCCGCTCGGCCGCTCGCACGGCTTTGCGGCTGATGGCCAAGCCGCCCCAGCGGGTCTGGCGTCGACTGTGTTGCCCGGGGAGATCCAGCACCGCGCGGGCAGGCCGTCACGGGTCACGGCCAGACCGACCACGATCTGCGGGGCGTCGCTCCGACCGTTCTTCGCCTTCCCGCGCTTGCGCTGGGGAGGGTACTTGCGCTTGCCGGCCAGCTTGTTGTCCGTTCCTTCCCGCTCGTCTTTGAAGTCGATCTCGAAGTGCAGGCTGGTGGTGCCGGCACCAGCCTCGCAGCTTCCCAACGCGCCTATCAAGGGTGGGCCGCCTACCTGCCTGGGGATGGTGTTGGCCCAGAGCAGGGCTCGCGCCGCACGCACGCGTCCAGGGCTACCCCCAAACAGCCAGGGCGCAAACCGAAAAGACCTCTTCTTCCAGATTTTTGCGACGCATTCCCGACAGGTGGCTTCGCGCCTTCGCTTTCCCTGCTACCATATTTTTCCGCAGCAAAGCACCGCCTTCTGGTCTTGGAAGGCGCTATCGCGCGTAATACAAACCGAAGGAGGAGAAGTGATGAACAGGATACCGGCTTTCATGATAGCAGCAGCAATGGCAGGACTCTTCAGCGAGGCAGCCCATGCCGCAGCCGCCAAGGACGTCAAATTCGCGATGACGGTGGGCAAAGGGCTGTCGGTGGGCAACCTCGACATCGTACCCGGGCTCGACCTGACCACACGGCTCGGCATCACCATGAACCGCTCCGTCATCTTCGCCACCATCGACGTGCTGCGCGCCTCGGGCGATGCGGATGGGGATTCCGCCTCCGGCTCACTGCTCACCCTGGGGCTGGGCGGGCGCTACTTCCTCCGCGCGCAGGAAGCGGGCAGCTTGTCGCCCTACGGCGCAGTAGAGCTGTTCACGGTCCTCCCTTCCACCGACGTCGATGACGAAGCTGACGACGTCGTCGCTGACGTCAAGAGCTTCGGGATGCTGGGCGGCTTCGGCGGCGAGTACTTCGTCAACGATTCAGTCACGGTCGGCGCCGAGATCGGGCTGATGCGCTACGCAGCGAGCTACGACGAAGACGACTACGAGGTGAAGGGTGCTTTGCTGAACACCTACTCGGCCATTCTGCTCAACTTCTATATGTAGTTCGCTGCCCAGGATGCAGAGGCTGCTTCACCGCTCGCTACTGGCTGCGGCTCTGCTGGCGCCTTGGCCTGCTCGGGCTGCCGAGCGCGCCTGGACCCTGACCATAGGGGAGGGGATCTCCTGGGATTCCTCCAACATCCTGCCAGGGAGCCGGCTCGACACGAGGATCGGTCGCAGCTGGAGATCCGCCGCCCTCTTCGCCAGCCTCGACTTCTTCCACTTTGCGGCGCGTGACGCGCGACGGCGGGTGACCCTGTCGCTCACGACGTTCGGGGTGGGGGGACGTTGGACGCTGCCCGAGCGATCCGACATGACACCCTATCTGGTGGGAGAGGCCTTCACGGTCTTCCCCGTCCTGTCGAACGTTGAGGGGGACAGCCCCGGAGAAGCCGATGAAGGCGGCGAGGCTCAGGTCCGGAGCGGCGGCTTCCTGGGCGCTTTCGGTGCGGAGTTTCGGCCAGCGCAGCCGCTCAGCATCGCCGCAGAGCTCGGTTTCAGCCTCTGGAGCGGCCACTACCAGCAGGACCACGGCGCCGCGACCAGAGGCCTGGCCGCGGGAGCGCATGGTGGGGTTTTGCTGACATTGTACTTCTTTGACCCAGAACGCGTCACCGCGACGTCACAGAGCCCGGAACCGCAACGAACAGCGCGTCGTAGTCGATCTCCAGCAGGTCGGTCTCGTACAACAGGGAAGTGAACCCGGAAGCGCTTCCGATGAGCATCTCATCGCAGACCGTCAGCGCCCAGGCAACCTCCACAATGCCGACCTCGGTCTCGGTACTCATGGTGTGCACATCCTCCTCGCTCTGCCACCACTCCCCCTCGAACTCCCCGCCGTAGATGTCCGGTAGGAAGGGCTTGAGGGGGAACAGCCCCCCGCCCTCGAAGGCGCAGCTGCCTTCGCCGACCAGGGATGGGCTTGAAGAGGGCTCCAGCGTCACGTCGAAATCCCCCAGGCACTGGTCATGGAAGGGTAGCAGTCCCATGGCCACATCCGCGGCGATGCAGAAAGCGCCCGTCCAGCCACCTTGCAGCTCGGTAGGCTCCAGAGCGTCCGTATTGCCACGCCGCAGGCAGGCGTGGGCGCCGTCGAGATCCTGAACGCTCTCGGGCAGGTCGCACAGGGGCGACCAGGCCGTGTCGAGCGTGGGCTGGCCGATGGGCTCGAAAAAGAAGCACCCACAGAGGATCGCGACGAGCGAGCAAGGGAGGAAGCGCCGCGCGAAGCGCAAGGGCGAGCTTTTCAGTGAGGTGACGTCGGGGACCATGGCGGCAGCCTAACCGGGGCTGAAGACAACGACGACGATGAGGCCATCGACTGCGCCGACGCCGGCTGCACTGGCTGCTCCGCCTGTGGCGGCGACAGCTGTGCTTCGTCGTAGTCCGATCCCATTTTGGCGATGGACAGCTGGTGGAAGGCGAGCGGATCGCCCGGAACGACATGTACTTCGACCGGACCGTGCTCGCCGCCCTGATGTGAGCGCCCCCGACGCCACGCGCGCTACTCGATATTGATCTTCCCGCTCTCGTCAATCGAAAGCGGGATGGTGAAGCCCTCAAAAGGCGTGACCACGTTGGTGGAGGCGGACAGGCCCACCCTGACCTCGTCGCCGGTCAGGGCGTCGTAGATGGCGGTGCCCAGGGAGATGAAGTCCAGCTCCACGGGCAGGGTGACGGTGCCCGTGCTGGCGCCGTCCACGGCGCCAAGGTCAGCCAGAAATCCCGTCGCCACCTGGCTCTCGGCCATGTCCAGGCTGTAGTCGAAGTCCTCGAACCAGAGCGTGGAGCCGTGGTCGTTGTCCACGTCCATGTCGATTTCGATGGTGGCCGTCGTGATGTCGAAATCCGCGATGCGCACCTTGGACAGATCGAAGCTGGGCGTGCGCAGCGCCGGGAACTGGCCCTCGGCGTCGTAGGGCAGGTCCACCACGCCCAGGGGGGTGTCGAAGCCGAAGCTGCCAGCCAGCCCGAAGTCGTAGGCGTCCTCGCCGCGCACGGCCTCCACCACGTCGAACAGGTCCTGGAAGTTCATCGAGACCGGCAGCGCCATCTCGCTCTCGTCCTCGCCGATCAGCTCCAGGCCGTCCGGGTCGGCCCCCGAGAGCAGCTCCACGCCTCCCAGGGCCAGCGCGTAGTCGAAGTTGTCGAGACCGATATCGATGGGGTTGGGATTGTTCACCATGAAGACGAAGTCGGTGTCGATGCGCTCCCAGTCCAGATCGTTGACGTCCAGGCGGCCGAAGGACACCGTGGGCAGGTAGTCGGCGAACTGGGCGCAGCCGGCGAGGGGGAGGAGGGCGAGCAGGAGGGGGAGCGGTTTCATGGCCTGCATCCTGGCTGAGGTTGGGGCTGGCAGGGAGCATAGCTGCGTGGACAAGGGACCGAAAGCCCGAATCCTGGACGGACCGG
Organism: uncultured Enterobacterales bacterium; assembly: GCA_964454135.1. GTDB lineage: Bacteria > Myxococcota_A > UBA796 > UBA796 > JAFGLY01 > CAYVQL01. Next base: position 6,311 of record CAYVQL010000191.1, on the reverse strand, counting down.
GCGGGTCGATTCTTCAAGCCAATTCAGGCGCGGGAGGCGGGCGCGCTTCACGGGCTCGGCAGCTCGATGCCCCGCAGCACCAGGCTGCAGCTGTCCACGCTCTGGTAGCGCGACTGGTCATTGGCGACCTCGCTCACAGCGCCCAGCAGCTCGGTGATGGGCAGGCGCAGCGGCAGGCCCAGGACGCCGCCCTGCACCTGGTGCCCACGAAAGACCAGTACGTCGCAGCTCGTGTCCAGCATGCCGGTAGCCAGGTCCAGGGGCTGCTCGTCGTGGAAGCCGTCGATCACCAGGTAGTCGTTCAGCTCCATGCCGATGGCATTGCGGCTGCGGCTGCCGGGTCGCACCACCAGGTTGGAGAAGACGGCGCGGTCCGCCTGGGTGTGGCCGGTGGGGCGCAGCTTGGCCTCGCGCGCGGTCTTGGGATCGTAGAGCAGACCCGTGGCGCTGCCCTCACGGATCAGCACCACGGGCATGGGAGGCACGCCGCGATCGTCGAAGGCCTTGCTGTGCAGCGATCCGGGCAGGCTGGGATCGTCGATGACGTGCAGCCGCGAGTTGGCGACGGGCCCGTTCATATGGCGGCGGAGGAAGCTCTTTTTCGCGCGCACCAACCGCGCCTCGAAGGCCGGCGCCAGGGCGCGCAGCAGGTCGGCGGTGGCAGAGGAGTGCATGATGATGGGACAGGCCGCGCTGGGCAGGCTGGCCGGTTGGTGCAGGATGCGCAGCCGCTGCCCCAGCCCGGCGCCAAAGGGCACGCTGGCGACGTTCGCGAACTGTCGCGCCGCGATGTAGTGCCTGAAGGGGCGTCCGCGCAGTCCGTAGTGGGCGCTGCAGCTGGCTTCGAAGCGGGTGGAGGTCTCGCTGGCCGCGACGCCGCGCGTGCTCGCGAAGCTGCGCCGCAGCAGCAGCTCGCCGTAGTGCAGGCTGTCGGCCCGCAGCGCGGGATCCACCGCCTCGCAGCTGGTGGCGTTCTGCAGCAGGATCTCGGAGCGGCTGGCGTCGTCGAGATGCGCGTGTCGGCGATCGAGCAGGCCTCGGCCGCGTTCCTCGAGATCGTAGCGCTCAACGGGACCGACGAAAGGTGAGGGCTTGGCGCGTTCGGCGGCGCGCAGCGCGCGCTGCAGCGGCTTCTCGGCCTTCTCGAGGATGTCGGCCAGCCGGGGGGCGGACCAGGAGGCGCTGCCGCCGCGGCCCCCCTCGAGGTAGACACGCAGCTTGATCTCGATGGATTCCTTGTTGGAAGGGGCGGCCAGCCTTCCCCTTTCCATGCGGACCTCGACCCCGCGAGACTCCGTCAGCAGGGCTTCCGCACCCTTCGCGCCATTCTTGCGGCATCTGTCGAGCAGGCGGTTGAGCACCAATAGGGGTTCCATGGCTGAGGTCTCCTCCTGCTCGCGCGTCGGTCGGGGCCTGGTTTCTGTCGACGACCGCTGTGTTCGGATAACTTCTCCGGACAGCCCTTGGAGTGCACGATGGAAACCAGCGCAGCGCGAGACGGCGGACAGGTCCCGGAAAGTGGGCCGCGGAGAAGAAGAACGGCAGCGGGTTTCGGGGGCATGGCCGCCTGCGCCTTTGCGTTGGCGGCCTGCCAGCAGGTCCGGCGGCAGGAAGCGCCCGCGGAGCCGCAACCGACGTCGCAAGAGGCCGCACAGCTGGCGGCGCCGCGCCTGGTGGCGGTGGGGGATCTGCACGGCGACCTGCAGCACAGCCTGGCCGTGCTGCAGCTGGCCGGGCTGCTGGACGAGCGAGGGCGCTGGATCGGAGGCGACAGCCAGCTGGTCCAGACCGGAGACCTGCTGGACCGCGGCGACGACGGAAAGGGGGTGCTGGACCTGATGATGCGCCTGCAGGCCGAGGCGACCGCCGCGGGTGGCGCGGTCCACGTACTGATGGGCAACCACGAGGCCATGAACCTGCTGGGCGACTGGCGCTACGTGTCGCAGGGCGACCTGGCGTCCTTCGGCGGGGAGGAGGCGCGGCGGGCGGCCCTGTCCAGCGAGGGCGACTACGGCGCCTGGCTGGCAGAGCGCGATCCGGTGGCGCGCGTCGGCGAGACGATCTTCGTGCACGGCGGCGTGCGCGCGCAGGTCGCCCAAGGGGGCCTGGAGCGGATCAACCAGGCCTACCACGCGGCCCTGGAGGGCGGCGGCGACGCCTCGCTGCTGGGAGAGGATGGGCCCACCTGGTATCGGGGCTACCTGACCGAGGCCGAGCCCGCCGCCTGCGCCGAGCTGGGCCGCGCCCTGCAGGCCCTGCAGGCGCGCAGGATGGTGGTGGGCCACACCACCCAGCGGTCAGGGCGCATCGCCAGTCGCTGCGAGGGCGCGCTGCTGGCCATCGACACCGGCATCTCCGAGCACTACGGCGCCCACGCCGCCGCCCTGGAGCTGCGGGGCGACGACGCCTGGGCGCTCTATCCCGAGGGGGCGCAGGACCTGCCGGATCCGGTTCCCTGAGGGCTGCGGATCGGGCGGACCGACGCGGGGCGGACGCGCGGCGGTCTTCGTCCCCCACGTCAACAGGCCCCGGGGGCAGTCCCCGCCGAGCGGTCGCCGAGCCGGGATGGCTGGCGTTGACGCGCCCGGGCGGGCGCGCCAGACGCCTGCGGACCAGCGCCTGACATTCTCTTGACAAAATACCGCACGTCGAGTCGAGTCGAGTACGCTGACGTCGCCGAGAGGCATTCTCAACCGCAAACGCGCAAAAAGGGGGCGACGCCCATGAAACGCAACGTCACGATCTTCGGCCGCGACAACTACGTCACCGTAGGCCTGAGCGGCGCGTTGAAGGACTACTTCCACGACCCCGAGCTCTTCGACATCCTGGGCCAGGCCAAGTCCCTGCGCCTGCACGTGGTGATGTACAACAAGACCGCGAACGCGCAGCTGCAGGTCCGCGTCTACGAGAGCGCCAAGCCCAAAGGCAGGCCCGAGAGGACGGGAGCCCAGGTGGGCACGACCTGGAACACCTTCACCGTCGGGACCGACAACTTCACCAACATCACCGGTCCCTTCGCCGACCGCATCGAGGTGGTGCTGGGTGTGAGCGACGGCGCCTCCGGCGACGCCGAGATCGACTGCGAGCTCAACGCCACCCTTATCCTGGACGAGTAGCCGGCCCCCGCCGGGGGAAGCGGGCGCCTGGCGCCAGGAGGCGAAGATGGCTGGTGGGAAAGACGACCTCGCGCGCTCGGCGCGGGGCGAGGCTTGGGCTGCGGATGGCGGCATGCGTTTCTTCCAGGGTCCGGACCCGGAGCTGTTCTTACGCAGCATCGCCGAAGAGCGGCGGCTGCGGCGGGAGTTCTACCTGCAGCTGGGGTCAGGCGGACCCTTGGTGAAGGCGCTCTGCCGCGATCCGCGGGGGGCTGCGGACGAGGCCGAGACGGAGTACGGGCTGCCCAAGGGCGTCAGGCCGCTGCCGGGGGAGAAGCTGGCGATCGCCGACGAGCCTGAAGGCGCTGGGCACGCTCTGGAGGTGGAGTCGCTTCTCGAACGCCCCGACATCGGACCGGGACTCGTCCGGAGCCTCGAGTTCCATTGGGTGCCAAAGCGGCTCGCGCTCAACCGGGCCCAGGCCTATGAGGTCGGAGTGACGGACGGGAACCTCTTTTCGCCCAACAGGTACGGCGACGACGGCGCCACCCTGGAGGACTGCCAGCGCCTGGGCGTCAGGGTCGTGCGCCACCCGGGCGGGCGCGATCTGGGCTGGGCCAAGCTGGCGCCCCAGGATCCCGCGGACATCGCGGAGGCCGACGATCTGTTCGACGGCCAGCCGGTCCCGCTCAAGGACCTCATCGCAGACGCCATCAGAGCGGGCCTGGATCCCGGCAGCTCCACAGGCCTGCGCCCCAACGTCCGCCTGCTGGGCCAGCTCCTGGCCAAGGCCGAGACCTGCGGCCTCAAGCTCATCTTCACCGCGTTCGCCACCGGTTCCGAGCGCGACCTGCAACCCGAGAGCGGCTGCGCGGCCAGCCCCTGCGTGGAGCACAGCATAGGGACCGACAGGCTCGACGCCTCCGGTGAGAGGTTCTCGCTGCTGCCCTGGGATGAGGAATCGCATGTGGGCGCCACTTCGCCAGGCGGGTCCTGCTTCCCAAACCTGGCTCCCGCTTGGAGCGGGAAGCGCTGCGACTGGCACCTGAGGGCCATGGATCCCGCCTGCGCCTACAAGCGCGAGTACATCCACTACATCTGCACGGCGATGGCGGAGCTGCTGACGCAGGCGGCGACCTGGGCCGACGTGGCGCTGGCCGACGTGGTGGACAGCGTCGAGTTCAAGAACGAATGCAGCGTCAAGGACGTCTGGGTCGACAGCAGAGGAAGGACCGATCCCGACGCCACGGGGCGGATGTGGGGCCGCGCCTACCTGCACTTCGCCAAGGCCATGCGCGACACGCTGCCCAGCGGGATCACGCTGCGCATGCCCGGCCTCTTCAGCTACGTCAGGGCGCTGGGCGGGGATTGGGAGGCGAAGAAGGAGTACGTGAAGGGGTTCATCGAAGGCATGGTGCGGGAGGCCGACGAGTACTACGACAAGGTCTTCGGAATGGACACGCTGGCAGACCTCTACGCCCAGTTCCCCGACCTCCTGCAGTGCGCGGACATCCACTGGTATCACAGGAAGAATGCCGACTCTCTCAAACACATCGGCTACTTGATCTTCGAGGTGGACGAGCTGAAACAGTTGGTGGAGGACGAGATGTTCCTCCAACTCCCGAAAGGGTCAATCCCCGAAGATGCTTTCAAGAACTTCCCCGTGACCGTCTCCGAGTCCGGCTACGCCGTGGACACGTCGGCCACGACGGGCGACTGGAAGCCCACCGGTGTGGCCGACGAGGATTTCCAGGCCTGGGAGGTCTGGCGCCGGCTCTGCGGCGCCCTGGCCTCCAAGGCCAGCCTGGCCGGCTGGCACGGCCTGATCGCCACCCAGGGCGGCGAATTCGGCGGCATGGGCCTGCGCTTCGACGACACGCGCAGCACGGCGCCGGCCTCGGCAGCCGAGCCCAGGCCCTCCTGGTTCGCCTTCCAGCGCCTGGGCCAGCTGCTGGGCGACAAGGTCGTGGACGGGCGGATGGCGCTGCCCAGCGCAGACAGCAGGGATCAGCTCGAGGCCCTGCTCGGCCAGGGCTACCGCGACACCGATCCCTGGATCACGGTCCTGGAGCTGACGCTGCAAGTGGGAGCCGACTACCGCTACGCCTACCTGGTCCTCCGCGATCCCAGCGCCCCCAGCGGCAGCAGCATCTACTGGGTCTGCACGTCCTGTACGGTCTACGAGAGCAAGATCATGCCCTTCAGGTCGGGCTCCGATTTCTGCGGCTCGACAAGGCTGCCCCGCCCGTGGAGCCTGTGGCCCTCCACCGAACAAAAGCTCCCCAGCCCCGTGGCGTTCAAGCCCGGCTACCAGCCCCGCCTGTTCTTCGCCTACGAGCGAGCCGACTGGACGGTCCTGTCCTACGAAGAGGCGGGACAATGGGAGCTGGGGGTGAGGCCGGTGACGCCGCAGCAGAACAAGCTGCACCAGCAGCCCGAATGGATGGATGATATGCTCTCGCCTCTGCCTGGCGATCCCAGAGAGCTCATCGTCGAGAAGAAAGACCTTGCCCCCTGACCCGTCGCTGCCCGCGCGCCTCCCTTGGCTGGCGCTGCTGTCGCTCATCGCCGGCTGCGACGAGGACCGCAGGAAGGACTCGGCGCCGCCTGCGGGATCCCCTCCCCCGGCGGACAGCGCGCCGCGCGACTCCGGCGGCCGGGACAGCCCCCTGGACACCGCGTGGGAGAGCGGCGAGACCGGGGGCGTGGAGACCGGGGACAGCGCGCCGCAGCCGAGCGAAAACCGGTTCGAATGCGGCAGCCGCGAGGTGGGGGCCGCGCCCCGGGGCTTGATGGCCGTGGAGGAGGCGGAGCTGATTATCAGCTACGAAATCGGGGGCTTCAAATCTGCCGCCGCGGCGGACACCGATGGCGACGGCTGTGCAGAGCTGGGCTTGGCCGTGGTGGAGGAACCCACGTACGAGGACGCCGCGGGTGACTATCACAGCAAGTACGGCATCGGCATCATGCCCGGCAACACCTCCGGGCAGGTCGTCTTCGAGGAGGAAACCCGCGCCTTCGTGCACGGCGAATGGGATCACGACACCTACGTCGTGGCCAGCGGAGACCTGGACGGAGACGGGGCGGTCACGGATTGGTTGATCGGGGCCTTTGACGCGGCCTACGGGAATTCCACCCCGGGAGCGGTCTACTGGTTCCCGGACCTGTCGCGCGGCGAGTACGAAGAGAGCGACGCGGCCGTCACCATCTGGGGAG